>DASZKF010000259.1:0-10499 GCA_035947355.1 Pyrinomonadaceae bacterium | reverse complement strand
GGGCGTTGAGCTTGACGACAGCCTCAACGCCCTCCCTCACGGTCGGGCTTCTGACTTTTTCGCGCGGGGCGGCGCGCTCACCTCTCGGTGGCGGCGTGCGCCTCGTAGACCGGCTTCGACTCGGGCGAGGCGCGCTGCCGGAGGAAGATCGTCAGCACCACCATCGCGAAGACGGAGAGGAACTCGCTCTGCCAGTTCTGGAACGACTCGAACCAGAAGCGCGAGGTCGCCATGTATTCGAGGGCCGTGAGCTGCTGCCCGGCCGCGCCGTGGTCGAAAAGCTCCTGGTTGTACTCCTCGACGCCGCCGACCGCGTGCAGCGCCAGCGAGAGGATGAAGAGGACGGCGAAGGCGAGGCTGAGCGAGTTCTCGTAGAGCTTCAGCACCCAGCCGCCGCGGCGCACCGGCCACGGCGCGTCTTCGGGGATGTCCTCCGGCAAAAGGCGCGTGTCAACCTCCTCGACCCGGCCGGGGTCTTTCGACTCGGACGAACCCTTCTGATAGAGGAAGGCCGTGAGCAGGACGAAGGCGGCCATCTGGAGGAACTCGCTCTCCCAGTTCTCGAACGTGGCCTCGATGAAATGGCCGGTGCCGAGGTACTCGGCGTAGGCCACGGGCGGCTGGCCGTGCTCGCGCTGGTCTTCGTTGTACTCCCGCAGGCCCGTGACGCTCTGGCCGAGCAGCGTCAGGGCGAAGAGGATGAAGAGGACGATGGAGAGTCCGTTCTCGTAAAGGATGCGTCGCATGAAATCTCCCTCGGAAGGTGGTCGGCTCGAAATTAGTTCGGAGGGGCTTCGGGCACGGGGAATGGAGTTTGAATAGCACGCGGCCGGCCGCCGCTTCTGTACGGCCGCGTACGCCGGGGGGCGCTCACTCGGCCTCGGCGAAGCGGCGCGCCTGCGGCTCGGGGTTCGGCGCCGGCTCGCGAGCCGAGAGCTGCTTCAGCTCGTCGAAGTCAATCTCGGCCGAGGGGCGCGTGTCGGCCTTGAGCAGCCGCGCCATCTTTTCGAGCGTGTAGCGGTTCTCCTCGGGGTCGTTCGAGGCGACGCAGTCGGAGGGGATGACGAGGTTGAAGTCGCGCATGTAGGCGTCGTGCGCGGTGAAGAGGACGCAGATGTCGCCGGTCAGGCCGGTGAGGATGAGCGTCTTGACGCCGAGGTAGTCGAGCAGGATGTCGAGCGTGGTGGAGAAGAAGCCGGAGTGCTTCGGCTTGAGGACGAAGTAGTCGTCCTCGTCGGGGCGGAGCAGCTCGGCGACGGGGCGGCCGCGCACGTCCGATTCGAGGCAGTGCGTCAGGATTTTCTTGAAGTCCGACTGCCACTTGCCGAAGTTGTCGTTGACGTAGATGACGGGGACGCCGGCCTCCTTGGCCCGCCGCTTGAGCGCGGCGAGCCGCTCGGCCATCGGCAGCGCGTGGCGCAAAAGCTCCTCGCCGCTGTCGAATTCGAGGTCGTTGATGACGTCGATCAAAAGCAGCGCGACCTCGGCCTTGTCCGGCACGTTGCCGTGCAGGTCTTCGTTCTTCGCGGGCATCCTCTCGGCCTCTTCAGGGGGAGTCAAATTATAACAGAAGCCCGACCGTGAGGGAGGGCGCGAATCTCAGGGTCAGCTCTGGTAGGCGGGGGCGCGCGCCTCGCGCCGCCTCCAGACGGCGAGCAGCGCGCCCATGCCGACGAGCGCGACGAGGTGGTAGCCGACGTTGATGAGGTAGAGGCCGGGCGGCCTGAACTCGAAGAGCACGGTGTTCAGGTTGGTCGTCACGACGAACCCGAGCCAGGCGAGGAAGCCGACCCGCGCCCCGCGCCGCGCGTCCTCCGCGCCGGTCAGCCTCACGAGGTAGGCGAGCGCGTAGGCCGCGACGAACGAGCCGACGAGCGCGACGCCGATCTGCGGGGCCGCGCCCTCGGCCTGGAGGCGCGCGACGTCTTCCGGCCGCCAGCGCATGAGCGCGACGAAGGGGTTCTCGAAGGCGGCGTACCAGAGCGCGCCGAGCACCCAGTAGGCGAGTGCCGACGCGGCGACCGCCAGGTGGTTGATCCTCATTGCTGCTGCCCTCCTCTCCGGGCGGCTACTGCCCGCCCGCGCCGGGGTTCATGGACTCGTGGCCGTGGACGACGCGCCACACGCCGCCCTGCCGGACGTAGACGCTCGTCATCTTGCTCGTGTAGTTCAGCACGCGCCCGCCCATGCTGACGGTCGAGGCGGCGTTGTAGGTGAGGACGGCCGTGTCGCCGTAGACCTGCACGCGCGGGTTGTACATCTGGAAGTCGAGCATCTTGAACATCTCGGTCATCTGCTCGAACTTGGGCAGGAAGTTCTCCTTCGGGTCGGTTTCCAGGTAAGGGTTCATCGCGCCGAAGTAGGTGGCGTCGTCGGCGAGGAAGCCGGCGAAGAAGTTCTTGTCCTTGCGCTGCCAGGCGTCGAAGGAGGCGCGCTCGCGGGCGATGACGGCGCGGGCGACCTCGTCGTCGGCGGGCGGCGCGGCGAAGCCGCTGATGACGGAGACGCCCCACGCGGCGGCGAACAGCAGCAGGACGAAGAGGACGAGGGAGAGGCGGATTTTCATCTCGGTGCTCCTTTCAAACGCGGTGCGGGAGGGGGCCGCACGGAGCCAAAAGTTTCGCGAGGCGGCGGTGAGAATTTTTGATCTGCGATTTTTGATTTTCGATTTGAAGTCGTCAGCCGTCAGTCGTCAGTTCTGGTCTGACCGACGACTGACGACTGATAACCAAATCGCAAATCGCAAATCAAAAATCGAAAATCCTACGACCCCGCGCCCGGCATCCTGATGGTGATGAGCGAGATGGTCGCGCCCGACGGGTCGGCGATGGCGCAGAAGCGGCCGACGTTGGGGATGTCGGTCGGCGGCACGCGGACCTTGCCGCCGAGGGCCTCGACGCGCGCGGCGCGGGCGTCCACGTCGTCAACGGCGACGTAGGCCGTCCAGTGCGAAGGGGCGTCGCCCTGCTCCGGCCCCAACTGGTAGAGGCCGCCGACGTGCTCGCCGCCGGCGACGATCTCGTGGTAGGCCATGCCGGCCGCGTCCGAGACCTGGAACTGCCAGCCCAGCAGCTCGGTGTAGAACCTCTTCGCGGCGTCGAGGTCTTTGGTCGCCAGCTCGTTCCAGCAGAAAGTACCGTGGACGGGAATCTTGTGTTCGGACATCTGTTCTTCTCCTTCGAAGTGGTGTGCGGCGGTAGAAGCTCCTCGTAAAATCTTTTGAGTGCGGGCGGACTGCTCCGTCCCCCGGCCGTGACACAGGCCGGGCGCGCGAGGGTTGCTTGGCGAGGGTAGAGACTTAGAACCGCAGAACGAGTCAGTCAGCTCGTGCGCGAATAGAAAGGTGAGCCTTCACGCCGTGAAAACCCACCTTTCAACCCACCCCTTGCTCGTTCCGGTCAGTGCGAGGGAGAAATTGTGTTCCTTCTTAAAACTTGCTCGGCCCTTAACTCAGTTTCGAGTTTCGGGTTGAGTCGTTCGACTTACGCGGAACAAACTCGAAACCCGCAACCCGAAGCCTTAGTGCTGTGCGAGCCACTCACTGAAAATCTGCGCCTCCTCGGGCTTGCCGCTCCAGCGGGCGCGGTTCTTGCCGGTGAGCGCCAGGACCATCGCCTGGTGCTGGCCGGCGCGGTCGCCGAGGCGCTCGAAGTAGTTGTAGAGCCGGTCAATGCGCCGGACGCTCTCGCGCGCGGCCTCGACGTTGCGGAACGCGAGCACGTTGCGGAAGTAACGCGAGTAGACGTTCTGCTCGCGGCCCGTCGTCGTGTAGAGGTCGAAGTAGCCTTCGAGGCGGCCCGCCGACTGCAAGACCTGCGCGACGTAGGAGGGCCGGGCCTTGACCTGCCGGACGATCTCGGCGATGTCGGTCGTGCCGCGCTCGTACAGGGAGAGAATCTGCTCCTTCTTCGAGCGGTGCTCGGCCGACTCTGCGGCCGCCGCCTCCGCGCGCGCCTCGTCGGCGTACTCCAGCTCGAACGAGAGCGGCTGCGCCTCCTGGATCAACTCTTCGGTGGTCATCTTCCTTCACCCCCTGGGAACAGTTCAAAGTTTCAGGTTTCAAGTTCCAAGTTAAAAACCACTTGTCTCTAACTTGGAACTTGAAACTTTGAACCTGAAACTTCGCGCTCAGCTGGCCCGGCGCACCTCGAAGGTCTGCTCCGTCTGGAGCCGCTTGAGGTGGTCTATGAAGCTCGACGCGGCGCGCTTCGAAAGCTCCTCGGTGCGGCAGCGCATGTTGGCCTGGCACTCCTCCTCGGCGTCCACGCCGGCCTCGCGGGCGAGCGCGCGGATCATGCCGAGCTGCTTCGGCGTGACGAGGTCGGCCATGGACTTGGCGAGCGGGTCGCGCGGGAAGTCGCCGGGCTGCGGGCCGGCGCCCTCACGCTCGATGACCTCCGACTCGCGCTGGTACAGCTCGCGCGCGATGCCGAACTTGATGGCGGCGCGCTTCAGGGCGTCGTGCTCGGCCTTCTTGATGCCGGTCTCGTTGTCGGCGTTACCCGTGCCGACGCCCTCGCGGGTGACGCCGTCAATCGAGATGGCGGCGGTGACGGCCACCATGTCGCCGATCTGGACGATGCCGCGCACCGAGTGCGACCAGGTCGGGGCGATGCGGTCGAGGAGGTCTGCGACCGTGTGCCACTCGACGTACTCGACCATGTGCTTGTTGCCGTTGCGGTCGGTCCAGCCCTCGCGCGTCTTGATCAGCTTCGGGTCTACGGGCTGCTTGAGCTGGCGCAGCGTGTTGGCGAAGGCCAGCGGCACGACCTGGGCCGCGGCTTGGTCGGCATACTCCTCGGCCGTGATGAACTCCTGCTCCGCGGCGGGAGCCTGTGCGGTTGCTTGCTTCTTGCTCATCTCTGTTTCCTCTTCGGGTGTGTGTTGCGCGAGCGGACGAAGGGGAGTCTCGGCGGCGGCGACTTCCGCAGTCGCCTCCGTCTTGACTTCCGGCTGCTCGTCCTGCCCCCGTACGAAGCGCGGCCGTTTGCGCGGGGCGGTCTCGGCGACCGTCTCCGCGGCAGCCTCGGCCGGCTTCTCGGATGCGTGTCTGTCTCCGGCGCGGGGAGCTTGTGGCTCCGCCGCGGCTTTCACTTCCGCGCCCTGCGCCTGCGGGGCCGCGGGTCTCGGGGCCGCCTGCCTGGCGGCGGCCTCGGTGCTCTTGTTCAGCAGCGCGTGCTTGACGGCGAGGATGTGCTCGCAGCGGAACGAGGCTTCGGCGGCCGACTGCTCCTCGAACTCCAGGCAGGTGCAGCGCACCTTGCCGGCCTCGTCGCGCCAGACCTCGTAGCTCGCGCGGCGGCCGCGCAGAGAGGGCGTGGTCACGCGGAAGCGGTCGCCCTCGCGGTTGACGAGCCCCATCGCGGCGATCCCCTGCGCGCGCTTATCGCGCAGCAAAGACTTCTTGTCGAGTACGGCTGCCATCGCCTTCTCCTCCGTCGAACTCACGCGGCCCTCTCGGCCGGCATCTCCGCGACCTGCTCCCGCTGCCTCTGCACCTGCGCCGGCCGCTCTTGCAGCCGCCGCTCCAGCTCCAGGACGCGCGCCTCTAACTCCTCGACGCGCCGCCCCTGCCGGTGCACCGTCTTAAAAAGGCTGTCGAATGTCTCCCAGATCACGTCGCTCACTACCTTTTCACCCTTCCGTTTCAGCCGGGGCCGCATGGCGGTCGCCCCGTGCTGTTTCATACGTGAAACAGTGTACCACGGGTTCCGGGTTGTTGCAAGCATAAAACAAAGTCTTGCATCCGAAATTTTCTTGTGCTATGTTCAGGGCTGGAAAGGGGCGCGCCCGTCCGCCCAGGGGTGAAGGCCGGCGAAAAATGGGCGGAAAAGGTGCCCGAAGGAGGCCAAAGAGATGACAGATCAGTCGAAGAGCTTAGTGAACACGGTGGAGCTGGGGCGGGCCATCCGCCGCAAGCGCGAGGAGCTGGGCCTGTCCCTGCGCGATGTGGCGGACGAGACGGGCGTCTCGGCCTCGACGCTCTCGCGCATCGAGAACGGGACGGGCAAGCCCGACGCCGACAACATCGCGCGCCTGACGGGCTGGCTCAACATGCCGATGGAGCGCGTGATGGGCGCGCGGCCGGCCGACGCCGCCGGCGAATCGCTCGCCGCGGCCGTCCACTACTTCCCGCACGAGGCCACGCCCGACATCGTCGAGGCGCACCTGCGCGCCGACCGGAACCTGACGCCCGAGACGGCCAAGGCCCTCTCCGAACTCTTCCGCGTCGCCTACGCCCAGTTCAGCGCCCCCGGCACCGACGCCCGCGGCCGCCGTCGGAAGTAAGTCTCCTTAGCTTGTTAGGAGGTGTGACGTGCCTAAATCTACGAGAAATTCAGGTAAGAAGTGGACGGGCACGGAAATTTCCAGGCTCCGTGGTTTAGCGAAGGGGAACACGCCTACAAGGGTCATCGGCTTAAAACTGGGCCGCACTCCTGGCGCGGTACAGTCTAAAGCCAGCCAAAAAGGCATTTCGCTGAAGCCTACAAATCAGTCCCCGTACAATCGCAAAGGAAAGTAGAGGCTTCGGTGATCGCTCGGCGGCCGCGCTGTACAATTGCAGCGCGGCCGTTGCCTATCAAGCGGCAGGCATACGTCTCGTTCGGTTAAAGTGTGCACCGGAGGTAAGTATGGGGATGACTTCGGCTGATGATGAGAAGTTGAAAGAGTTAATGAAGGCGGCCGTGATTGAGGTGTTGGAGGAGCGGAGGGATTTTGTGCGCGAGCTGCTGGAGGAGGCTCTGGAGGACATCGCGCTGGCGCGGGCCATCGAGGAGGGCGAGCAGAGCGCCGCCGTGAGCCGCGATGAGGTGATGGAGATTTTAGAGGGCGGTCGGTGAACGTCGAGTTCAGAGAGAGTTTCACCAAAGACTTGCGCGTCGTGACGGATAAGCCGCTGTTGCAGCGCGTTCGGGAGTTAATTGAGGCGTCGAGAAGGCGCAGAATTTAGGAGAGGTTGGGAACCTGAAGAAGCTCAAAGGCGGCGGGAACTATTGTAGAATTAGAGTCGGCGACTACCGCGTCGGGTTACGCATTGAAGGCGATAAGGTGATTTTCCTACGTTTCCTCAATCGGAAAGAGATTTACCGAAGCTTCCCATAAACACAAATCCTCGTTACTCACATCACACAAAATCGGGCAAGGGGTGGTTGATTGAAGTTCAGTCTGTTTTACGGCGTTGATTTCAGCGGCGCTAAACTCGCGGGGCGGAACACGTGGGTGGCGAGGGTCGAGCGCAACGGGCGCGGGGCGGGGGAGAGTCCGTTGAAGTTGACTGTGCTGGCGCGCCTTGAAGATTTGTGCGGGACGGCGGAGCGGGGGGCGGCGCTGGGGCATCTGGTGGAGCTGATTGCGGGGTCGGAGGGCGCTCTGTGGGCGCTGGATTTCCCGTTCGGGCTGCCGGTGGAGGTGATGGGCGAGGGGGCGCGGTGGGGCCGCCAGTTCGAGTTCCTGCGCGAGTGGGGCGAGGACGACTACGGGGTGGGCCTCGAATGCATCCGGCGCGCGGAGAATTTAGGGCGCGGGAAGCACATCCGGCGTCTGACTGACATCGAGGAGAAGGCCCCCTTCGACCCCTACCACTACCGCATCATCTACCAGACCTTCTACGGGATGCGCGACGTGCTCGGGCCGCTGCGCCGGCGGCGGCGGACGGCCATCCTCCCCTTCCAGTACCGGCGGCTGGCGAACGCGCGGCGCGTGCTCGTCGAAGCCTGCCCGGCCTCGACTCTGAAGCGGCTCGGGCTGCCGCACCAGAACTACAAGCAGCCCGAGGGCGGCCCGCTCACGCCGAAGCGCCGCCGCACCCGCAAGATCATCCTCGACGGCCTCGCGCGCCACGTCTCGCTCCCCGACACCGACCGCCGCCGCATCATGCGCAACGGCGGCGGCGACGCCCTCGACGCCGTCCTCGCGGCCCTCGGCGCGATCAACTCCTGGCGCCTGAGCGACCACGACTCCATCGCCAGACACCGGCGTTACCCACGCGAAGGCCGCCTCTACGTTTAGCATTAATCGGCGGCGGAAAATCGGGCGCGAGCAGGTATAATTCATCTCCACCAGCGGCCCTAACGGTTCAGGTAGTCGAGGTGAGTACGTCAACAGCGACGGACGACGAGAGGCTGAAGAGGTTACTCAAAGCGGCCATCATCGAGGTGCTTGAAGAGCGTCGGGACTTGGTGCGCGACGTGGTGGGAGAGGCCCTGGAGGATGTCGCTCTGGCGCGGGCCATCGCCGGGGCCGGAGACGGCGAGCGTGTTGAATGGTCTCTTATTTCTCGGGGGGCGCTAGCCGATGCTTATGACGATGGCGAGCCGGAATATTCAACCGACTTAATCAAAGAGCCGAACCCCGAGTATGAGAGAAGGTGACGTCATCCTCACGCCGGTCCCGAAGGCGCGTGAGTTTGACCCGACGGGGCGGGTATAATTCGAGCCGTGGACACGGAAAAGCTGCCGCCGACGTTCAAGGGACGACAGTACGAGATTCGCGCCCTGGGCCTGCGCGACTTCGCGGGGCTGCGCCGCGACGACGAGCCGCTCGACCCGTTCGAGCTGGCCTTCTTCGCCAGGCTGATGGTCATCAGCTTCGAGGAGATACAGGGCCTCTCGGAGGAGACGCGCGAGCACCTCCTGGGCGCGGGCGTCAACGACTGGTCGGGCGGCGCCGCCTCGCGGGCGCTGCCGAACGGGTGGCGGCTCGTCATCCTCAACCCGAAGCACGGCCGCGCGCGCAACAACGCGACGCTGATGGAGGAGGTCTGCCACGTCTTCCTCGGCCACAAGGCCAACCGCCTCTCCATCGTCGCGCAGAACAAGCAGGGGAAGACCGTGGCGCGCGACTACAACGAGGCCGACGAGGAGGCGGCCTACGCCGTCGGCGCGGCGGCCCTCGTCCCCTACGCCGGGCTGCGGCAGTTGATGCGCCGCGGCAAGTCCTCCATCGAGATGGCGCGCCACTTCAACGTCAGCCGCGAGCTGGTCGAGTACCGCCTGAAGGTCTGCCGCCTCTGGGCCGAGTACCGCGAGCGCCACCCCGAAGAGGACGCCGCGCGCGAGCTGCGCCGCCGCACCTTCAGCGCCGCCCAGAGCGGCAGCAACAACGGCAACCAAAGAAGTAGACAGTAGACAGTAGTCAGTAGCCAGTAGGCCCCGCACTACGGCCGCTGACGCTGACACCCTGAAGGTTCGATGGCGAATGTATTTCTACTGACTACTGACTACTGTCTACTTCTCTTGATTTCTTCCCGCCCATGCCCCAATCCCGCCTTGAGGCAGACTTCAAGTTCCCCTCGCGCGAGCGGCTGCGCGAGTTGCGCGACCGGATCAAGCTCCTCATAGACTACCGCGCCTTCTACCTCCGCTACTGCCCCGAGGCCCGCCAGACGGGCGCGCGCCTCCAAGCCCTCTGCCCCATCCCGGCGCACGCGCACAGCGGCAAGGGCCACCCGAGCCTCTCGATTGATCTCCAGCAGGGCCTCTTCAACTGCTTCTCGCGCGGCGAGGGCGGCGACTGCATCACCTTCTACGAGCTGATGCACGGCGTCAGCTTCCCGCGGGCCGTCACCGAGATGGCGCGCGAACTCGGCCTCGACGGGCGCAGGGGCCGCCGGCCCTCGCTCGCCCAGCGCGCCGCGGCCGACGCCTCTGAGTTCGAGAGCTTCGAGCCGCTCGGCCCCGAGGCGACGGCCGCCGTCTGCGAGAAGTTTCTGGAAGTGTGCCGCGGCGAGGATCAACTCGAAGGCGTCCGCTACCTCGCGCGCCGCGGCATAGACGCCGGCACCGTCCGCCGCGCGGGTGTCACGTACTTCCCGCGCCGCGCCTACCGCCGCGTGATGCGGCGGATGCTGGAGGGCTTCCCGCTCGACGTCCTACAGCGCGGCGGTCTCTTCAACCGGCGCGAGCACCTGACCTTCTACCGCCATCGCCTGCTCTTCCCGTTCGTCGTCGGCGGGCGCGCCCGCTACCTCCAGGCGCGCACGACCGCCCCCGGCGTCGAGCCTCGCTGGCACAACATGCGCGGCCCCGTCCCCGCGCTCTACAACGTGGACGCGCTCGCCGACCTCCCGACCGGCTCGACCGTCTACCTCGTCGAAGGCTTCACCGACACCTTAACTTTAACGGCGCGCGGCCTGCCGGCCGTCGGCCTCGTCGGCGCGGGCGGACTGAAGGAGGAGTGGCTCGCGCCGCTCGGCCGCTTCCGCGTCGTCGCCGCGCTCGACCCGGACGCCGCGGGCCGCCGCGCCGCCCGCCGCTACGCCGAGCTGTTCGCCCGCCGCGGCCTCCGCCTCGCCGCGCTCGACCTCCCCTCCGACGTCAACGACTTCTTCCGCCAGCACCCGGCCGCCGCCCTCGAATTCCAACTGATGACGGAGGCGGCGCTGGGAGAAATGATGAATGCGGAATGATGAATGATGAATGTGACGGACGCCGAGCTTCACCATCCGGGCCGCCTCCCATTCATCATTCATCATTCCGCATTCATCATTTATAATGCCT
>DASZKF010000258.1:0-3189 GCA_035947355.1 Pyrinomonadaceae bacterium | reverse complement strand
GCTTCCGCCTTTTTGACACTCCCGCGGCCGTGTGCCAATAATCGCGTCGTCGCCCGCGCGAATTAATTCTTCGGAGCCTTACTACATGAAAAGTCGCCCGCGCCTCGCGCCGCCCGTGCGCGCGCTCGCCCTGCTCGTCCTGCTGTTTGCGCCGTGCGCCGCGCAGGAGTCACAGCCGACGGCCGCGACGCCCTACCGCATCGGCTACCGCCTCTCGATGCCGGAGCCGGAGTCGCACCTCTTCGAGGTGCAGGTTGACGTGCGCGGGACGGGCGGCGACGCGCACGTTGATTTCCAGATGCCACGCTGGTCGCCGGGCCGCTACGCCGTCTTCGACTTCGCTAAGAACGTGCAGGAGGTGAAGGCCGCGAGCGCGTGCCCGCCGGCGGCCGCCGGGTGCGAGCGGCGGGCGCTCCCCGTCGCGCGGCTCGACACGCAGACGTGGCGCGTCGGCGCGCCCGGCCCCGAGGGCCTGACGCTCTCCTACAAGGTCTTCGCCGACGACCTCTCCGGCACCTTCTCGCAGCTCGACCGCCGCCACGCCAACTACAACGGCCACTCCGTCTTCATGTACGTCGCCGGCCACAAGCAAGACCCCGTCGAGCTGAAGATCGCCGCGCCCCCGCGCTGGCGGATCGTCAACGGGCAGACGGCGCGCGAAGGCCAGGACGAATTCAAGTTCCCGAGCTACGACCTCCTGGCCGACACGCCGACCGAGATCGCGCCCGACTGGACGGTCGAAGAGTTCGCCGTCGGCGGGAAGACCTACCACGTCGTCGTCCACTCGTTCGGCGACGAGGGCGGCCGGCGGGCCGAGCTGGTCAGGCAGGTCGAGCGGGTCGTGCGCGCGCAGGTCGAGACGATGGGCGAGCCGGAGTTCGAGCGCTACGTCTTCCTCTTCCACTTCGACCCGACGGCCCCGCGCGGCGACGGCATGGAGCACCTCAACTCGACGCAGATCGTCGAGACCGGCCCGCTCGCCGACGGCGAAGTCTTCGCCGGCGCGGTCGGCACCGCCTCGCACGAGTTCTTCCACGTCTGGAACGTCAAGCGGCTCCGGCCCCGGGGGCTCGGCCCGTGGGACTTCACCCGGCCGGTCGTCACCCGCGGCCTCTGGATCGCCGAGGGCTTCACCAACTACTACGGCCGGCTGCACTTGTACCGCGCCGGCCTGCGCGACGAGGCGGGGCTCTACGAGAGGTTCGCCGGGAACATCACGGGCGTCGAGAACAGCCCCGGCAGCCGACTGATGAGCGCCGAGGAGTCGAGCCTCGTCGCGCCCTTCCTCGACCGCGCCAGCCACGACCAGCGCACCAACCTGGCGAACACCGCCGTCAGCTACTACCCGAAGGGCGAGGCGCTCGGCCTCGCCCTCGACCTCCTCATCCGCGGGCGGACGCGGGGGCGCTCGTCGCTCGACGAGGTGATGCGCCGGGCCTACCGCAAGTTCTATCTGGAGAGCCCGAACGACAGCTACTACCTCCGGGGCCGCGGCTACACGCTCGAAGAGTTCTTCGCGCTGGCGTCGGAGGTGACGGGCCTCGACCTCGGCTTCTTCCTCGAACAACACGTCCGGCGGCCCGTGCCGCCGCCCTACGCGGAGGCCTTCGCTTACGTCGGCCTGCGCTTCACGAGCGCGCCGGAGCGCGGCTCGGCGGCCGCGGGCCTTGACCTCGACGACCGCGAAGTGCGGCGGGCCGTCGTCGCCGTCGTCCGGCCCGGCTCGCCCGCCGAGCGCGCCGGCCTCCGACCCGGCGACGTGCTCGTCTCCGTCGGGCGCAAGGAGGTCAACGCGAAGAACTGGCGCGACGCCCTCGACGCGCTCAAGGCGGGCGAGCCCGCGCCCCTCGCCTACCGCCGCGCCGCCCTCAAAGCCGACACCCTCATCACCCTCAACCCCGGCACCGTCTACCACATCGAGAAAGACGACCGCGCCACCCCCGAGGCCCGCGCCCTCCGCGACGCATGGCTGAAAGGGAAGTAGACAGTAGACAGTAGTCAGTAGACAGTAGGCTCCGCATTGGGTTTTGCTGACGCTGGTACGCGAACGATTCGCAGGCGAACGTCTTCCTACTGACTACTGACTACTGTCTACTCTCTTCCGGCACAATTACTTCAATCCCCTCCGGGGCGACCTCGAAGGTCATGGGGAGTTCGCCGATCAGCTCGCCGTCGGCCTGGACGGGGGCTTCGCCGGTGGCGCGCACGTGTTTGACGCGGCGGAAGCAGACGCCGGGCGCGCCCTCGGGCGCGACGCCGCCGCGCATGGCGCGGCCGAGCAGGCGCAGGTAGCGCAGGCGGCTGCGCGTGTTGATGACGCAGACCTCGAACTCCTCGGCTTCGAGCCGCGCGCGCGGCGTGATGGCGAGCCCGCCGCCGTACCACGGGGCTTTGCCGACGGCCGCGTAGGTCGCCGGCAGCCTCTCGCCGTCCACCTCGACGTGGAAGACGCGCGGCCGCCAGCGCGCGAGGTGGCCGAGGCCCGCGTACCAGAAGGCCACCTCGCCGACCCTCCGCTTAAGGCCGGGGCGGACGCTCTGCACGACCGAGGCGTCGAGCCCGACGCCTGCGAGCATGAAGAAGTAGCGCCGCTCGCCCGTCCGGCCGCTCGTCGCCAAGCCCAGAGAGATGCGCCGCGCGCGCCCTCCCACGAGCACCCGCGCCGCGCCCTCGGCCGAAGCGGGCAGGCCGAGCTGCCGCGCCAGGACGTTCGCCGTCCCCGCCGGCCAGACCAGCAGCCGCGCGCCCGAACCCGCGAGGCCCTGTATCGCCTCGTGCACCGTCCCGTCGCCGCCGCGCACGACGACCGCGAACGCGCCGCCGCGCGCCGCCTCGGCCGCCAGCCGCACCGCGTCGCCCGGCCCCTCGGTCGGACGCACCTCGACTGTGACGCCGCCGGCCCGCGCGCGCTCGCAGAAGAGCGCGACCTCGCCGGCGGCCGCCGCGCCGCCGCGGCCCGCCTTCGGGTTGAGGATTAAAGTTGCCGTGTTCCCCTTCATAGACTTCTTCCCGACGGCAAGGACGGTGCCGCCCGGCCGCACGGGACGCGTCCCAAGCCCGCGCCACGCGACGCGGCAGCGCGCGCCCGTGCCGCGGCGGACAGGTGTCGGACAAAAGATGCGGCGCGGGCCGAGTCGCGGCCGTGACATTATCGCCCAACACGGCGCCGCCCTCCGCGCGCGCGCGCTC
>DASZKF010000257.1:0-6908 GCA_035947355.1 Pyrinomonadaceae bacterium | reverse complement strand
CCGGCGGGCGTTTCCGTAAAGGCCGGGACGGCGGACGGGCCGCCCTAGGCGGCGTTGTTGAAGGTTTCGGCGAAGACCCGACGGCCGTTGAGGGCGTCGTCAATAATTTCGCGCACCGCCGCCACGTCCGGGTTCACGTCCATCCGGTCGCAGGCGCGCAGGTGCCGCACGATGCCTTCGGTCGCGATGTCGAGCGGCGCGCCCGACAGCTTCGAGTAGCGGCGCGCCTGGATGTGGTCAATCATCTTGAGCCGCTCTGCCAGCGGAAGTGTCTCAGTTGCAATCACGTTTCCTCTGCTCCTTCTATGTCTCCGGCCCCCGGGGGAATTTTTTCGGGAGGCGTTGTTATTAGTCGGAATTTAGATGCGAGGGACGGTTTCCGGGATGCGATTCGGTTACATTACCCAGAAATTTTGCACAAACTGACCCCCTCGCGCGTTACCCCAACACCTTGTCTGGATAATCCGGTATCCGGGAAAAGCGGGATATTACATGAAGACGTCTGAAATTTCTAGTCTTTTTTTGGCGCAGCCCGGTGCTCCCCCCAGCCGACGCCGGAAGAAACCGCGCCCCGCGGCTAAGTTGCTGAGCATTCGGAGGTTGCGGGAAGGGGCGGGCGGGCCGCGGCCGGCAAAAAGACCGCTTGGACTTGAGAGCTGGCGGGACGCCCTCTCAGGCCGAGCGGTCTCTTCTGCGGATGCGTAAAAAAATGACGTACTGTCGGGGCACGAGGCGCTACTTTTTCGGAACCACCGTGTCCTTCATCGCCTTGCTGAGGCGGAATTTGAGGGTCGTCTTGGCCGGAATCTGAATCGTGTCGCCGGTCTGCGGGTTGCGGCCCTCGCGCGCCTTCCGCTCGGACAGAACCAGTTTACCGAAACCCGGCAGGGCGAACTCTCCGTTCTCCTTGACCTCGCGGCTCGCCAGGTTGGAGAGTTCCTCGAAAATCTCCTTCACCTGCGCGCGCTTCAACTCGAAACGCTCGGCGAAGTGGTTAACCACTTCGGACTGGGACATGCGCTTTCTTCCTGCTCTCGTCGCCATAGGCTTCTGTCAGGACCTCCTGTGAAATGGGAAGATGGTCGAAAAGCTCACGAGCACATATATCACACCGGGCGGCCTCACGTCTCAAAAAAAATGGGATTTTTTAGCTAAATTCCGCGAAAAAACGGCCCGGCCGGCCCGGCCCCGGCCGCGAGGCGGGTAAAACGGACGCCGGGGACATGAGTTAAAGCGCCGCGGGGACGACCGCGGCTTCGACTAACGGGTGGAGTCCCGCCTTCGTCCTCGAAGAGCCAGCCGTCGCGCGCGAAAAAGGGCGTGCCGCCCCCGGCCCCTCTGGCATGCGGTCAGACTCGCGGTGGTAGGTCAGTAAACTTCTCCGCCTCCTCCCCCGCCGCCCTCGCCGGGGTTCCAGTCGCCGGCGCGGCCGCCCGCGCCTTCGCCGCCGCCCGACCCGCCCGCGCCTGAGCCTTCGCCCGCGCCTTCGCCGACTCCGGAGCCGCCGCCGGCCGCACCCGTCGTCCCGCCCAAAGCGTCCGCGCCGCCGCCGGTCGTGCCGCTTATGCCGCCCGCCCCGCTCGTGCTGCCCGTGCCGGGATCACCGACCGGGCCGCCTCCGCCGGTGTTGCTCTCTTCCATAGCTTCGCTCCTCGTTTGTGGTGTCCGCGCGCCGGGGCGCGGACGCGGTGTTGCGGGCCTCACCCCGCCTCAGCGGGCGGGGACGGTGCCGGTCGAGCGCACGCCCAGGAGCCGCGCCGGGAAGGTGCCGAAGTCCTCGACCTCCCAGGTGTTGCCGTCGCGGAGCCGGACGCGCGCGGCCGGGATGAACATCCCCTCGCCGCGGCCCCGGTCGTCGAGGATGATCTCCGCGTAGCCGAAGCGGTAGTCCGACGAGCGCGTGCCGTAGCGCAGCTCGAACATGCCGAGCCAGCGCCGGAAGAGGACGGTGATCTTCGTGCCGCCCTCGGCCTGCGGCGTGCGGATGACGGCGTTGGCCGTGACGCCGACGTTGTTGCCGATGGCGATGCGCCCCGCCTCGAGTTTGTCGAGCGCATGCAGCAACTCGTCCTCCCCCTTGCGCAACGCGTCGTTGAGCGTCTGCACGTCGCTCGGCGAAGTGTAGTCTTTGATGATGAGACTGAAGGGGCGCGAGCGGGAGGCGGCGCGGCCGCTCATGCTGACGACCGTCCCGGTGATGGTCTGACGGCCGCCCCTCTGCGCCCCGCCCGGCGGCGCGAGCGCGAGGCTCGCGGCGCAGCAGAGCACGACTAACATGACTGCCAGAGTCCTTCTGACCATATGACCTCCAGTCCGGGCGTGACTGCCGCCCGGTGCGTGCGCTGTTGGTGTGGGCCGAATGTATTTGAAGGCGGCCGCAAACTCTGTACGCGGCAGCACACAGGGCGCGGCGCGCGAGAGTCTTGACAAATTTTTGAGAGAAAAGCGAAGGCTCGCCGCCGCCGCGCAAGCCGGCCCTAAGTTCGTTTACGAACAGACGCGGCCCGCGTCTCCTGTTAGTCTTGCGCCGAAACCTCCCGTTAAGCAAGCGCACGCTTCGGCCGTCTCCCGAAAACCTTCCGGGTGCGGCCGACGTTCGGGAAGGCACTCAGACGTGGCCGAGCGGAGAACAAGGGGTGAGGCAATGAACGAGCGGGTCATCAAGGTCGCACACGTAGTCGCGGCGGGAGTCCTCCTCCTGGTGGGCATGATCGTCGCGACGCGCTGATTCTTCAGTCGGAACATACAGGTGAGTTGATGACGAGAAATCGGGACGACGCAGACAGATTTGCGGTCGGCTCGGGCGGGCCGGACGCGGAGCGCGCCGAGGACGACGAGATGAGGACGGGCGTGACCGGCGGCGGCCGCGCCTACCTGCCGGAGACGGGCCGCGCAGAAGGCGACGCAGACCGCGCCGCGGGAACCGTCGGGGCCGGCGGCGAGATGGACTTCACTGGCGCGCCGGCCGGGCCGGGCGGGGCCGGCGGCCCGAGCGGCGGCAGCGCTGCGGGCGCGTCGGCCGGAGGCGGCCCCGGCGGCGGGGCGATGTCGAGCGGCGGGGCCGGGCCGTCCGCCGCGGACGCGGGGCCTCAATCAATCGCCGCCACGACGGCCGCGCTCGGCGACACAGAGCCTTCCGCGTCCGCAGAGGGCGCCGGCGCGGGCGGCCGCACGGACGACGACCAGTCGCGTTGAAATTTGCGCCCGGCCTCGGCGCCGGGCCTAACGAGCGAAGGGGGAGAGAATGGCGATTCAACAACAGAGGCACGGCACGCCGGGCAGCGAGCAGGGGCTTGGCGTCAGCGTCGGCGGGCAGGCCGGGACGGGAAGCCTTTCACGCGGCGGGGACGGGACAGGTTTGCAAGGGGTCGCGGCGGGCGCGCTGGAGGCCGTCGGGACGAAGCCTTTGAAGCCGCTGCCGCACGCCGTCATAGACTACGCATGGGCGGGGACGATGATCGCCGCGCCGTGGCTCTTCGGCTTCAGCCGCAACCGCAAGGCGACGATGCACGCAGTCGGCTCCGGCCTCGGCATCCTCGGCCTCAGCCTGTTCACGAGATACCCGCTCGGGGTCGTCAAGCTGATCCCCTTCCCGGCGCACGGCGTCGTCGAGGCGCTGGCCGGCGCGATGACGGCCACCGCGCCGTGGCTGATGGGCTTCTCGCGCGACCGGAGCGCGAAGCTGACGCACGTCATGAGCGGACTCGGCACGCTGGCGGTCGTCGCGATGACGGACTACAACGCGGCCGAGCGGCAGGGGAACGGGCGGGGCGAAGGCGGCGAGTCCTCGTGAGGGCGCGGCGAAACTCTTCGGGCGAACAGAAGGGCGTAAGACGTGGGCACGATCATCTTCAGCATGTCCCTGTTACTCGGCACGGTGGCGGCCTTCGCGCAGCAGACTGCGGACAACGAACGCACGGGCTGGTACGCCTCGAACCCGTGGACGATCGCCGCCCTCGTCCTGCCGCTCGTCGCGCTCGTCGCCATCGGGGCCTTCCTGCTCCTGCGCAGGAAGTTGTAAGGGCGGGCCACGGAGTTGCCGGCTCGCGGGTTGAGTGCAGGGCGGGGCCGGATTAAACACAGAGGGCACGGAGGACACAGAGGTCACAGAGAAGACAATCAGTTTTCTCTGTGACCTCTGTGTGTCCTCCGTGCCCTCTGTGTCGAAATAGGCGTGCGCTAAACTCAACCGGCTTGGCTCTCCCGCCGGCCTGAGTCAAGGTGAGTCACGCGGGGAAGATGCCTCTTCAATGTCCGGCAGATCGTTCACGTAAAAATCACAGGCACGTCATCGAACGGCAACACCCCTTGCGGTAAAATTTTGAAGCTCAGGGGCACCCGTGTGTGTCGGCAAGCTTGATTTGCCAGGGGGGTTAAGGGAAATGAATCAAAGATTTGTCGGGTACGCCTGCGCGGGGATGGCCGTGGCGCTGATGGTGATGTCCTTCTGGTTCTCGACCGCCGGGAAAGCGGAAGGGGGGCTGGTGTCGGTCGGCCTCGGTCTGGCGCTGATGCTCGTCGCGGCCTTTACGCTCCGCTCGAACGACAACAGGATTTGAAGCCGGTGTGTGCCGGGACGGGCCGGCGAAGAAATCGGGGCGGCAGGATTCGAACCTGCGGCCTCTCGGTCCCAAACCGAGCGCACTACCAGGCTGTGCTACGCCCCGTAAGTCATCCTCATCAATCTGCAACAGTAAGGCCTTTCGGACGCGAGCGATTCTAGCGACCGCTTCGACGCGGGGTCAAGTCGGTCGCGCGAGGCGCTCGCCGAGGGAGGCCAGCGCCTTTCGGAGCGCGCGTGCGCGGTGGCTGAGTTCCTCTTTGATCTCGTCGGGCAGCTCGCCGAAGGTTTTGTCATAACCCGCCGGGACGAAGACCGGGTCGTAGCCGAAGCCGTTCGGCCCGCGCGGCTCGCGCGCGATGCTCCCCTCGCAGACGCCCTCGAAGGTCTCGACCCGCCCGGTCGAAGGGTCTGCCAGCGCGATCACGCAGACGAAGCGCGCGCCCCGCTCCGTGCCGCCCGCGGCCTCGAGCTCGGCGAGGAGCCGGGCCATGCGCTCGGCGTAGGTCGCGCGCGGGCCGCAGTAGCGCGCCGAGCGGACGCCGGGCGCGCCGCCGAGCGCGTAGACTTCGAGGCCCGAGTCGTCCGACAGCGTCAGCCGCCCCGCGCGCGCGGAGTAGTGGAGGGCCTTCAAGACTGCGTTCTCTTCGAAGGTCGAGCCGGTCTCTTCCGCCTCCGGGATGTCGGGCCACTCCGAGAGCCGGCGCAGGCGCAGGGGCAGCGCCGCGAGCAGGTGCGAAAGCTCCCTGACCTTCCCCTCGTTGTGCGTCGCCACCAGCAGCTCGCGCGTCTCAGGCATGCGCGTCTTCTAGCAGACCGGCGCGGGCCGTGGCAACCGGCCGCGCGGCCGTGTTCTTTGCCTCGACGCCGTTTCGCGTTTAGAATCGCTGGCGCGCCCCGAGCAGCGGCGCGGGGAAGCCCCGACGACTTTCTCCGGCAGACGCCCGCACGCCTTTGACCGAACAAGCACACAGCATCGCAAGCGGCGAGCACGTCACCGCGGCCCGCGAGCTGGGCACGTGGCTCCAGGCCCTCCTCAGCTTCTTCGAGCAGCACCCGGTTGGCGAGCCGGCGTCGCCCGCACGTGACTTCACGCCAGAGACGCGCGTCGTCCGCGACGTGCTCATCCGCTGCCTACAGTTGATCGCCAGCCCCGACGCCGCCGAGTCCTACGCGGCCTTCGTCATCGAAGACGAACCGCCGCCCTCGGGCGCGCCGCCGCGGGAGGCGGGCCGCGAGGCCCCGGGCGGCGGCGAAGGCGCGCTCGCGCCGCTGGAGGAGGTGCTCAGAGACGCCTGCGAGCTGTGCGACGCGCTGCTCGAAGCGCCGTCGGTCAAGTTCGGCGCGTGGGCGGGCCTGGGCGGGATGCTCGCGCGGGCCGTGTCGCAGTCGGCGGCCGCGGCCGACTTGATGGCCGAGTCGTCTGAGCCGCCCGGCGGCGTGCTGCGCGAAAGACTCTCGGCCGTCGCCGACCGCGTCGCGCCGGACGAACTCGGCGAGGACGTACACGCCATCTTCTCGGCCCTCGTGCTCGCGCTCGAACGGCTCCGCTTCGTCGAGGACTCGCTCAGGAGGGACGCGCCACTCAAGCGCCTCCTGCCCGTCTTCGCGCTCATACAGTCGGACGCCGGCCGCGTCCTCGACCTGATCGAGAACCGCGCGCTCCGGGTCGAGGGGCTAGAGAGGGGCGGCCGAGATACGCTCGACGGCACGGCCTACGCGATGCGGATGGAGTTGCGGAAGGCTTTCGAGCACGAGCTGTCGGGCGTCGCCGCGCTGCGACAGCCGCTGCACGTCTTCGCCAAGATCGAGAACGCGCACGGCCTGCTGCGCGACTGCTTCCAGCAGTCGGCCGTGACGCTCGCGCAGTGCTTCGACCCGGCGGTCGAGGGCGCGCAGCTATTCCCGGTCTTCCGCGCCAAGCTCGACCAGTCTCTGGCGCTGCGCCGCGACCTCTGGAACCTCGTCAGGTTCGTGCGCCGGGCCTCGGAGGGCGGGGGCGGCGGCGCGCCGGCCGTGCTCCAACGCCTGAAGACTTTCGAGGAGGGGAGCCTGCGCCTCCTAATGTACAAAGACCGCGAGCCGTTCGAGCGCTTCGTCGAGGAGGCCGAGACGGCGCGCGGCCCGGCCGAACTCTCCGCCGTGCTCCACCGCCTCGAAGCCTTCCTCGAAACCCTCTTCGGCCAGGTCAACATGCGCGCCGTCCTCGCGGACCTACCGTTCGAGCCGGACGCGGAAGAAGAATAAAGAAGTTTCGAGTTACGAGTTACGAGTTTCGAGTTAAAGACAGCAGTCAGAAGCCCGACCGTGAGGGAGGGCGTTGAGCTTGACGACAGCCTCAACGCCC
>DASZKF010000256.1:0-5907 GCA_035947355.1 Pyrinomonadaceae bacterium | reverse complement strand
AGGGCGTCGAAGGTTACGTCAGCCTCGACGCCCTCCCTCACGGTCGGGCTTCTGACCGTTGCCTTAACTCGCAACTCGAAACTCTTTTAGTCTGTCCTGTCGCCGAGGGCGGACTCGACGGCGCGCTCGAGTCGGGCCGCGACCGTCTGGTCGAAGCCGACGAAGTGCTCGACGAGCTGGCCCTGGCGGTCGAAGACGAAGGTCTGCGGGATGGCGGTGTTGCCGGCGAGGAACATGTCGACGGTCTCCTCGTCGGGGTTGGCGAGCTGGTACTGGATGCCCAGCTCGCGGACGTAGGCCGGCACCTTCGCCTGGTCCTCCTCGCCGCCGACGTTGAGACCGATGACCTTCAGCCCGCGCGCGCCGTAGCGCTGCTGGAGCCGCACGAGGTGCGGAATCTCGTCGCGGCAGGGCGGGCAGTAGGTGGCGTAGAAGTCGAGGACGACGGCCTGCCCGCGGAAGTCTTCGAGGCCGGCCCGCCGCCCGTCGAGCATCGTCCACGCGCCGGCGCGCGCGTTCGTCCGCGAGGCCGGCTCGGCCGGCGGCATCCGCCCCGAGCGCCCGACGCGGGCCGTCCGCGCCGCCTCGGCCTGCTTCTTCGACGCGCCGTCCAACTCGCACCCGGCGGCGAGCGCCAACGCCGCGACGAGCGGCACGACTTTGAGGGAAGCGAATCGCATTCGGTTGGAAACTCCTCCGGCGCGGTTATTGTACACGAACCCGCGGGGGGAAGCAGCGGATTGGGGATTGCGGATTGCGGATTAGAAGACAAGTCGTCTTTTCAATCCGCAATCCCCAATCCCCAATCCGCAATCAGGTCATTGTCGCGCGCGACTCTGACCCGTGTCGGAAGGCTCGCTGTTTTTATCGGTTTCTTCGAGCGAGGGGGCCGGCTCGTCCGAGGGCACGGCGTACTCTTCGTTGACCCACGCGCCGAAGTCTATCAGCTTGCAGCGCTCGGAGCAGAAGGGCCGGAAAGGGTTGTTCTGGTAGGTGGTCGGCTGGTGGCAGGTCGGGCACTTCATAAAGCCGTGAATCGTGGTCGGACGACGCCCGGCGCGGCCGTCAACCTTTCGATTTACGATTGACGGCTGTCAGACCGCCGCGGTCGTCGCCGCCGGGTGTTTGATTAAGATTTTGCGGTCAACGAAGTCAATGATACCGGCGCGGCGCAGGGCGTTCAAGCGGACGGTGATGCTCTCGCGGGTCGAGCCGACGATGGAGGCGATCTCGCGGTGGGGCAGCGCGATGTCTATGAGGACGCCGCCCGCGTCGGGCCGCCCGTAGCGCTCGGAGAGTTCGACGAGGAGCTTGTCGAGGCGGGCCGGGATGGCGTCGAGCGCGAAGTCGGCGACGCGCCGCTCGGCCCGGGCCAGCCGTTGACCGACCAGGCGGAAGGTGCAATCATAAAGCTCGCGGCTCGCGCCCATCCCCTCCCTGTAAACCCCCACGGGAATCCGCAGCAGGCGCGCGTTCTCGAACGCGACGGCGTTCTTCTCGCGCGCCCCGGCGTCGTAGAGCGCCGACTCGCCGAAGAGCCCGCCCTCGCCGACGATGTCTATGACGGCCTCGCGCGCCGTGATCTCGGCGATGGAGCAGATTTTGACGCGGCCCTGCGCCACGACGTAGAGCGCGTCGGCCACGTCGCCGCGGCGGTAGATGAAGCGGCGGCGGCGCACGTCCAGGGCGGAGGCGGCGCGCGCCAGAAGCAGGGTGGTCTCTTCGTCGAGCCGCGCGCCGATCTCCGAATCGCGTATAATCTCGGCGCGGGCTTGGGGCGGAAGGTCGCAGGCGCGGCGGTGTGACATGATCGGGGGGTCCTTGTCCTTCGGGAGTTCAACAGGGGGACGTACCGGAGCGCGGCCTGCGGCCCCGCGTTCACGCGGGCTGACGGCGAGATGGGGGCGCCCGTCGGCTCCTTCGCTTACCTGAACCGGGAAGTTTAGTGTTGGAGCGATCGTGAACCAGCGAACCGCAGCGAGGTAACTCTGAAAGTCGTTAACGTTCTTGAGGAAAGTACGTGTCAAGCGAACGTGAACGGCGTCCGTCCCAGTGTTGACGCGCACTCTAGCACGAAGCACGCGGGCGCGCAAGAGATGTTTGGGGCCGGGCCGAAACTTCTTTCTACAAGTCCCCGGCCCCTGGCCCCGGTTCCGAAGGAACTTTATGACCGGAAAGTTCAACGTCCTCGTCGTGGACGACGAGCCCGACAAGCGGCAACTGCTCGCCTTCGCCCTGCAGATGGAGGGTTACGAGGTGCACACGGCCGCCGACGGCGAGGAGGGCCTGGCCGAGGTGGCCGCGCGCCAGCCCGACCTCATCGTGACCGACGTGATGATGCCGCGCATGGACGGCTACGAGATGATCCGCCGCGTCCGCTCCGACCCGCGCACCCGCTTCATCCCCGTCATCATCCAGTCGGCCGCGCGCGTCGCCGGCCAGGACGTGCGGCGCGGCTCGGAGCTGGGCGCGCTCGGCTACCTCACCGACCCGACCGACCTCGACCTTTTGCGCGCCCGCGCCCGCACGCTCCTGGAGTTCAAGCGCTACCTCGACTCGTGCGAGGAGGCGGCCTTCACCGACCACCTCACGGGTCTCGCCAACCGCCGCCGCTTCGAGCGCCAGTTGGAGCGCGAGGTGGCGCGCACCGAGCGCTACGGCCACCCCTTCTGCCTGCTCCTCGTAGACCTCGACAACCTCAAGCGGGTGAACGACAGCGCCGGTCACGACGCGGGCGACGAGGCGCTGCGACGCGTCGGCGGGGCGATCCAGTCGGGCACGCGCGGCATAGACACCGGCGCGCGCATCGGCGGCGACGAGTTCGCCGTCATCCTGCCGGAGACGCCCTTCGAGCGCGGCCTCGAAGTGGCCGAGCGGCTGCGCACAGCCGTCGCCTCGATGGAGGTCGAGGGGGCCGGCCGCCTGAGCGTCAGCCTCGGGCTGGCCGAGCTGCCCGCGTGCGCCCGCGACGGCGACTCTCTGCGCGAGGCGGCCGACGCCGCTCTCTACGAGGCCAAGCGGTCTGGCCGGGACCGCGTCATCGGTGCGCCCGCGCTCGCCGGCCCGAACCGTACGGCCGCGCCGGGCGTACATGAAGCAGTAGACAGTAGGCAGTAGTCGGTAAACAGTAGCGCCCCGCGTTATAATCGCTGACGCTGACACCCGGACGAATCGCTTGCGAATGTTCTTCTACTGACTACTGTCTACTGACTACTGCTCTGGAGTTCCTATGTCTGACTACCGTGACAAGCTTGAGGAGTGGCGCGAGGCGGCGCGGCGTAAGGCGCGCGAGCTGGACGAGAAGTACCAGATTCGGGAGCGGGTCGAGGAGGGCGCGAGGGCCGCGGGCGAGGCGGCGCGCAAGGGCGCGGGGAAGGTGGCCGAGGGCGCGGAGCGGGCGCGGGCCGAGGCCGAGCGCCTGGGCGGCGACCTCGACCTCGACGAGCGCTCGCGGGAGGTGCGCGAGCGGGCGCAGGAGGCCCGCGCCCACGCCGAGCGCGCGGCCGAGGAGGCGGCGCGCGTGGCCCGCGAGGTCGGCGGCCGCGTCCGCGAGGCCGGGCAGAAGGCCGAGCGCGCGGCCGGCGAAGTCCTCGGCGGCGCGAAGAAGTATTACGAGGGCGCGGCCCGCGTCGCCGACCTCGGCGCGCGCGCCACGCGACTGACTTCGGCCTCGACCGTCGGCCTCTTCCGCGCCTACGATTGGGCGCGGCAGAACCCGAAGCGGGCCATCGTCGTCACGCTCTCGCTGGCGGCGGGCGTGCGCGCGGGCGCGGCCTTCCCCGGCCTCGACGCCGTGCTGCTCGGCGCGCACCCGCACTGGCTCACCCACTCGGCGCTGCCCGTCTGGGCCGTGCGCCGGCTCGGCAAGAAGTTCGACTCCTACCTGCGCGAGCGCGAGGGGCTGCTCGCGCGCGGCGAGCTGGAGGAGGCCGAGCGCAAGCGCGTCGAGCTGGAGCGCAAGATGGTCAAGTACGTCGGCGCGCCGCTGCTCGGGGCCTTCAGCTGCGCGGCGGGCGTGGCGATGATGGCGCAGATCTTCCAGCCCGGCCCCATCGTCGGCGCGCCCATCAGTTGGCTCCTCGGCGGCAACCCCGTCCTCGACGGCCTCTGGCTCTTCGCCAACGGGGTGGTCTGCTTCCACCAGGGCTACAAGTTCTTCATGATCGCCCTCAACGACCAGGAGGACGCGCAGCGCATCGTCCGCGAGCTGAAGGGCCTGCTGCCCGCCGCGGCGACGGCCTGAAGGAGGAGTGATTCCGTAACCTTCGTCTGCACGGGGCCGCGGGCGCGGCGTCAGTGACCTGCGCCGAAGTACCTCTCGACGTAAAACTTCTCGGCGAAGTATCGCCCCTTCCATTTCGGGTTCAGCCTGTCGAGCAGCAACGCCTCGCCAGCCCCGAGCGGGTAGAACGCCACCCGCCGGTAATCGCCGAGCCGGAGCGTCTCAAGCTCCGTCATGATCTCTTTCGACATCCCGTCGGCCACGGCCTTGAAGGGCTTGTAGTCCTTCAGCGAACGGAACTCCCGGCTCGGCCTGTAACTCCTCGCCGCCAGCTCGGCCGCGCGGTACTCCGCGTACCTCGCCACGCCCTCCTGCCAAACCTGGAAAGAGAAGTACCTGTAATCGTCGGGGGCGAGCATCTCTCGGAATCTCCTCCGCGCGTCCAGGTAGGCGGCCGCCCTGGCGGAAAGCTCTTTCCCGTTTCCGGCCCGCAGGGCCTCGGCGAGCAGTCGGCTCATGACGCCGAACTGCCTCTGAACGTCCGGCGCCGAATACGGGAAGGCGTAGTTGAGCATCCACATGCCAGTCTCGTCGCCGCGCGAAAGGTTCAGCGCGTTCACGTCCGCGTAGTAGCCGGGCTGCGAGTATTGCAGCTGGTGGAAACGCTCGTGGAGCACCGCCGCGACCCAGGGGGTCGAGGTCTTCTTCTGCGTGTTCTCGGCCCGGCCGATGACGATGGTCGGGACGCCGCCGACGGCGGGAAACGTGGCGAGGAGGTTCGGGGCGAAACTCCTTTTACGGAAATAGACCTCGCTCCGGAGGAGTGGGTCGTGGCCGAGGGGCGTGAAGTCTTCCGAGGGGCGCGGGTGGCGTACGAGGAACTCGTGCTCGGGGGTGACGAGGAGCACGGCGAAAGGGGGCTCGTCCCATCCTTTCCACAGGCGCTCGCCCAGAGCACGGCCGACCCTGAAGGCTTCGGCGAGCCGCACGCGGTCGACCTCCGGCACGCCCGGCTTCTGGCGCGCGGAGGCGGCGTGGGCCGACAGGAGGAGGGCGGCCACGACGGCGAGCCTGGTTCTCATACCACAGTATTCACTCCGGGCCGGTTAAAAGTTCCCGCGCGAGTTTTTACAATCGGTTTACAAAGAGGGCGAACCGGCAACACTTCCGCGACGTTTGTCGGTTAAGCTTCGGCTCTCTCGGAAGGAGTAAACAGACATCATGCGTCGCCTCTTGATTCATCTCGCCGTCGCGCTGGCCGCCTTCGTCCTGGGCGTCAAACTCGCGTGGGCCTTCGGCCTCGTCTTCGGCCCGGCCGTGAAGCAGGAAGAGGTGAGGCCGGTCTACGTCGCGCCGGCCCCGCCCGCGCGGCTGAGCTGCCCGACCGCGCCGCGCGTCGTCATCGAAGCCCCGGAGCCGCCCGCGCCGCCGGCCGCGCCGCAGCCCCCGAAACAGACCCGCGTCGTCATCCGCCGCCCCGACGGCACGGTGCAAGTCGTCGAGACCCAGACCGAGCCGGCCCGCAAGGGTAAGTTCTAAGGCGGGCAGCTAAACTTAATCCGCTTCTCAACCTTCGCCTGCATAAATCCCGTCGCATCACCCCGTAGGGGCAGGGCTCGTCCCTGCCCGCGCGTTCATAACAACTCACGCTGAGTTTCTATGAAGCTGCGCGGGCAGGGACGAGC
>DASZKF010000255.1:0-10175 GCA_035947355.1 Pyrinomonadaceae bacterium | reverse complement strand
GCGCCCGACGCGCGACCTCCGCTTCTGGTGGACGGACGAGATTTACTCCGAGTACAGGTACTTCAGCGACAACCCCTCGGAGGCGAAGAAGATTCTCGCCAACGTCCACCAGGACATGACGGGCGCGAACCAGGCCCTGGGGAGCCGCGTCCAGCACCTCATCTTCGCCCCGCACTCGCGCACCTCCTACCTCGACGCGCTCTTCGAGAGCGTCGGCACCTTCCTCATCCACACCAACAACGGCTACCTCGCCGCGAGCCGGCAGGGCGGACTCCCCCGCCCGCACACGCGCCCGCTCTACTCGACGCGCGGCTCGCGCCAGGGCTACAACGCCCGCTTCGTGCCCTACTTCGACTCGTCCGACCACATGGTCTTCGTCGAGGGCGCGGTCGGCGTCCCGGCCGTCGCGCTCATCAACTGGGACGACCCCTTCATACACTCCTCCGAGGACGACCTCGACAAGATTGACCAGACCCAACTGCGCCGCAACAACTTCCTCATCGGCGCGATGACCTTCTTCCTCGCCTACGCCGACGAGTCGGACGTGCCCGTGCTCCTCGCCGAGACCTACGCGCAGGGGTCGCGCCGGCTGGCGAACGACCTGCAGGTGGCGATGCGCATCCTCGTCGAATCGAAAGGCGAACCCGACCGCGGCTGGAAGCGCGCGAGCACCGTCATGGAGCAGGGCGTCGAGCGCGAGGCGCGCGCCCTCGAATCGGTCGGCGTCTTCGCCGGCAGCCGGAACGCGCGCGAGACGATCCAGGAGATGAGGCAGGTGCTCGTCAAGGCCCACTTCGGCAACGGCGAGCTGGCAAACTTCTACAGGCGCTTGCACGGGACGCCCGCGCCGGCCGTCACCCTGACGGAGGCCGAGCGCGCCGCGAGCCGCAAAGTGCCGGCCAACGCGGGAAGCCTCGCCGACTACTTCGCGAACCGCAACCGCATCCCCGGCGACGCGCGCGGCCGCCTCCACGGCCTGATGCGCGACGAGGTCTTCAACTTCGTGGACGGCCGGCGCTCGTACTACGACATCTACAAGGCCGTCTACGCCGAGGCGATGGCCGGCGGCAGCTGGTATTACGGGACGGTCACGCTCGAAGACGTCGTCCGCCTGCTCGACGCGGCCGTCGAGGCCAAGGCGCTGACGCTGAAGTGACAGGGCGGCGGGGGCGAGTCCCCTTCCTGACTGCGCGGGTCTGACTTGAGCAATTCAACTCTCGTCGCCTCACAGGTCGGGAAGGGGGCTCGCCCCCGCAGCGGTGTTCCGGCACCCGGAGGAATGAAAACGTACAGGCCGTCCGGGCCGGCCCCGGCACAGGATTTCCGCTTTGTCAGGGTTAAATATTGAAGTAGAATAACTTCACAGATTTACTGACGACGCCGGAACCCGAGGGAATACGACTTGCTTAAACGCCCCGCGAAATCCAACTCTCTCCCGCCCAAGAATTTTAGCGGCCCGGCGGCCGACGGCGCGGGGGGAGCCTTGCGGGGGACGACGGGCCGCCGGCGCGCGGCCGGGCGGCGTTTGCCGACGGGCAGGGCGCATCACGACCCGGCCAGTCCCTTGTGCTCTTCCCGAGAAAATTTCAGCCCGCGGGGGGGCCGGACGGCCCCCCGGGCGGCGGCTTTCTCGCGTTAATAAACATGACGACTCTGACGAACACACGCCCCTCCCCCGAAGACGAGACGCGCGGCGGCGGCGGCGGCGCGCGCCGTGAGCCTGAGCGGCACGACCGCGCTCAGCTCTACATCAACCGGGAGTTCAGCCAGATCGAGTTCTTCCGGCGCGTGCTCGAAGAAGCGCAGGACCCGACGCAGCCGCTGCTCGAACGGCTCAAGTTCCTCGCCATCTTCGCCTCGAACCTCGACGAGTTCTTCATGATCCGCGTCTCGGGTTTGAAGGAGACGATGGGCGAGGAGGTGGACGGCGTCACGCAGAGCATGGGGCTGTCGCCCGACGGGCTGGATCAGGCCGCGCAGCTCGCCGAGATCAGGCGCCGCCTGCTCCCGCTCTTCGACGAGCACGCGCGCGCCCTGCGCGAAGACGTCCTGCCGGCGCTCGCCGCCGAGGGCATCGAGATCGTCCGCTACAACACGCTGACGCTCCCCGAGCGCCTCCTGCTGCGCGAGTTCTTCAAGCGCAAGGTGCACCCGGTCCTGACGCCGCAGGGCGTAGACCCCGGCCACCCGTTCCCCTACGTCTCGGCCCTCAGCGTCAACCTCGGGCTGATGGTCGAGCCGCTGCCCGAGCACGGCGTCACGCGCTCGCTGACGGGCAAGGGCGACCCGCGCTTCGTGCGCCTCAAGCTGCCGACGATGGTCCCGCGCCTCGTCCCCGTCGGCGAAGGCGGCTCGAAGTTCGTCCTGCTCGAAGACCTCATCGCCGCGCACTTCGACGCGCTCTTCCCGCGCATGCACGTCAGCCATTGGCACGCCTTCCGCGTGACGCGCGACGCCGACGTCGAGCTGCGCGACGACGAGGCCGCCGACCTCCTGCGCGTCGTCGAGCTGTCGCTGCGCGAGCGCCGCTTCGGCTCGGCCGTCCGGCTCGAAGTCGCCTCCTCGATGCCGAAAGAGATGGTCGGCATGATCAGCAAGGCGCTCGGCCTCAAGGACGACGACGTCTACCGCATCGAGGGCCCGCTCGACGCCAACGGCCTGATGCCGCTCTACAAGCTCAACCGGCCGGAGCTGAAGGACCCGCCGTCGAAGCCGAAAGTCCCGGCGGTGCTCAAGAACACGGCCCGCGTCTTCGAGATCGTCAAGCAGCGCGACGTGCTGCTCCACCACCCGTACCACTCCTACACGGTCGTCACCGACTTCATCAAGCACGCGGCGCACGACCCCGAAGTGGTCTCGATCAAGATGTGTCTGTACCGGACGGGGTCGAAGTCGCCGATCCCGGAGGCGCTCATCCAGGCGGTCGAGCGCGGCAAGCAGGTGACGGCGCTCGTCGAGCTGAAGGCGCGCTTCGACGAGGAGCCGAACATCGAGTGGGCCAAGCGGATGGAGGCCGCCGGCGTCCACGTCATCTACGGCATCGTCGGGCTGAAGACGCACAGCAAGGTCTCCCTGGTCGTGCGGCGCGAGGGCGAAGAGCTGCGCCAGTACATGCACGTCGCGACGGGCAACTACAACCCCGTCACCTCGAACTTCTACACCGACCTCAGCTTCTTCACGGCCGACGAGGAGATCGGGGCCGACGCCACCGACCTCTTCAACTTCCTGACCGGCTTCTCGCGCCTCAAGGAGTACCGGCGGCTCCTGGTCGCGCCGGTCAACCTGCGCGACAAGATGCTCGCGCTCATCGAGCGCGAGGCCGAGCACGCGCGCCAAGGCCGGCCGGCCCGCATCGCCGTCAAGATCAACCGGCTCGCCGACACGAAGATGATCCGCGCCCTCTACGCGGCCTCGCAGGCCGGCGTCCCCATAGACCTCATCGTCCGCGGCATCTGCATGCTGCGGCCCGGCGTGCCGGGGCTGTCCGAGACGATCCGGGTGCGCAGCATCGTCGGCCGCTTCCTCGAACACAGCCGCGTCTTCTACTTCGCCAACGGCGGCGAGGAGGAGGTCTACACGGGCAGCGCCGACTGGATGCCGCGCAACTTCGACCGCCGCGTCGAGGTCGTCGCGCCCGTCCGCGACGAGCGCCTGAAGAAGTACCTGCGCGACGTGGTCATCTCGGCCTACCTGCGCGACAACGTGAAGGCCCGCGAGCTTCAGCCCGACGGCTCCTACCAGCGGCCCGCGCGCGAGCCGGGCGAGGGCGACTTCAACGCCCAGCTCTACTTCCTCGACGCGCCGGAGCCGGAGTGAGCCGCGGCCGGGCGACGCCCGCGCGGTGGGCTTGATGAGAAGACCTGTGCAGACCAGGACAGTCCGCGCCGCGGCGACCCTGCTCGCCCTGCTACTGCTCCCGGCGGCCGGCGCGGCGCAGGGGAAGGACGGGAAGGAGGCGGCACCCGAAGGCGACCCTGTCCTCTGGCGCGACCCCGGCGACGTCGGGGCGCGCGACCTGCTCGAAGGCCCGGCCGAGGCCCCGCGCCCGGACCTGAGCCGCGTCGCCTACGTCAGGGACGAGACGGGCGGCTACTCGCCGAAGTTCCGCGTGCGCGACGGCGCGGGGCGCGTCTGGGTCGCCAAGATGGGCAGGGAGGCGCAGCCCGAGACGGCCGCGGCGCGGCTCGTCTGGGCCGTCGGCTACGCGGCCGAGACGAGCTACCTCGTCCCCTGCGTCCGCATCGAGGGCGCGCCGGCCAGGAGGGTCGAGCGCTGCGGGGGTGACGGCTTCGCCAACGTCCGCTTCGAGGCGCGGCCCGCGGAGTGGCGGCGGCTCGGCACCTGGGGCTGGGCGCGGAACCCCTTCGAGGGGACGCGCGAGTTCAAGGGCCTCGTCGTGATGATGGGCCTGCTGAACAACTGGGACTTGAAGGACGACAATAACAAGATCATCTACGTGCCGGGCGCGGGCGGCGCGCGCGGCGAGCTGCGCTACGTCGTCGCCGACCTCGGCGCGACCTTCGGGAAGACGGGCGACTTCACGTCGCGCAGCCGCAACGAGCCGCAGTCGTACGTCAAGACCCGGTTCGTCGAGCGCGTCGAGGGCGACCGCGTCCGCTTCGGCTACGCCGGCAAGAACGCGGCGCTGTTCGGCGACGTCAGGGTCGAGCACGCGAGGTGGGTCGGCGGCCTGCTCGCCCGGCTCACCGACGCGCAAATCTCCGACGCCTTCCGCGCGGCCAACTACTCGGACGCCGACGTGCGGGCGCTCGCGGCGGCCGTGCGCGCGAAGACCAACGAGCTGGTTCACCTGCCCGGCGGCGCGGGCGTCGCCGGGACGAGGCAACCATGAACCCGGAACGGAGAACGATGAACTGAAGACAAATTGATTCGGTTCATCGTTCTCCGTCCCCCAACACTTTCCCCGGAAAGAAGTAGAAGTGAACATGGGAAGGTTGGCAGTCAGTCGCAGTCTCATCGTCCTTTTCATCATCGCGCTGTTGGCCCCGGCCGGCTCCGCGCAGAAGAAGTCGGAGGGCAAAGAGGAGGCGCCGCGGGGCACGCCCGTGCTGTGGCGCGCGCCGTCGGACATCGCCTCGCGCGACCTCTTCCTCGGCCCCGGCGGCGAGGCGATGAAGCCCGACCTGAGCCGCATCACCTTCGTCAGGGAAGAGACCGGCGGGTTCTCTACGAAGTACCGCGTGAAGGACGGGTCGGGGCGCACGTGGGTGGCGAAGATCGGGAAGGAGGCGCAGTCGGAGACGGCCGCCGTCCGCCTCGTCTGGGCCGTCGGCTACATGACCGAGATCAACTACCTCGTGCCGCGGCTCACGATTGAGGGCAAGGGCACGTTCGAGAACGTGCGGCTCGAAGCGCGGCCCGAGAACGTCAAGCGGCTCGACGAGTGGAAGTGGTCGGAGAACCCCTTCGCCGGGACGAAGGAGTTGCAGGGGCTCGTCGTCCTGATGGCGCTCCTGAACAACTGGGACATCAAGGACTCGAACAACAAAGTCCTCTACGCGCGCGACCGCGGCGAGCTGCACTACGTCGTCAGCGACCTCGGCGCGACCTTCGGCCGGGTCAAGTCGGGCGCGCCCGTCGTCTGGCGCATCCGCCGCAACCGCAACGACCCCGAGGACTACGCCGGAGACCCGTTCCTCGAAGACGTGAAGCGCGGCAACGTCTTCCTCTTCTACAAGGGGAAGCGGCAGGACTTGTTCGACGACATCCGCGTCGGGGAGGCCCGCTGGATCGGCCAGCTGCTGGCGCGCCTCACCGACAAGCAGATCGGCGACGCCTTCCGCGCCGCCAACTACACGGACGCCGAGGTCCGTCTGCTGACCGAGGCCGTCCGGGCGCGCATCAGCGAGCTGGTCAACCTCTCGCCCGGCGGCGCGCGCGGCCGAAAGGATTAAAAGAAGTTTCGGGTGGCGGGTTTCGAGTTTCGAGTTAAAACTTCTTCGGGTTGAAGGCTCAACTTTGGGAACACGAACTCGGAACCCGCAACTCGAAACTCGAAACTTTTATGGGAGACGCATGGCAGACAGCAACGTGAAGGGGCCGCGGAGGTCAACGGTTCTGGCGGCAATCGTCGCCGCCCTCGTCGGGTTCGGCGTCGTCGCGCTCGTCTTGCGGAGCCAGCGGCCGGAAGGCCCGCCGGCGGGCGGGGCGGCGACGGCGGCGGCGACTCCGGAGGCGGAGGAGGCGGCGGCGGGGAGCAGGCGGCCCGCACGCCAGCGGCGGCCGAGCAGCCGGCGCGCGCGGCGGCGACGCCCGCGACGCGCTCGCCGACCGCCGACGAGGACAACACCATCTTCTCCATCTTCGGCATCAACGAGCCGGAGCCGGCAACCCCCATCCCCGAGCAGCCGCGCGACTGGGCGATGACCTTCGCCAGCGTCACCATCAAGCTGACGCTGGCCGCGCTGCTCGCGGCCATCCTCGCCTTCCGCCCGCGCCGGTTCGCGCTCTTCTACAAGCGCAACCCGTTCGTCGCGCAGACGCAAATCCTTCTGGCGGTCGTGGCCTCGGCGCTGATGATGATCGTCGGCGACAGCGCGGCCCGCGCCTTCGGCATCTTCGCCGCCGTCTCGCTCGTCCGCTTCCGCACCAACATCAAAGACCCGAAGGAGATCACCGTCCTCCTGGTGAGCCTCGCCATCGGCCTGGCGTCGGGCGTCGGCCGCTGGGAGCTGGCCGTCATCCTCTCCTTCTTCGTGCTGCTGCTGCTGTGGGGCCTGGAGTACCGCGAGCGCGAGCTGGTCTTCCGCGCGATGGAGCTGACGGTCAAGACGCGCGACGTGGACGCCACCCAGGAGGTCTTGCTGCGCCTCTTCCGCCGCTACAGCTTCGACGCCGAGATGCGTATCCTCGAACGGCCGGACGGCGAGGGCGAGGTCGGCTCCATCGTCTACTACGTCAACGTCAGCCCGCTCGTGAGCACCGACCGCCTCAGCGAAGAAATCCTCACCGCCGACCGGCAGAACGTGGACTCCGTCGAGTGGGATCAGAAGAAGACCGCCGGCCTCTATTATCAATAGGGGCTTGGGGCTTGTTTTAGACCGTAATGGGCGGGGGCAAGCCCCCTTCCTGGCTGCGCGGGCCGGCCTTGAGCCATCCGACTCTGGCCGCCTCTGAGGTCGGGAAGGGGGCTTGCCCCCGCCGATGCATCAGACTCAACTCACCTCATTTTGCAACCTGGTATCAGTCGGAAATGAAGAAAGGCCGCTCACGACGGAGCGGCCTTTCTTTTCCGTAAGCGAATGTCGGTTAGCGCTTGCTGCCGGCGGCCGCCGCGGCGGAGGCATCTTCCTGGTGGGCCGGCGCTTGGTGGGCGGCGCGGGCCTGCACCTGCTGGAAGTAGTCCTTGACGAAGTCCTTGAAAGCGCCGTGGCCCCAGGCCGTGTAGAAGTCGAACTTCTTCATCTCGGCGTAGACCTGGTCATAGTCCCAGCCGTACTTCTCGAAGCGGTAGACGGCGCCCATCGCGCCCGTCCGGTGCCGGCCGCCCGCGCAGTGCACGAAGAACTTGCCGGTCGCCGGGTCGTCCACCGTCCTCATGAACGCCTCGACGTCCTCGGGCCGCGGGTACTTCTTCTCGACCATCGGGATGTTGACGTAGCGCATCCCGAGCGACTCGACCCAGTCCTTCTCGGCCGCCTCCGGCTTGGCCTGGAGGTCAATGATCGTGTCCACGCCGATGGCCCTGAGCGCCTGGAAGTCTTCGAGCCGCTTCGGCTCGGCCCCGCGGAAGAAGCGCTCGTCCATGCGGCCGAAGTTCTTGATGTTAACTTGCGAGAGGTCCGGCTGCTGGGGGGGCTGCGCGGAGGCGGCGGCCGAAAGAAGGATGACTGCGAAAAACGAGGCGGCGAGGTGGCGCAAGGGGGTGACACTAAAGCTCATTCAAAACCCTCCGTTAGGTCGGGAACAACCGCGAACGATTGTCGCTATACAGATTGTCGCTATAGCTTGCCGCTTGGGGTGCCCTGCGACGGCGGCCGGCGCCGCCCTGATCTCCGTTGACGATTCTGCATCCTGCGCGCAGCCCGCGTCAACCGAGAATTTAGATACCCGCGCCCCCCGGCGGCGTTGCACACGGATTTCGTGCGCCGAGCCTCCCGAAACGTGCAGTCCGGGCCGGGCTTCAGCGGCCGGACAGCGCGGCCCGGAGTTGTTTGTCCACGGCCGGGCGCTTGTCGGCGTTCGCCAGCTCCGCGGCGAGGACGAAGACCGTGCGCGTGACCTTCTCCATCTTCCGGTAGTCTATCTTGTCGGGGTGGTCGGAGGGCTGGTGGTAGTCCTCGTGCACGCCGTCGAAGTAGAAGATGATGGGGATGCCCTTGCGCGCGTAGTTGTAGTGATCGCTGCGGTAGAAGAAGCGCTCCGGGTCGTGCGGGTCGTCGTAGTGGTAGTTGAACTTCAGGTTCAGGTACGACCGGTTGACCGACTCGCTCATGCTCGCCAGCTCGGTGCTCATCATCCGCGAGCCGATGACGTAAATCTCGTCCGGCCCCGTCAGCATGCGGTTGCGCGGGTTGGTGTCGCCGGCGCGGCGGCTCCGGCCGATCATGTCTATGTTGAGCTGCGCGACGATCTGCCCGAGCGGGACGGTCGGGAACTCCGTGAAGTACTGCGAGCCCCAGAGCCCCTTCTCCTCGCCCGCGTGCCAGACGAAGAGAATCGAGCGGCGCGGCCGCGGCCCGCGCGCGAACGCCTCGGCCATCGCCAAGAGAGAGACGGTGCCGGAGCCGTCGTCGTCGGCCCCGTTGTAGATCGAGTCGCCGGCGACGGGCCGCCCCGTCCCGACGTGGTCGTAGTGCGCGCCGAGCGCGACGTACTCGCGCTTGAGCGACGGGTCGCGGCCCTCGACGACGGCGACGACGTTCTGCGTCCGCGCCCGGTCGACCTTCAGGCTGAGCGCGACGCGGAGGCGCTTCGAGGGCGCGAGCGCGAAGCCCGGCACGGCCTCGCCGAACACCGCGGCCCGCAGCACGCGCGCGCCGTCGGCCCGCTCGCCCTCGAAGAGCGTGTCGAGCATCGAGGCCGAGGGGATGATGGCGGGCAGGGCCGGGGCCTCGGCGGCCGGCCCGCCGCCGGCCGCGTCCTCGTCCTCCTCGTCGGCGAGCCGCGCGGGGTAGAAGGCCGGGCGGGAGGCGGCGAAGGCGCCGTAGCGCCAGCGCCGTGGGAAGTCGCGCGGGACGAAGACGAGGCCCTTCGCGCCGTGCTTCTGCGCGTAGCTGACGGGCGTCTCCCAGCTCCCGGCCGGCGCGTCCGAGATGTCCTTGAGCGTGAGGCCCGGCGGCGGCGTCCGGCCGTCGCCCGCGACGACGACGATCTTGTCGCGCACGTCGAGCCCCTCGTAGGCGTTGAGGCCCTTCGACCCGACGACCCAGCCGTGGCCGGCGAAGACGAGCTGGCCCTCGGCCGCGCCGCCTCCCGAAGAGGCGGGCAGGAAGTCTTCGGCGACGCGGAAGGCGCGCTCGCCGAGGTGCGCGGTCGTCTGCTGGCGGTCTATCTCGGTGCGCCGAAGTTCTATGTTCTGGAAGTACGAGCCGTCGTCGCCGGCCGGCTTGAGCTTGAGCTTGCGGAGGCGCTCGGCGATGAACTTCGCCGCCGCGTCGAGGCCCGCCGAGGGCGTGTCGCGCCCGGCCATCTCGTCGGAGGCGATGACGTACAGGTCTTCTTTAATCTTCTCGGCCTTGATCCGCTCGGCGGCCGCGCGGGCGGCGGCCGACGCGGTCGTGGGCGCGGCGTAGGCGACCGCCCGGCCGCGCGCGCGGGTCGCCGTCGTGGCCGGCAGCGGCAGCGTCAGAAACGGCATGATCAGCGCGAGGCCGATCAGGTTCAGTCTTCGCATGAATCCTCCACGGATGAATTTGCTGCGACGCGGGAGTCTGGCTTCGATGATAGACGGAACTCGGGCCGTTCGCCAGCGCGCGCGGAAGAGACGACCTGTACGGCCGTACACTTTCCGGGACGCACCGCCACAGACATTTTGCCCCGCGCCCGCATCTATGCGACAATCACTCCCGCGCGCCTGTAGCTCAGTTGGATAGAGCGCATGCCTCCGGAGCATGAGGCCGCACGTTCGAATCGTGCCAGGCGCATAGCAAAGAGGGTGCCGGGTTCCGGGTGTTAGGTGCTGGGAAAGACAACTGCTTTTCCCAGCACCTAAC
>DASZKF010000254.1:0-10696 GCA_035947355.1 Pyrinomonadaceae bacterium | reverse complement strand
ACAAATTGTCTTAACTCGAAACCCGAAACTCGTAACCCGAAACTCTCCGAAGGTAGAGCGACAGGAAGAGGGCGGCGAACATGATGCCGGCCGCGGCGTAGAAGGTGACGCGGACGGAGTGGTCGTCTATGTGGCGCGGGGCCGCGGCGCTGTAGATGAGCCAGCCGCCGAAGGCCGGCCCGACCGCCCGCGCCAGGGAGGCCGCCGACTGCGAGACGCCGAGGACGCCGCCCTGCTCCGAGGCGTCCACGCTGCGCGACGCGAGGCTCGTCAGCGAGGGCGTCGCGAACGAGTTTCCGAGCGCGAAGCAGGTCATCACGGCCAGAAGCCCCGGCAGGCCGCCCGACGCCGGCCCGACCCCCGGCAGTATCAGGAGGTTCACGGCCAGCAAGAGCGCGCCGGCGACGACCAGCGGCAGCTCTCCGAACCGCTTCACCAGCCGCCCGATCAGCCCGCCCTGCACGACGACCGCGAGCAGCCCGATGTAGGCGAACAGGTAGCTGTTGTCCGCCGGCCCGTACCCGAAGCGGTGCATGGTGAAGAGCGCGAAGACGGTCGTCATGATCGAGAAGGCGACGACGAACAGGAAGTAGACGGCGATGACGAGGGCGAGCGCGGGCCGGCGGAGGCTGCGCAGGAAGTAGCCCCAGCCGCGGCGCGTCGCGCGGGCCGGGTGGTCGGGCGTGACGGTCTCGGGCAGCGTGAAGTAGAGCAGCGCGGCGTTGCCGAAGGCGAGCGCGCCGGCGAAGTAGAACGGCAGGCTGATGTCCCAGAGGCTGAGCGCGCCGGCGAGGGCCGGGCCGAAGATGAAACCCAGCCCGAAGGCCGCGCCGAACAGCCCCATCCCCTTCGCGCGGTTCTCCGGCGTCGTCACGTCGGCGATGTAAGCCTGCGCCGTCGAGATGTTGCCGCCCGTCACGCCGGCGATGACGCGCCCGACGAAGAGCATCAGGAGCGTCCCGGCCGCTCCGAGGATGACGAAGCCGACGCCCGTCCCGAGCAGGCTCAGCAGCAGGACGGGCCTCCGCCCGTGCTTGTCCGACCAACGCCCCAGTACCGGTACGCAGACGAGCTGCGCCGCCGAGTAGGACGTGAACAGCAGCCCGAGCGCGACCGGGGAGGCGTCGAAGCGCTCGACGTAGTGCGGCAGTATCGGGATGACGATGCCGAAGCCGACCAGGTCTATGAAGACCGTCAGGAGGATGACCGCGAGCGGGGAGCGATTCATAAAGGAAGTTTCGGGCCGCCGGTTCCGGGCTCCGAGTTAAGAAGAAAGTTTTAAACTCTCGACCCGAAACCTGCAACCCGAAACCGGGTTTCTGGACGGCCGCGCCCGGCTGCGCTACACTCGGCGGCGTTCCTGAAAACCGAAGTCGGACGCCGCCGGGAAGTCTTTATGGGAGACAAGGGGACTCGCACGCTCGTCATCAAACGCGTCCACGAGGAGGCGCGCGACATCCGCGCCCTCGACGCGCTGCCCGAAGGCTCGGCCGGCCCGCACGGCCTCGACTTCCGGCCCGGCCAGGTCGCGCTGCTCCGCGTGGGCGAGGCCGGCGCGGCCCACTTCGCCATCGCCAGCGCGCCGGCCGACGAGGAGCTGGAGTTCCTCGTCAAGCTGTCGAACGACCCCGTCGCGCGTGCCCTCTACGAGACCGAGCCGGGCGGGCGCGTCGAGCTGATCGAGCTGGCCGGCCACGGCTTCGCGCTCGAAGAGGAGGAGGGGCGCGACCTCGTCTTCGTGGCGATGGGCACGGGCGTCGCCCCGCTGCGCTCGGCGCTGCGCTCGGTGCTGCCGCGCGCCGAGCGCTTCGGCCAGATCGTCGTCCTCTACGGCGCGCGCACGCCCGAAGACTTCTGCTACCAGGACGAGGTCGAGTCGTGGAAGGCGGCCGGCGTCGAGCTGCGCCAGGTCGTCTCGCAGCCCGACGGCTACGAGTGGGCCGGCTCGACCGGCTACGTCCAGTCGCTGCTCGACAACGTCCTGCCGACGCTCTCCGACCCGGTCGCACTCGTCTGCGGCTCGCGCGAGATGATCGAACAGACGCGCGACCGCCTCCACGAGATGGGCTTCGCGACCGAAAGGATTCTGACCAACTACTGAGGCGGCCGCGGCGGGCCTTAAGGGGCGAGGCCCGCGCGGCGCAGGAGCGCGCCGAAGCGCGGGTCTTCGCGGACGGGGTCCCACTGCGGGTGGGTGCCGAGGAAGACGAGCATCGGCTCGCGCGCGCCGACGGCCGCCTCAAGACTTTCGAGCGCGCGCTCGCGGTCGCCCACGCCCGCGTAGGCGCGCGCGAGCCTCGTGGCCGGCACCCTCTCGCCGGCGGCGGCCTTCGCCCGGAGGCTCTCCAAATGCCACCGATCCATCCGCGCTAGAGCCTGCGCCGCCGCGCCCCCGACGTGCGGCCCGCCCTCCCGTGCGAGGCGCGCGCGGACGACGCCGAGCGCCTCCTCGTGCATCCCCTTGCGGCGATAGGCGGCGACGAGGCAGTCGTGCGCGGCCGGCGAGTCGGGCTCCAGCTCAAGCATCCTCCGGGCCTGCGCGATGGCCTCGTCGTAGCGGCGCGCGCGGAGGAAGAAGTAGGCGGCCAGCCCGTTCGTCAGGAGCGAGACGGGGTCGAGCGCGAGCGCCTCGCCGACCTCGGCCGCGCCCGCCTCGCCCCGCCCCGTCGCCAGAAGGTACGAGGCATAGAGCAGGCGCGCGTTCGGCTCGCTCGGGTTCAGCTCGACGGCGCGGCGCGCGTTGCGCTCGGCCGCCGGCCAGTCCCACTCCAGCCAGAAGTTGACGGCGGCCAGCGCGGCGTAGCCTTCGGCGAGTGACGGGTCGAGCTCGACGGCCCGCAGCGCCTCGGCCTTCGCGCGCGGCAGGACCTCGGCGGCCGGCGTGTCGAGCCAGGCGGCGAGCCCGACGCGTGCCAGGGCGGCGCCCGCGTGCGCGGGGGCGAAGCCGGGGTCGCGCGCGGCCGCCTGCTCGAAGTAAGGGATGCTGCGCCGGAGGTCTTCGACATCGTCTTTGGTGACGAGGTAGCGGGCCTTCAGGTAGGCGTCGTAGGCCGCGGGGTCGCTCGACCTGGCGGCGTCCGTGGGCGGCCCCGCGCCGGGCAGCAGCTCCAGCTCCAGCGAGCGCGCGACGCGGGCCGCGACCTCGCTCTGGATGCGCAGAAGGTCGCGCTCGTCGCGCTCGTAGGTCTCGGCCCAGAGGTGCGTCTGGTCGCTGACCTGTATGAGCTGGGCCGTGATGCGCACGCGGCCGGCCTCGCGCCTGACGCCGCCTTCGAGCACGTAAGCGACGCCCAGCTCGCGCCCGATCTGGCGCACGTCCTTCTCCGTCTTCCGGTAGGTCAGGGCGGTGGTGCGCGCGATGACGCCGAGGCGCTCGGGCCGCAGGCCGCCGAGCCGTGAGATGACCTCCTCGGTCAGCCCGTCGCTGAAGTAGTCCTGCGACGGGTCGCCGCTCAGGTTCTCGAAGGGCAGCACGGCCATCAAAACCTTCCCCCCGGCAGGGGCGGCGCGCCGCCCGGCCTGACGCCAGAGCACGAACGAGACGAGCGACAGGATGGAGAGCGCGGCCAGCGCCGCCGCGACGCCCGAGCGCCGCGGGCGGGGGCGGCCGGGGGGCTCGGCCGCGGGCCGCCCGGCGGGGTCATCGCGCACGGGCTCGGCCGGGGCGGGCGCGACGGGGGCGATGAGGCGGTAGCCGCGGCGGGGGAGCGTCTCGATGTAGCGGGGCGACTGCGCGTCGTCGCCGAGCGCCTCGCGGATTTGCCTGACGCAGAAGTTGAGGCCCTTGTCGAAATCCACGACCGTCTCGTCGCCCCAGACCAGCCGGCGCAGCTCCTCGCGCGTGATCACCTGCCCCGCGTTCTCGACGAGCGCCAGCAAGACCCTGAAGGGCTGCGGCGGGAGGCGGACGGTGGTGCCGTCGGCGCGCCGCACCTCGCCGCTCTTGACCCTCAGCTCGAAGGGGCCGAAACGGACGGGCTGTTCTGCGTTGGGCGCGGGGCTCATAAGGGAAGCGTGCGCGCGGGGCCGCGGAAAATATTCAACCGGCGTGTCGGCCGCGCCCCGCCACACGGGCGCGGCGGCGGCGCAATTCTAGCATTTTCGCGCTCTCATCAAATACTCGCCGAAAACTAAGACGCTCCGGGTTGGCCGCCGGCCCCGCCGGCCTTAACCTGGCGCCCGCCCGCCTCCCTTCAAGGGTTCGCCCGGCGCGCGCCGGGCCACGGACTTCGCACGTCTTAAGGAGTAAAGCCATGCTGAAGAGAATTCTCCTCGCGGCGCTCGCCTACGGGGCGCTGGCGGCGGGGGCGGCCGCGCAGGCCCCGGCCCGTTCGGACGGCCGCGCCGCCGACCGCGCCGCCATCCGCGCCCACATCGAAAGCATCTTCAAAGCCTACGTCGAGCGCGACTGCAAGACCATCCGCGCGACGCACGCCGAGGACTGGATCGGCTTTACGGGCCAGGCCCGCTCGATCGTCCGAGGCATCGAGGCTTACATGAACAACTCGGCGGGCTTCTGCAGCGGCCAGTCGCCCGCGCCCGCCGCAGACGACCGCGGCCTGGCCGATTACAAGATCACGGAGATTGATTACGTCTTCTACGGCGACACGGCGCTCGTGCCCTACGTCGCCGAGACCTGGTACGGCCGCAAGGCGCGCGTGCCGGGCAAGCTCCGCTCGATAGACGTGTACGCCAGGCTGAACGGCGAGTGGACGCAGGTCGGCTCGAACATCTACGCGCACCCGGACATGGTGCGCTCGCAGGTCGAGCGGCAGGCGAGCCAGCCCCGTCAACTGCCGCCCGAGGAGCGCCGCGCGCTCCTGGCCGCGCGCGAGGCCGTCTGGCGGGCCTGGTTCTCGGGCGACCGCGCGCACCTCGAAAAGGTCATCCCCGACGAGGCGGTCGCCGTCAACGCGGGCGGCGGCGAGTGGCAAGGCCGCGCCGCCATCCTCGACGGCGCGCAACAGTTCGCCCAGACCGGCGCCAAGCTCGTCCGCCTCGAATTCCCCCGCACCGACATCCAGCTCTACGGCAACACCGCCGTCCTCTACACCACCTACCTCTTCGAGACCGAGAAGGACGGCAAGCGCACCACGAACACCGGCCGCGGCACCGAAATCTTCGTCCTCCGCGACAACACCTGGGTCAACACCGGCTGGCACCTCGACGACGGCAATTAGAGCCGTCGCACCGGCCGCGGGGCGTGGATTGTGAACGAGCAAGTTGAGATTTTGGTGCGGGACGTCCGGCGGTCTGTAGGGGCGCGGCTTGCCCCCGCCAGCTCAAGAGGCGCTAAGATTCCGCGTCGAATCTAATGAGAGTCTAAGCGGGCGGGGGCAAGCCGCGCCCCTACAGCCGCCACGGGCGGGCCGCACCCGACCGCGAACGGCTATAGTGAGAACTTTTTATACTCAGTTCCACAAAGGGGCGTACGGCTAACTGATAGTTAGCTTATCTACCGGCGCTTGCTAAAGAGGCACGTCGAAGAATTCGTCCCAGTAGCCGAGGACGGAGACGTTGGCGGTATATACGGAGGAGGTGCTCCCGTAGGCCACCATGGGCACGCTCTGGTCGAGCGTGGGGTTCAGGTGGGCGTACTGAACTTTGAGGTGTTCCTCAAAGAAATCTATCTTCGCTTGATTGTAGTCGAACCCCACCCTCTGCCAGTAGCCCGCGAGGGTCGCGTCGGGTTTAATTACGCAGATGGTTAACGCCGAGCCGGCAAGGGCCAACTTAGCCAGGTGGTAGAGCATCAGCGAGCTTAACTTTTTGCTCCGCCAGGCAGCAATGCTGACAACGATGTAGCCGAAAGATAAAGTCTTGCCGTGCTTGGGGTCAATATCGAGGCTCAACCCATCTATGTGTGCCAGCTCCTGGCTGCGATCTTCCCACCCTTTGTAGACCCGAATCCCCTTCATGCTCGTCACCACCGTCACGCGCTCGCCGGCGGGGCCCCGGTAGTAATTTACGGTCGCGGCGGCCGAGGACTGCGTTTTGATAGTCCGGCGGGTTGCCCCCTTGGATTGCATCATCGCCTGAATCGTGCCGCCCGGCTCTGATTTCGATTGCGACACACTTCGTAAGTGTGGCGGACGGCGTACGGAAGGCGCGTCTGGTTTATCCCTATTCTGGCCTGGGCCCTGTTGTAAGACAGGCGCTTTCCTCTGTAATACTTTTGGCGTCGGTTGTGGCTTATAAACAGGAGGCGGTTTTGGTGAAGAGTTCGACCCCGCCGAGATGGTTTGCTTCCCTTCAACCGCCTTACGCTGTAAAACCTTTGGCGTAGGTTGCGGGCGATAGACGGGAGGGGCGGCGGGCGCAGGTTTCATCCCTGCCGCCGGCGTCTGCGCGGCTGGCGCGGCCTTCCTCTGCAAGACCTTGGGCACCGGCTGGGGGCGGTAGGCCGGGGGGGCGACTGGCTGCTCGGCCTTGCGCGCCGGCGACGGATGAGTGTCTGACGGCGGCCTCGGCGACGGTCGGCTCGGCATACCCATGACCTCGCTTCCTAACTCAACTTACCCCCGCGGCGGCGGAAAAGGCTTACTCGTGCCGGAGAAAAACGAGAGTGCGCGTCAGCAACGGGCGACCTTTGGGGCGCGGGAAAGATATGACCGCGCGCCGCGGATGTCAATGCAGTAGGGACGCTCCCCGGAGTTATTAATGGATTCATTCTCATTCCATGTAGGGGATGCCTCTCAATTATTGCTGTGTCACTTCTCACTAATTGAGGTGACGGACAGGCTCCCCGTTCGCAACCCACGCCCGCGGCTCTTTCGCCCTTGCCTGAATGAATACTCATTCAGTATGATGGGGGCCGTCTTCTGATTCTGGTTTCTGGGCGAGAGGCTTTGTTCCCCTATGATTCGGTTTGAGAGGGCGGCGGTGCTGGGCGCGGGTACGATGGGGGCGCAGATCGCGGCGCATCTGGCGAACGCGGGCGTCCCCGTGCTGCTGTTAGACATCGTGCCGAAGGAGCCGACGGCCGAGGAGGCGGCGAGGGGGTTGACGCTGGAGAGCCGGGAGGTGCGCGACCGCGTCGCGCGCGCCGGGCTGGAGGCGGCGAAGAAGGCGAAGCCGGCGGCGTTCTTCACGCCGGAGCGGGCCGCGCTCGTGCGGGTCGGGAATTTCGAGGACGATCTGAAGCAGTTGAAAGACTGCGACCTCATCGTCGAGGCCGTAGTCGAGAACCTGGAGATCAAGCGGCGGCTCTTCGAGCAGGTCGAGCGGCACCGGCGGCCGGGCTCGGTCGTCGCGTCGAACACGAGCGGCATCCCCATCCGGCAGCTCGCCGAGGGGCGCACGGAAGACTTCCGCGCGCACTTCCTCGGGATGCACTTCTTCAACCCGCCGCGCTACCTCCACCTGGTCGAGTTGATCCGCACCGAGTGGACGAGGCCCGAAGTCTCCTGCTCCGTCTACGGCTTCCTCGACCGGCGGCTCGGCAAGGGCGTCGTCGTCGCCAAAGACCGCCCGAACTTCATCGCCAACCGCATCGGCACCTACGGCGGCCTCGTCACCATCCGGACGATGCTCGAAGACGGCTACTCCATTGAGGAGGTCGACAGGATGACGGGGCAGGCCGTGGGGCGGCCGAAGACGGCGACCTTCCGCCTCTTCGACCTCGTCGGCCTCGACGTCTTCGCGCACGTCGCGCGGAACATCTACGAGGCCGTACCCGAAGACGAGGACCGGGAGGTCTACAACGCGCCCGAGTTCGTCCGCCGGATGGTCGAGCGCGGGCTGCTCGGCAACAAGACGAAGGGCGGCTTCTACCGGAAGCAGAAGGGCGAGGGCGAGCGGCAGGAGATTTGGACGCTCGACCACGCCTCGCTCGAATACCGCCCGGCCGAGAAGGTCAAGCTCCCGGCGCTCGACGCGGCGAAGAACATCGAGGACACGCGCGAGCGCGTCCGGGCGCTCGTCTGGGGCCAAGACCGCGCCGGGCAGTTCCTCTGGAAGACGACCTCGCGCGTGCTCACCTACGCCGCCCACCGCATCCCCGAGATCGCCGACACGGTCGTCGAGGTTGACCGCGCGATGAAGTGGGGCTTCGGCTGGGAGCTGGGCGTCTTCGAGACCTGGGACGCCGTCGGCGTCGAGAGGTCGGTCGCGCGGATGCAGGAGGAGGGGCGCGAGGTTCCCGAGAACGTCCGGCGCATGCTCGAAGCGGGCGCGACCTCCTTCTACAAGCAGGAGGGCGGGCAGGAGTTCTACTTCGACTTCGCGCAGGGTAAATACCTGCCGGTCGCGCAGCCGCCGGGCGTCATCATCCTGAAGTCTCTGAAAGACCGCACGGGCGTCATCAAGAAGAACGCGGGCGCGTCTCTCGTAGACCTCGGCGATGGCGTGGCGTGCCTGGAGTTCCACTCGAAGATGAACTCCATCGGCTCGGACACGCTCCAGATGGTGAAGCACGCGCTGGCCGAGGTGGGGAAGAATTTCGTCGGCCTCGTGGTCGGCAACCAGGGGCAGAACTTCTCGGTCGGCGCCAACCTGATGCTCGTCCTGCTCGGCGCGCAGGAGGAGGAGTGGGACGAGATAGACCTCGGCGTGCGGCAGTTCCAGCAGGCGACGATGTCTCTGCGCTACTCGCCGAAGCCGGTGGTCGTCGCGCCCTTCCAGATGACGTTCGGCGGGGGCTGCGAGATGACCCTGCACGCCGACCGGGTGCGCGCCTCGGCCGAGACCTACATCGGGCTGGTCGAGGTCGGCGTCGGGCTCATCCCCGCGGGCGGCGGGACGAAGGAGATGCTCGTGCGCGCGCTCGACTCGATACCGCCGGGCGTGACCGAGGCCGACCCGTTCCCCTTCGTCAAGCGCGCCTTCGAGACCATCGCGCTCGCCAGGGTGGCGACCTCCGCGGCCGAGGCGAAGACGCTCGGGTTCCTGCGCGAGGAGGACTCGTACTCGATGAACGCCGACCGCCTCATCGCCGACGCCAAGCAGGAGGTGCTCGCTCTGGCCGCGACCGGCTACGAGCCGCCCGCGCCGCGCACGGACGTGCTCGCGCTCGGCAACGCGGCGCTCGCCACGCTCAAGCTCGGAATCCACCAGATGAAGCGCGGCGGCTTCATCTCGGACTACGACGCCGTCATCGGCGAGAAGCTGGCCCGCGTCCTGACGGGCGGCGACCTCAACCACGAGACGCGCGTCCCCGAGCAGTACCTCTTAGACCTCGAGCGCGAGGCGTTCCTCTCCCTCTGCGGCCACCGCCAGACGCAGGAGCGCATCGCGCACATGCTCAAGACGGGAAAGCCGCTGAGGAATTAATGATGAATGCGGAATGATGAATGATGAATGTGACGGGGCCCGGATGATTTAATTCATCATTCCGCATTCATCATTTGCTTTTCGGAGGTGGAAGATGGTCACGGACGTTTCGGACGGCGAAGTCGGGCGGGTGGTCGAGGAGTTGGGGGCAATAGGCGAGGGGGCGAGGCGCGAGTTCGGCGCTCTGTCGGCGGAGCAGGTCAACTGGAAGCCGGGGCCGGACGAGTGGAGCGTCGGCCAGTGCCTTGAGCACCTGATCAAGACCAACCGCGGCCTCTTCCACACGCTCGAAAGCGTCGCGCGGGGCGAGCGCCGCGCCGGGGGCTGGGAGCGTTGGTCGCCGCTCTCTGGCTTCTTCGGGCGCTTCATCGCGCGCGCGCTCGAACAGGAGGGCGGGCGGAAGTTCAAGGCCCCGGCCAAACTCAGCCCTTCGGCGAGCGGCGTCGCGCCCGGCATCGTCGAGGAGTTCGCCGCGCACCAGGCGGAGCTGGCCCGGCTGGTACGCGCGGCCGCGGGCGCCGACCTGGAGCGGACGGTCGTCACCTCGCCCGTCAGCGGCTTCGTCACCTACAGCCTGCTCGACGCCTACCGCATCGTCGTCGCCCACGAGCGCCGGCACCTCCGACAGGCGCGGCGCGTGACCGAGACGCCGGGCTTCCCGGCGTCAGTTTCGGGTTCCGGGTTCCGGGTTCCGGGTTTCGAGTTAAAGACAAGGCGCGGCCCGAACCCTTAACGCGAAGCAGAAGAACTCGAAACCCGAAACCCGAAACTCGCAACCGTTTTATGGACCACCCCGTCACCCCGGCCGTGCGCGTGCTGCGCGAGGAGAAGATCGGGTTCGCGCCGCACCTCTACGAGTACGAGGAGCGGGGCGGGACCAGGGCGTCGGCCGGGGCCTTGGGCGTGGACGAGCACGCGGTCGTCAAGACGCTGGTGATGGAGACGGACGCGCGGCGGCCGCTCGTCGTCCTGATGCACGGCGACCGGGAGGTCTCGACGAAGCGGCTGGCGCGCGCCCTCGGCGTCAAGAGCGTGCGGCCGTGCGACCCCGCAGTGGCGCAGCGCCACACCGGCTACCAGGTCGGCGGCACCAGCCCCTTCGGCACGCGCACGCGGCTGCCGGTCTACGTCGAGCGCACGGTGTTCGACCTGCCGAAGATTTACATCAACGGCGGCAAGCGCGGCTTCCTCGTCGAAATCGAGCCGAAGGACTTGCGGATACTTTCGCCGCTCGAAGAGGTGGAGGTGGCTATTTAGGAGGTACAGCCAGTCCCGCGAGGGACGACTGAAAATAGCCCAGCGCTTCAGGGTTGAAGGAGAAGTCAGTTATGCTTTCCCGGCGATAAATCGCCGGGCTATTTTCAATCGTCCCTCGCGGGACGGAAACGGGAATCATCATGAGAGAAGCAGTCGTGGTTTCCGCCGT
>DASZKF010000253.1:0-3912 GCA_035947355.1 Pyrinomonadaceae bacterium | reverse complement strand
CCCGGGCGGGGCGGGGGGGCCCGCCGCTCGTGCGGCGGCTCTGCGACGAGCTGCGGCGCGAGGGCGTGAGATACTGCCAGTTCAAGAGCAACTGGCGGCTCGAACGGTGGCTCGCGGGCGAGGGCGACCTCGACCTCCTCGTCGAGCGCGCCGACGCGGGCCGCTTCGCCTGTGCCCTCCACCGCCTCGGCTTCAAGCAGGCGCGGCCGACCGAAGACCGCGTCGTGCCCGGCGTCTGCGACTACTACGGCTTCGACGAGGAGGCCGGCCGCTTCGTACACCTCCACGTCCACCACCAGCTCGTCCTCGGTCACGACCTGACGAAGAACTTCCGCCTGCCGGTCGAGCGCGCCTATCTGGATTCGGCCTCGCGCGAAGGGCTGATGCCGGTCCCGGCCGCCGAGTTCGAGCTGATCCTCTTCGTCCTCCGGATGGTCTTGAAGTACGCGCCGGCTGAGTCGGGGCTGCGGCGGCTCGCGGGCGGCAAGGACTCTCCGGGCGATTCGCTGCGCGCAGAGTTGAAGTTCCTCGAAGCGCGGGCGAGCCGCGCCGGGGTCGAGCGGCTGCTGCGCGAGCACCTGCCTTTCGTCGGCGTCGAATTCTTCGGCGAGTGCCTGCGCTCGATTGCGGGCGCTTGCCCGGCGTGGCGGCGGCTCTGGCTGAGGGTCAGCCTGGAGCGTCGCCTGTGCGCGCACGCGCGGCGCGGGCTGCTGGCCGACGCGCTCGTGCGCGCGGGCAGGCGCGCCCGGCGGCTCCTGACGGAGCGCGCGGCGGGGCGGCCGGCGCGGAAGCGTCTGACGGCGGGCGGCGCGCTCGTCGCGCTCGTCGGCGGCGACGGGGCGGGGAAGACGACGGCCGTGGACGGTCTGCACGGCTGGCTCTCGAAGAAGTTCGCGGTGCGCCGCTTCCACCTCGGCAAGCCGCCGCGCTCGCCGCTCACGCTGGCCGTCATCGTCGCGCTGCGCCTGACCGGGCAGACCGGCGCGGCCGTCCCGCCGGGCGAAGGGCGAGAGCCGCGGGGCGCGGGCGGCGATGCATTCCCCGGCTACCTTCGGCTGCTCCGCTGGGTGCTGGCGTCGCGCGACCGCCGCCGCCTCTACGCGCGCGCGCGCCGCTTCGCCACCAACGGCGGCGTCGCCCTCTGCGACCGCTTCCCCGTCGAGCGCCTGCGGCTGATGGACGGCCCGAACATCGCGCGCACGGTCGTGCCCGCGCGCAGGAACCGGCTCGTCCGGCTGATGCTCGAAATTGAGGAGCGGAACTACCGGCAGATCATGGAGCCCGACCTGCTCTTCGTCCTCCGCGTCGACCCGGAGGTCGCCGTCGGGCGCAAGACCATCGAGAGCGAGCACCACGTCCGCTCCCGCTCGCGCGAGCTGTGGGAGCAGGACTGGACGGGCACGCGCGCCCGCGTCGTAGACGCCGGCCGCCCCGCCCCCGAAGTCCTCGCCGAACTGCAATCGGTCGTCTGGCGGAACCTCTGAAGAAGAGTAGACAGTAGACAGTAGTCAGTAGACAGTAGGCTCCGCACTATGATCGCTGACGCTGACAGCCTGAAGATTCGATAGCGACTGTTTTTCTACTGGCTACTGACTACTGTCTACTGTCTACTGCTTTTCATGGCTCTGGTCGCGGAAATCGTCGGGCCGGCGGGGGCGGGGAAGAGCACGGTGGCCGAGGTGCTCGGGCGCGGCGGCGCGGGCGCGGCGGCGCGCTTGGGTGTGTGGCGTCTGCCGGCGGGGCTGCTGCTGTCGAGCGCGTTTCTGTCGCTGCCGCAGTTGGTCGGGATGCTTCGGGGCCGCGGGCGGCCCGGCTTTCAGGAGCTGGCGCTCGTCGTCAGGATCAACGCCCTGGGCCGGCTGGTCGGGCGCGAGGCGGCGCGCCGTCAGAGGTTCGTGCTGCTCGACGAGGGGACGGTCTTCGCGCTCGCCAAGCTTTACGCCTTCGGGCGCGCGGAGGGGCGGCTGCGGGGTCTCGTACGGCGCTGGGCCGGTATGCTCGACGCGGTCGTGTGGCTCGACGCGCCCGACGAGGTCCTCGCGCGGCGCATCCGCGGGCGCGCCAAGCCGCACCGGATGAAGGCGCGCACCGACGAGGAGATCAGCGCCTTCCTCGCGCGCTACCGCGAGAGCTACGAGCGCGTCGTCAAGGAGCTGAGCGCGGGCGGGCGGGTTCGGGTCATCAGGCTGAGCACGGGCGAGGGCGAGACGCCGGAGCGCGTCGCCGAGCGTGTGCTGGCGGGCATCGAGGGCGGGAACAGAACCAGAGGGTAGGCTGAGCGCATGGCGACGGTCGAGTTAAACGTCAATGCCGGGGAGCCGGTCAGGGTTAAAGAGCCCGCGGCCAAGACGGCCGGCGCGCTGACGCACAAGGCGTATCTGAACGCCTTCGCCACGCTCCTCGACCTGTCGGTCAAGGGCCTGGTGATGACGGTCGTCACGCCGCTCCTGGTCGGCTTCCTGGGCGGGCCGCTCTACGGCGTCTGGCAGGTGATCGCCAAGCTCGTCACCTACATGCAGGCGGCCGACGGCCGGCCGACGCAGGCCCTCAAGTGGGTCATCGCCAACCGCCGCGAGGTGGACGACGACGCCACGAAGCGCAAGCACGTCGGGAGCGCCTTCGGCGTCTGGCTGCTCTTCCTGCCCGTCATGTTCCTGATGGGCGCGGGGCTGGTGTGGGCCGCGCCGCACGTGGCGGGCGTCGCGCCGGAGATGCAGGGGACGGTGCGCGTCGCGGCGGCCCTGCTCGTCGTCGGCTTCCTCTTAGGTCAGCTCGTGCTCCTGCCCGAGGCCGTCCTGCGCGGGATGAACCTCGGCTACAAGCGGATGGGCTTGCAGGCGGGTCTGAGCGTCGTCGGCGGCGCGCTGAGCGTGGGCGCGCTCTACGCGGGCGGCGGGCTGGAGGGGCTGGCGGCGGCCGAGGTCGCGCTCGTCGCGCTGACGGGCGCGCTGTTCCTCGCGGTCGTCAGGCGCTACGTGCCCTGGTTCGGGCTGGCGCGGCCCTCTTTCAAAGAGGTGCGCTCGTTTCTGAAGCTGAGCGTCTGGTACTTCGCCTGGACGTTCGTCCACCGCTTCATCCTCGCGAGCGACGTGGTGATCCTGGCCGCACTGGCCTCGGCCTCGGCCGTCGCCGACTACACGCTGACGGGCTTCGCCGCGGTGACGCTCCTCGGCTTCGTGACGACGGCCATCGGCGCGGCGACGCCGGGCCTGGGCGGCGTCGTCGGCCTCAAGCAGTTCGAGCGGGCCGTGGCTCTGCGCGCCGAGATGATGACGCTCAGCTGGCTGCTCCTGGCCGTCGCCGGCTCGACCATCATCGCCTGGAACCGCTCGTTCGTACACCTCTGGGTCGGGGCCGAGCACTACGCCGGCTTCTGGCCGAACCTGCTCGCGGTGCTGATGACCGTTCAGCTCATCTTCATCCGCAACGACTCGTACGTGATAGACCTGACGCTGCAACTGCGCGAGAAGGTTCTGACCGGCGCGGCCTCGGCCGTCGTCTCGGTCGGCCTGGCCGCCGCGCTGACGCCGCGCTACGGCATCGCGGGGCTGTGCCTCGGGATGATGGCCGGGCGCGCGGTGCTGACGCTCGTCTACCCTTTCATCGTCAACTCTCAGCTCGGGCTGCCGCGCGTCCCGCGCCTCGCGGGGGCGCTCCGGCCCGGCGCGACGATGGCGCTGATGTTCACGGCCGCGGCCCTGCTCGGCCGGGCCGTGCTCGCCGGGAGCTGGTTGGGCTGGCTGGCCTCGGTCGCCGCGACCTTCGCCGCCGCGCTCCTCGTCGCGCTCTTCGTCGGGCTGCGGGCCGACGCGCGCCGCGCCCTCTTCAAGCGCCTGACGCTGCTGCGCAGCCTGCCCGCCGCGCGCGGGAGATTATGAGAACGTCGGCGAGAGCTGTAGGGGCTCGTTCCTA
>DASZKF010000252.1:0-4139 GCA_035947355.1 Pyrinomonadaceae bacterium | reverse complement strand
GCGTGCGCGTCCACGAAGCCGGGCATCAAGACGCGCCCTCCCGCGTCCAACGCTTCCGTCCCGGCGTCGGCCAGCGGCTCGCCCTCCGCGCGCGTCCCCGCGCGCACGACGCGCCCCCCGCGCACCAACAGCGCCCCTTCCCGGACGACGCCCAGCTCGCGCATCTCCGCGCCGACCCGCGGCCGCGCCGGCCCCGCCAGCGTGACGACCTGCGAACAGTTCAAGACCAACAACGAAACCATAATCCCGAAAGACAGTCTCAAGTCTGGAGTCTGTAAGTCTGGAGTCGGAACCGAGAACTTGTCTTTGACTTGAGACTTGAGACTCCAGACTTACAGACTTTTTTATGCCGAAGAAGTGTGGTCGTGGACGACGCGCCAGCCGCCGTTGGTGCGGCGGAAGATAAGGGTGAAGCGGCCGCGGGGCGTGTCGGCGTCGCGGGCCAGTTGCCAGCGGCCGGTCGCCATGATGTAGAAGGGGCTGAGGGGCTTGAATTCGAGTTCGGAGAAGGTGAGCGTGCCCATCTTCGCCCGCGAGTCGTAGCGGCTCTTGTAGCGTTCGAGGACGGTCTGCCAGCCGCGCGTCAGGGTGTCGCCGGAGACGAAGGTAGTCGTCTCCTCGCGCGCGTAGCCGGCCATGTAGCCTTCGATGTCGCCGCGGTTCCAGGCCGCCTGCTGCGCCTCGATGACGGCGCGCACGGCCGCCACCTCCTTGTCCTCCGCCTGCGGCCCCTCCGCCCCGCCCCTGTAGCCCAGGGCCAACACCCCGACCGCCACCGCCGAGGCCAACGCTAAGGCGTACTTGCTGTTCATCGTCGTGCTCCTTTGAAAGCCGTGAGTCGTAACTCGTAGTCGTCAGTTACCAGTCGTCAGTAAAGGCAAAGTAACTGACGACTGATAACTCCGGTTCACGTCTCACGGCTTCCATTCTTCCGTTCGAGCCAGGCGCGCACGTCGGTGCGCATGGCGGGGGCGAACTCGTGGGCGGCGTCGTAGGCGCGCACCTCCACGTCGGCGGCGCGCGCGCGCAGGCGTCGGGCGTAGTCGGCGACGCGCTCCGGGGGGTAGAACTCGTCGCGCGTGCCGTGCAGGTGGAGGACTGCGGCGCGGGTCTGGCCGTAGGCCGCGCTCGTCTCCCAGTCGCCGGGCAGCCCGCCGCAGACGCCGACGACGCCGCGCAGGACTTCGCGGTGCGTGAAGGCGAAGCGGTAGTTGAGCGCGCACGACTGCGAGAAGCCCATGAGGAAGACGCGGTCGCGGCGGGCGACGCCGGCGGCGGCGAGCGACTCGATCAGGTCGAGGAGCGCGCGGTGGTGGACGGCGACCGACTCCTCGGGGCGGAAGTTGGTGAGCCAGCCGAAGCCGTAGCGCACGGGGCCGCCCGGCTCGCGCGGCTCCTTCATGTGCTGGTGCGGGCCTTGCAGCGCGGCGACGGCGAACCCCGCGGGCGCGTGCTCGCGCGCCTCGCGCAGCATCCACCGCTTGTTGCTGCCGTAGCCGTGCAGCGCGACGAGGAGCGGCGCGGGCCGCGCGCCCGGCGCGTAGAGGTCGTAATACAGCCTGACCTCGGCCCTCAGCGCGCGGTCGGTGATGACGCCGTCTTCGTCCGTGCTGGTCATCTCGTCGGCGGGCGTTTGCTTCAATCTCTCCCGGAGAAACCTGACGGCCCGATACTATCACGCGGCGCCGGAGAGAAGTAGACAGTAAGAAATTCTCCGCGGAGGGCCGCGTCGCCCCCGGAGGGGACGAAGGCAATAGCCCGGGGCCGGCGGGGGAGCGACAGCGACCGAGCGCCGCCCCCGGTCAAAGCAAGAAAAAGATTCCCGACCCTGAAAGGGTCGCTTACGTAGAGGGCCGAGGCGACGGATTCAAACTCAGTTATGGATTCAAGCTCAGTTGATGTAGCCGTCGCCGCCTTCATCCTTCTCCGAACCATCGTCCTGCTTATCTGGGTCGGCGTCCTCCGCGGCGGGGGCGAGTGTGTGTGCGCCAGCAGTGGTCTCTTCTTCGAGGCTCCAGATTTCGTAGAGGTCGGGGGGGACTTCGGTGACGAAGCGGGAGGGGCGTTGGAGGACGGTCTGGCGGGTGGAGTAGTCTGTGACCATCAAAGGATAAGCTAGGTAGAGCTGGTCTTTGGCGCGGGTGAGGGCGACGTACCAGAGGCGGCGTTCTTCCTCCTCGCCGTCGGCGTCGCGGAGGGAGCGGGGGCTCGGGAATTTGCCGTCGGCCGCCCAGACGATGAAGACGGCGCGCCACTCCAGGCCCTTGGCCTGGTGGACGGAGGAGAGGGTGAGGAGTTCGTCTTCGTCGCCGCCGGAGACCACATCCTCGGCGGTGAGGGCCTGGGGCGCGCCGTAGCGCTCGGTCGAGAGCAGCGCGAGTTCAGAGAGGAACTCTTCGGTCGAGCCGAAGCGGGCGCTGTAGTTGGCGAGCTGGCGGAGGTCTTCTAAGCGCGCCTCGGCGTTCTCGTAGTTCTGCTCCAGGTGATCCTCGTAGCCGCGCGCGAGGACGGTCTCGATCTGGCGCGCGGGGTTGGTGCGGGCTTCGTCCTTCGTCAGCTCTTCGAGGAGCGAGCGGAACTCGGCCCAGCCCGTGCCGCGCCGGTTGGCCGCCGAGTCGGCCTCGCCGCGCACGACGAGGGCGAGCGGGTCGGGCGCGAGCTGCAAACGCTCCCAGACGCGGCTGGCGGTCGCCGTGCCGACGTTCGGGATGAGCTTCAGCACGCGCTTCCAAGCCAGCTCGTCGCGCGGGTTGGCGACGAGGCGCAGGTAGGCGACCACGTCCTTGATGTGCGCCTGCTCGAAGAAGCGGACGCCGGAGCGGACTCGGTAGGGGATGCCGCGCCGCGTCAGCTCCAGCTGCAGTTCGAGCGAGTGGTAGTGAGAGCGGTAGAGCACGGCCGTCTCGTTCAAGGCGACGCCCTCGTCGCGCAGCTCTAGGATGCGCGAGGCCGTAAAGGCGGCCTGCTGGTCCGCGTCGCGGCAGGGGACGAGCGCGGGGCTGAGGCCCAAGCTCGGGCGCGCGGCGCGCAGAGTTTTGGGAAATTGCCGCCGGTTCGAGGCGATGGAGGCGTTGGCGACGGCGAGGATTTCGGGCGTCGAGCGGTAATTAGTTTCTAAACGGTAGACGCGCGCCTCCGGGTAGCGGCGGGGGAACTCGTAAATGCTCTCGACCGAGGCCCCGCGGAAGGCGAAGATTGATTGCGCGTCGTCGCCGACGACCATCACGCCGCGGTGCCCCGCCGCGAGCAGGTCAACGATCTCGGCCTGCAAGCGGTTCGTGTCCTGGTACTCGTCAACGAGGACGTGCTCGAACTGCTCGCGGTAAATCCGCGCGACCTCCTCCTTCTCCTCCAGCAGCCGCTTCCAGTTCAGGAGCAGGTCGTCGTAGTCCATCACGTTGCGCTCGCGCTTGCGCTCCGTGTAGAGGCGGTCGACGCGCGTGATCGCACCGGCGAGCGGCTCGAAGTGCGGGTAGCGGCGCGCGACGACCTCGTCTATGGGGCGGTCGGTGTTGGTCGCGAAGCTGATGATGTCCTGCAAGACCTCGGCCTTGGGGAAGCGGCGGGCGCGCGTGTCCACGCCGGCCTCCCCGACGCAGACCGAGAGGAAGTCCTTGGCGTCCTCCGAGTCGAGAATCGAGTAGTTCTGCGAGTAGCCGATTGATTCGGCGTGGCGGCGCAGGACCAGGTTGGCGATGCGGTGGAAGGTGCCGCCCCAGACGCGGCGGGCCACGTCCGCGCCCCCGCCCGTCAACTGCTCGACGCGCCTGAGCATCTCGCGCGCCGCCCGGTTCGTGAACGTCGCCAGCATGATGCGCGCCGGCGCGACGCCGTGCTCGACGAGGTAGGCGACGCGGTAGGTGATGGCGCGCGTCTTCCCCGACCCGGCCCCGGCGATGACGAGGGCCGCGCCCGGCGGGGCCGTCGCCACGGCGAACTGCTCCGGGTTCAGCTCCTCGCGGTAGCGCGCCAGCCTGTCCGGCCGCCCCTCGCCTTCGGGGCGCTTGATGACGTAACGCTTCATGCGGTTACTCCGCCCCGGCTTATAACACGCCCGGCCCGCCGCGTGCCAACAGCGGCCTTTGCATTCCGGGCGGGGGGGAAGTTAGGATGAGGCGTCGAAAAACTCCTTAGTCGAG
>DASZKF010000251.1:0-4281 GCA_035947355.1 Pyrinomonadaceae bacterium | reverse complement strand
AACTCGAAACCCGAAACCCGCAACCCGCAACTGTCTATTTCGTGACGACCTTTTCGAAGAGCGGCGCGGTGCCGGGCTGCGAATCGTAGGCGGCGGCGCGCAGGGTGTCGCCGGCGGCCTCGACCCACCAGAAGCCGTGGGTGGAAGCCTTCTGGAAGTAGAACTCGTTGATGGTCGAGCCGACCGGGCGGGGGTCGCTGCCCGCGCCCGAGACGATGAACTGCGTGCGCCCGCAGGCCGGGACGGGCGCGAGCCATTCGAGGTGGTGGTCGTGGCCGCAGAAGTAGAAGTCGGCCCGGTCGCAGGAGGTCTCTTCGAGGAACGACTTGAGCTGCGCGCCGAGGCCGTGCGGCTCCGGCAGGCCGCGGTAGTCGCCGGCGTTGCCGTGCCCGCCGTTCGAGACGTAGGTGTGGTGGCCGAAGACGATCTTCCACGGGGCCGTGCTCGCGGCCACCGCGGCGCGCAGCCACGCGCGCTGTTTGGCCGAGCCGGGGTCACTGGTGCCGGTGCCGTCGGTGAGGATGGCGTTGGTGTCTATGGCGAAGATTTGCACGTCGCCGTGGCGCGCCGTGTAGTAGCGCGCGGGCATCCGCCAGCGCTCGCTCGCGCGGTCGCGCCGGTAGTGGTATGAGACCTGGTGGTCGCCGTCGGCGTTGTCCTTGCCGTCGCCGCCGAGGGCGAGGCTCGCGTCGTGGTTGCCGAGCGCGGCGTAGAAGGGGAAGCGCGCGCCGCGGAAGGGCGACTCGAACTTCTCCTCGAACTGCGGGTCGTAGGCCCCGGTCTCGACGCCGTTGTTGTAGAAGTTGTCGCCGAGGTAGAGCGCGAAGTCGCAGCCGCCGCGGGCGGCGCAGACCTCCGCGACCTTGCGCGCGACGGCGCGCTGCCCGTCGTTGGCGAAGCCGGCGTCGCCGATGGCGATGAAGCGGACGGGCCGCGGCCCGGTCGTCTGCGCCGACGCGCGCTCTACACCGATAGCCGACAGCGCGGCCGATGCCAGAACGAACGACAGCAGCGTTAAGGTTGTAGTCTTCATGGCGAGTCGTCCCCGTCTTCGCGCTTCGGGCGGTTCGGAACAGAAGCCCGACCATCAGGGAGGGCGTCTCAAGAGGGGCTAGAGGCTAGGGGCTAGGGGCTGGTTAAAAACAAGTCTCGAGCCTCAAGCCTAACGCCCTCCCTCACGGTCGGGCTTCCGCCTCAGTCCGCGCGAGTTGACCAGTTAAGCCTGCGGCCCCGCCGCGCGCCCGGCGGACAGGGAGAGCACTCCGCGGGGCGCGCGGGCGGGCGGCCGTGGCGAGGTTTCGTTTAAGGCCCCGCGGGGCCGAGCGCCTCGACCTCGACGATGCGCGAGTAGTTGAGCCGCGAGTTCAGGACGAGGACGCGCACCTTCTGCGTGGTCAGTTCGTTGAAGGCGAGCGTGCGCACGGCGAGCGAGTTGCCGCGTACCTGGCCGCCCGGCACCGTCACCCACGCCGACCCGCTCCAGGTCTGCACGTCGAAGTCAATGATCCCGCTCTCGCTGGCGGTCGTCTGCGCCGTCGGCTCGGCCCCGCTGGTATGACCGTCCTGCAAGGTGTAGACGCGGATCATGTTGAGCTTGCGCGGCGAGGCGAAGCCGACTTCGAGCCAGTCTGGGTAGGCGGCGCGGGTGCCGTCGTTCCAGCCGCCGCCCGCGCCCCAGTTGACTCCGGTGCGGTCGCCGTCAATCGCCGACATCGGGTTGAAGTTCCAGCTCGGGTAGACGGAAGAGGCGAGGGCCATCGCGCCGCCCGAGGCGAGCGCGTGGTTGGCGAGCGAGGCGACGTCGGGCGTGATGCGGAAGTCGGCGTCCGAGATGTCGAAGAAGATGTTGCCGACGGCTTCGACCTTCACGCGGGCCGCGTCGGTCGAGGTGTTCGGCACCGAGACCGCCTCCGAGCCGTCGTTGGGCGTGCTCTCGGCGAGGACGTAAGGGAAGGTCTGCCCGCCGTCGACCGAGAGCGTGATCTTCACTTGCTGCGCGCTGACGGGCGCGACGTTCGTGTTCGCCACGTCCCACGAGACGGTCTCGGTCGTGTTGCCGGCCCAGGTTCCCGCGGCGTTCGGCCCCGTCACGAGGAAGGGGCCGGCCGTGTCGATGACGTCGACCTCGGCGAGGTCGATGGCGTAGCCGCCGCCGGCCGCGGCGTTGTCGCGCGCCGTCACCTTGAACTTCATCGTCCGCTCCATCGAGGGCAAGTCCTCGCCCGTGATGCAGGGCTCGGGGAAGGGCTCCTCGACGACGGGCAGCCCGCCGACGCGGCCGCAGTCGTAGTTGCCGGGCGGGACGTTGGCGTCGTTGAGGATGTACTTCAGGCTCGGGAAGGTGCGCGAGGGGTCGGTCGTGCCCTTGTAGGAGCGGAAGATGGGGCGCTCCTGTCCGGCGTCGTCGTTGTCGTTGCCGCCCGCGGGCGAGGCCGCGCCCAGGTCGTACTCCTCCCAGGTGTATGTGAGCGTGTCGCCATCGGGGTCGCTGCCCGCGGCCGTGAGCTTGAAGGGCGTCTCCATCGGGACGGTGTAGTCGGGGCCGGCGTCCACAGAGGGCGCGCCGTTGGCGACGGCGACGTGCGTGGAGCACTTGTTGCCGTCCCCGTTGAAGCTGAGGCCGCGGCCTTTGACGAAGGCGGTCATCTCTTCGAGGCTCTTGACGTGGAAGTAGTCGTCGCTGTGCGGCTGCAAGTCCTGCGTGCCGCAGATGCCGGCGTAAGCCTGGATGGTCGAGCCGCTGCCCGGCTCGAAGGCCGAGTCGGCGCCCTCGTTGCCGCCGCACGAGCCGTCCGAGCCGTTGAAGGTGTGGTTGCCTCCGAACTGGTGGCCCATCTCGTGCGCGACGAAGTCCACGTCGAAGCCGTCGCCCTCGGGCGTGTCGAGGCCGGTGAAGCCCTGCGCGTTCTCCCCGTCGCCGGGGACGTTGGGCCGGCCGCGGAGGCAGACCGATTCGAGCGAGGCGATGCCGCCGAAGCCCGTGCTCATCACGTGGCCGATGTCGTAGTTGTCCTCGCCTATCGGCCCCGCCGGCTTCGGCGCGTCGAGGTTCGCCTGGTTCTCAAACAGCATGGTCAGCCCGAAGACGTTGTCTGACTGGTACGGGTCAGTGACCGGGTCGGTGTAGATGATGTTCAGCTCGTCGTTGACGAGGATCATCAGCACCGAAAGCTCACGCTCGTAGATGCCGTTGACACGGTTCAGGGTGGTGGTGAGCGCGGCCAGCGCCTTCTGCTTCTTCACGTCGGGCAGGTCGGTCAGCTCGCTGTGGTAGAGCGTGTACTCGCCCGTCACGGCGAGGGCGAGGCGGTAGGTGCGAAGCGTCCCGGCCGTGCCCTGGACGAGGCCGGCGCTCGCCAAAACGTCTTCGGTGGCGAGCGCGCCGCCGTCGGACGAGGCGGCCTTGTCGAGGTCGCCCGCCTTGCACTCGAAGCGCTGGCGGCCGCGCAGGTCGCGCTTGAAGTAGCTGATGTAGTTCGTCGTGTCGCCTTTGGCGTAGGGGTCTACGTAGACGGTGTCGCCGGAGGAGAGCACCTGGGCGTGGAAGCCCGCGGGCGTCAGGTCGAAGCGGGCCGTGGCGGTCGGGTCGTCAATGCCCTGCCCGCGGTAGGTCTTGATGTAAGGGGCGCGGGCGGCGAGGCCCGACTCCATGACGGGCGACTCCTCGACGCGGAAGCGGGAGAAGGAGCCGTCCGGCATCGGGAGGCTCAGGACGGCGCGCGACTGGCGCAAGGGCGCCGTGAACTCCAAAGGCGCCGCGGCGAGCGTGCGCGTGAGCGCGTCCTTGTTGAGGCGCAGCGTGCGGTAGGCCGCGGGGACGATGGCCCGGCGGCCGGTCGCCACGATGCTGCTTTCGTTCACCGCCTGCCAGAGTTCGCCCGTGAGCGCCTGGCCCGAACTGCTGGAGCCGACGCCCGACAGCGCCGCCGCGCACAGACACAGGATGACGGCCGCCAGGATCACGCCTTTGGTTTTCATCGTCATGGGTTCTCCGTTAATTAGTCGGCAGGACGGGAATCTCGCTTCCGCCTTCGCCCCGCTTTTTAGCCGGGGCCGGTTGAGACAAACTTGACCTGCCACAACTTGCCGGGGAGCTTAAACCGCGCCGGTTGAGTAGAACTTGAGGCGGGCCGGATTGTAGCGTTTAAGGACGCCGGCCTCGCTCAGCCCCGGCAGGGGCGGCAGCATAAAGCCCAGGGCGCAAGCCCTGGGAATAACGCGGATAAAGAAATTGAGCCCCGGAGGGGCGGCAGAGTTTTAGCGAACCTCTGCCGCCCCTCC
>DASZKF010000250.1:0-3625 GCA_035947355.1 Pyrinomonadaceae bacterium | reverse complement strand
AACTCGAAACCCGCAACTCGAAACTTTATGGCGTTCGGCGGGCGGGGCGCGGCTGCGGGGTGTAGGTCGGGCCGGCGCAGCGCGGGCCGTCGGGCGTCCACAGGAGGCGGTCTATGCACATCTGCCGCACCTTCATCCCGGCGTCCCAGGCGTGGTAGACGACGTACTCGGTCTTGCCGTCAGGCCCCTCGACGATGCTGTGGTGGCCGGGGCCGCGCACCTTGCCGGGGACGCCTTTCAGCACGCGCGCCTCGGCGCCCTGCCCCGTGTAGGGGCCGGTCACGCGGTCGGCGACGGCGTAGTCCACCCCGTAGTTCGGCGTCTGCCAGTTCGAGCCGCTGTAGAAGCAGTAGTAGCGGCCGCCGTGCCTGCGGACGAAGGCGCCCTCAATGGTGTGCCAGTCGAACGTCGCGTTGTAAACGTCCATCCGGCGGTTGGCCTCGTAGAGCGTCCACGGATGGCGCGCGCGCAAGACCGTCCGGCAGCGGCCGGCGAGCTTCGTCATCCCGACCAGCTCGTCCACGACGATGGCCGTGCCGGGGTGGACGCCGCCCGCGGTGTCGAGGAAGTTGCGCGCGTAGAACATGTACCAGCGGCCGTCGGCGTCGCGGAACGGGTGCGCGTCTATGGTGAAGCGGTTGTCCTCGCAGTCGAGCAGCTTCGCGCCCGTGTCACGGTAGGGGCCTTCGGGCCGGCGGCTCGTGGCGACGCGCAGCTCGAACTTCTCCTCCTCCTTGCCGCCCATCGAGTAGTAGAGGTAGAAGGTGCCGCGGTGGTGCGCGACTTCGGGCGCCCAATATTGATAGGCCGGGTCGGGGCTGGGCGGGACGAGCGCGCCGCCGAGTTCGCGCCAGTCCACAAGGTTCGTCGAGCGCAGCACGGTGAAGATGCGGCCGTCCGCTTTGCGCTCGCCGCCGGTCGTGCCGAAGGCGTGGTAGAGGCCGCGGTGGCGGAGCACGAACGGGTCCGGCATCGAGCCGGCGTAGACCGGGTTCGTGTAAGTCTCCGGCGGGGCCGCGGCCGCCGGCAGCGCGCCGGTGACGAACAGCGCCGTGCCCGCGGTCAAACCCCCGAGGAACCTCCGGCGCGAAAGGTCAACACCCTCGTGCTCGCCCATCTCAACCCTCCCGAGGGATTTTAGATTTGCGATTTTTGATTTTCGATTGGAAGGCTAAAGCCGCGCCACCCGCAATCGCAAATCTAAAATCCCCTCCGTCTTCACTTTGAACTGGGTCGCGGGCATACTACAACAGCTCGGGCGAAATACAAGAGGCGGGCGGGGAGGGAGACCTTGGCTGAGCGTGTGCGCTGGGGCGTGCTGGGCGCGGCGAAGATCGCCGTCGAGAAGGTGATCCCGGCGATGCAGAGGGGCGAGTGGTCGGAGGTCGCGGCCGTCACCTCAAGAGACTCGGGCCGGGCGCGGCGCGCGGCCGAGTCTCTGGGCGTCGCGAAGGCTTACGGCTCTTACGAGGAGCTGCTCGCAGACCCGGACATCGAGGCCGTCTACAACCCGCTTCCGAACCACCTGCACGTCCCCTGGTCGGTCAGGGCCGCCGAGGCGGGCAAGCACGTCCTGTGCGAAAAGCCGGTCGGCCTCGACGCGGCCGAGGCGCGGCGGCTCCTGGAGGCGCGCGACCGGACGGGCGTCCTGATTCAGGAGGCGTTCATGGTGCGCACGCACCCGCAGTGGCTCGCCGTGCGCGAGCTGGTCGCGTCGGGCCGCGTCGGCGAGCTGCGCTCGGCCACCTGCTTCTTCAGTTTCTTCAACCGCGACCCGTCGAACGTCCGCAACCGGCCGGAGACGGGCGGCGGGGCGCTGCTCGACATCGGCTGCTACGCCGTCAACCTCTCGCGCTTCGTCTTCGGCGCGGAGCCGCGCAGGGTCTCGGGCCTCGTCGAGCGCGACCCCGAGTGGGGCGTAGACCGCCTGACCTCGGCCGTCCTCGAATTCGACGCGGGGCAGGCGACCTTCACCTGCTCGACGCAGCTCGCCCCCTTCCAGCGCATGCAGTTCTTCGGCACGCGCGGACGGGTCGAGGTCGAGAGACCTTTCAACGCGCCCGCGGACCGGCCGACGCGCGTCCTCGTCGCCGAAGGCGACGGGCCGGTCGAGGCGCTGGAGTTCCCGCCCTGCGACCAGTACACGATACAGGGCGACCTCTTCTCGCGCGCCGTCCGCGAGGGCGGCGGGCAGCCGATCCCTCTGGAGGACGCGCTCGACAACATGGCCGTGATAGACGCCATCTTCCGCTCGGGCCGCACGGGCGCGTGGGAAGTCCCGTCGGCGTAGAGAGTCGGAGGCGGAGGGTCAGACGATGGTGGTTAACGTTTCCGCCGGGCCGCGAGCCGCGAGGCGGCCCAAGCTCCTGCGCGCGGCCGGCTGGGTCGCGCTGCTCGTAATCATCCTAGCGGCGCTGGCGGCGGTGCTCGTCCCGGCGTGGGTCATACACCCGTTCAGGCCGCAGACGCGCGAGGGGCTGGAGCTGTCCTACGCGCTGCGCCGCTGGTCGCCGGCCGCGACGCTCGTGCTGGCGGCCGCGGCCCTCGCGCTCGTCGTGTGGCTGTGGCGCGGGGCGAGCCGCCGGTGGCGGAAGGCCGCGCTGGTCGCCGCGCTCGTGCCGCTCGCGGCCTCCGTCTGGTTCGCGCGCCAGAACCACTTCGAGTGGTTCTTCAACCCGCTGACGGGCGCGGCCTACGCGCCGGCCGCGGAGGCCGGGTTCGTGGCCGACGCGGACATGGTTTTGGCCGTCGAGGTCGGCGGCGAGGCGGTCGCCTACCCCGTCCGGCAGATGGCCTATCACCATCTCGTGCAGGACGTGGTCGGCGGGACGCCGTTGGTGAGCACCTATTGAACGCTCTGTCACACCGGTCTGGTGTGGGAATCAACGGTGGACGGTCGGCGGCTGAGCTTCCGCCTGGCGGGCATCAACAACCAGAACTTCGTCATGCGGGACGAAGAGACCGGCTCGTGGTGGCAGCAGGTCTCGGGCGAGTCCATCCTCGGCCCGCTCAAGGGCCGGAGGCTGCGCTCCGTGCCGCACGACGAGCTGACCTTCGGGCTATGGAAGCGCGAGCACCCTTCGGGGCGCGTGCTCAGGCCCGACAAGCGGGTGGCCGCGCGCTACGCCCCGGCCGACTGGGAGGCGCGCATGACGAGGGTGCCGGTCGTCACGCCGTCGGCCGACGGGCGGCTCGCGCCGCGCGACCTCGTCGTCGGGCTGGAGGCGGGCGGGAAGGCGAAGGCGTACCCGTTCGAGGCGCTCGTCAAACACAGCCCCGTCGTCGACACGGTCGGGGGCGTGCCCGTCCTGGTCGTGGTCGGCGAGGACGGGAAGTCTGTGCGCGCCTTCGAGAGGGCAGCGGGCGGGCGCGCGTCGGAGTTCTTCGTCAAGCCGGGTGCGACGCCGCTGCGGCTCGTGGACGCGGAGACCGGCAGCGAGTGGGACTTCGCGGGCGCGGCCGTCGCCGGCCCGCTCGCGGGGAGCCGTCTGACGAAGCTCCCCGTCCTCAAAGACTACTGGTTCGACTGGAAGCTCTACCACCCGGACACGGACGTCTACATGCTCGGGGAGCGCTAACGTTATAGCCACGAGTCAGAAGCCCGACCGTGAGGGAGGGCGTCTCA
>DASZKF010000249.1:0-3344 GCA_035947355.1 Pyrinomonadaceae bacterium | reverse complement strand
ACGATGGCGTCAACGTGCGCCCGGCGGAGCCGACTGCTAACTGCCTACTGCCTACTGTTTAGTAGACGTACTTGTTCGCCTTGATCATCGCGTCGGCGACGCGTTGGCGCGCGGCGACGGTGTTCATGGGCGTGTTCTTGGTGAAGCGGCGCAGGGCAGCTAGAAGAGTGCGCAGCTCGTCGCCCTCGGCGACAGCCGCGAGCGTGTTCTTGGCGTTGGCCTCGACGCGCTCGACGGCGTCGTTGCAGAAGACGCGGACCATGTCGAGGTGGAGCCGGGAACGCTCCTCGCCCTGCGAGGCGGCGAGCTTCTGCGCGCGCAGCACGGCCGACTCCATCGCGTACACGTCCATGATGATGTCGGCCGCGCCGATGAGGACTTCCTGCTGCTCGGCGAGCGCCGTCATGTACTTCTGCGCGGCCGTGCCCAGGACCATCAGCGCGACCTTCTTGGCGTTTTGCACGAGCCGCCGCTCGTAGGCCAAAACGCCCTCGTCCTCTTCGAGCGAGGCGGGCCGCGGCGAGAGCACCTCGTCCATCAACCCTTGCGCGGCCGTCATCAGCCCCAGCTTGCCGGCGACGGCCCGGCGCACGAGCATGCCGGGGATGAGCAGGCGGTTGATCTCGTTCGTGCCCTCGAAGATGCGGTTGATGCGCGAGTCCCTGTAGGCTTTCTCCGCCGGGTAGTCGGCCGAGTAGCCGTAGCCGCCGAAGACCTGCACCATCTCGTCGGCGGCGTAGTCGCACCACTCCGAGAGCGCGACCTTGATGATCGAGCACTCGGCGGCGTACTCCTCGATGGCCCGCAGCTTCGACTCGGGGTCGGAGGCGTCCGAGGTGGCGTTGATGGTCTGCTCGATGAGGCCGAGCGTGCGGTAGACCATCGCCTCGCCGATCCAGGTGCGGATCGCCATCTCGGCGAGCTTCTTCTTGATCGCGCCGAAGGAGGAGATGGGCCTGCCGAACTGGTGCCGCTCGTTGGCGTAGCGGACGGCCTCCTGCGTCATCAGCTTCATCCCGCCGTTGCACATCGCGCCCAGCTTGAAGCGGCCGATGTTGAGGATGTTGAAGGCGATCTTGTGCCCCTTGCCGACCTCGCCGAGGAGGTTCGAGACGGGCGTCCGCACGTTGTCGAGCGCGAGCGCCGTGGTCGAGGAGCCCTTGATGCCCATCTTGTGCTCCTCCGCGCCGTTCGAGAGGCCCTCCTGCCGCTCGACGATGAAGCCGCTGAACTTGTCGCCGTCCACCTTGGCGAAGACCACGAAGAGGTCCGCGAAGCCGCCGTTCGTGATCCACATCTTCTCGCCCTTGATGACGTAATGCGTGCCGTCGTCCGAAAGGCGCGCGGTCGCCTTGGCGGCGAGCGCGTCGGAGCCGGACCCGGCCTCAGTCAGCGCGTAGGCCGTAATCAGCTCGCCGGTGACGATGCGGGGGATGTACTTCCGCTTCGCCTCCTCGGTGCCGTAGTAGAGGATCGGCAGCAGGCCGATGCCGCCCTGCGCGCCCATCGTCGTGGCGAACGAGGCGGCGCGACCCAAGTACTCGCCGATGATCGCGCCCGAGACCTGGTCGAGGCCGAGGCCGCCGTACTCCTCGGGCACGGTCGCGCCGACGAATCCCAGCTCGGCGCCCTGCCGCACCAGCTCGCGCGCCAGCGCCCAGTCTTTCTTCTCCAGGTCGGGGACGCGCGGCCGCACCTCGTTGTCCATGAACTGCCGCGCGGTGTCGGCGATCATGCGGTGCTCCTCGGTGAAGTCCTCCGGCGTGAACACCTCCTCGGGCGAGCGCTCCTCGATCAGGAAGCTCCCGCCCACGACGATCTTCTTATCTTCGGCGACGGCTGACATAAGACGCGTCCTTTCAGGTTAGGGGTTTAAATTTTGCCACAGCGACACAGAGACACAGAGAAGCAGAAAGATGATTGTGTTTGAGGGAGAGTCGAGTCGTTCTTCCAGCGTTGCCTTCCTTGAAGGCCGGCCGAATCGTCCGACTCTCCCTCTAACATTTTTATTGTCCTCCTCTGTGTCTGCGGTGTCTCTGTGGCTACTCCTTCTTTTACGTGATGCGCTCGAAGATGCCGGCCGCGCCCATGCCGCCGCCGACGCACATCGTGACCATGCCGTAGCGGCCGCCGCGCCGCTCGAGCTCGCGCAGCACGGTGGCCGTCAGCTTCGCGCCCGTGCAGCCCAGGGGGTGGCCGAGGGCGATGGCCCCGCCGTTGACGTTAACCTTTTCCGGGTCGAGGCCGAGCGTCTTGATGACGGCGAGGCTTTGCGCGGCGAAGGCTTCGTTGAGCTCAATCACGTCAATCTCTTCGAGCCCGAGTCCGGCCATCCGCAGGGCCTTCGGGATGGCGTAGACGGGGCCGATGCCCATCTCCTCGGGCGGGCAGCCGGCCGTGGCGTAGGCGACGAAGCGGCCGAGCGGCTTCAGGTTCAGGCGGCGCGCGCGCTCGTCCGACATGACGACGCAGGCGGCCGCGCCGTCCGACATCTGCGAGGCGTTGCCGGCCGTGATCGTGCCCTTCGCGTGGAAGGCCGGCTTGAGCTTCGCCAGGGACTCCTCGTTCGTGTCGCGGCGCACGCCCTCGTCGGCGGCGAAGACGACCTCGCGCCGCGCCTTCTTCCCCTTCGCGTCCAGCTCCTCGAAGGTGACCTTGAGCGGGACGATCTCGTCCTCGAACTTGCCCATGTCCTGCGCGGCGGCCGCGCGCCGGTGCGACTGCAAGGCGAAGGCGTCCTGCTCCTCGCGCGAGACCTCGTACTTGCGCGCGACGTTCTCGGTGGCGAGGCCCATGTTGAGGTAGAAGTCCGGGTAGTGCTCGACGAGGTAGGGGTTCGGGCGGATGATGTGGCCGCCCATCGGGATGAGCGACATGGTCTCCAGGCCCCCGGCGACGATCACGTCGGCGCCGCCCGTCCGGACGCGGTCGGCCGCGAGCGCGATGGACTGGAGGCCGGAGGAGCAGAAGCGGTTGATCGTCATGGCGCTGGTCTCGACGGGGAGGCCGGCGCGGATGGCGGCCGCGCGCGCGACGTTCATGCCCTGCTCGGCCTCCGGCATCGCGCAGCCCATGATGACATCTTCGACCTCCGCCTTCTCCAGCCCCTCGGCGCGGCGCAGCGCCTCCTCGATGACGGCCGCGCCCATCTCGTCGGGCCGCGTGTTCTTCAGAGTCCCCTTCGGGGCCTTGCCGACCGCCGTGCGCACGGCGGAAACCACGACTGCTTCTCGCATAATCACTCCGTAAAGTTATCAGTCATCAGTTGTCAGTTATCAGTCTTCCCGGCGACGTGTCTTCAGCCTTTTAGATGCGCGGCCCCGTGGCGGCGTTCGGGCCGGAAC
>DASZKF010000248.1:0-19133 GCA_035947355.1 Pyrinomonadaceae bacterium | reverse complement strand
CTTCGACGCGGCCGCCGCCCGAAACATTTACTATTCACTACCCACTATTCACTACTTCGTTCGCCCGCAAAAGGGAAACGCACCGCCGGGCGCGCGTGGCGCGGGGTGCGTTGCGATCCGGTCTCAAGTTAGAGAACGAGCGGAGCGAGCGGGAAAAGTCGGACGCTGAGCGAAACCCTTCGTTGTGGCTCCGAGCGCAAACACTCTGTTTTGTCGCGTGAGCGCCGCGGCCCCTCCGGCCGCGGGAAATATTCCTTGAGCGCGCGGCAGATTATAGCACACGCGCCGGGTTGGCAAGAGCCGATAACAGTTTCGAGTTGCGGGTTTCGAGTTTCGAGTTCGTTCGGCGTGGGTTGAATGGCTCAACTTACGCCGCCCGAACTCGAAACCCGAAACCCGCAACTCGAAACTCCTGTTGATAGACAGCCTCCGCGCGGGCGGCGTATGATGGGCGCAATCGTCGCCCGTAGATGTGGAAGCGCGGAGTCTCGGAAGGTTTCGCGGCGTGGTGCGCGCGGGCGGTTGACGGGGGAGCAGGATGTCGAGAGACCAGATCGTGCGTGTTGACCCGCCGGCTGCGATCCCCGGCGGCGAGGTCTCCATCGAGTGCGACGGGTACGACACGAGTAATCTGCGCGAGTGCCGCGCCCGGATCGGCGGGGCCGAGGCGCGGATGGTCGGCGCGGCCCCGTGGCGCGTCCTCGCCCTCGTGCCCGAGGAGCTGGAGGGCGGCGAGGCCAGCGTCATGCTCTCGGCGGCCGACGGCCGGCAGAGCAACGCGGCCAGCCTCCTCGTCGGCCGCAAGCTCGCCGAAGACCTGCACGTCGTCGCCAACCCGGCCTTCGACCCCGACGACGGCTCGCTCTACCTCACGCGCTCGGGCCGGAGGGGCGAGCGCGTCCCCGTCTCGCTCCTGCGCCTCGGGGCCGACGGCGAGCTGGCCCCCATCAACGGCGAGATCGTGAACCCGACAGGGATAGCCTTCGACCAGGCCGGCCAGATGTTCGTCACCAGCCGCCTCGACGGGACGGTCTACCGCGTGACGGCCTTCCATGAGGTCGTCCCCTTCGCGCGCAACCTCGGCGTCGCCACCGGCCTCGCCTTCGACCGCGCCGGGCGGATGTACGTCGGCGACCGGACGGGCATCATCCACCGCGTCAACGGCGTCGGCGAGGCCGACGTCTGGGCGCGGCTAGAGCCCTCGGTGGCCGCCTACCACATGGCCTTCGGGCCGGACGACAACCTCTACGTGACGGGGCCGACGGTGTCGAGCTACGAGTCGGTGCTGAGGCTCGACGAGGGCGGGCGCGAGAGCGTCTTCTTCCGCGGCCTCGGCCGCCCCCAGGGCCTCGCCTTCGACAGCGCGGGCAGCCTCTACGTGGCCGCCTCCTACGGCGGGCGGCGCGGCGTCGTCCGGATCACGCCCGACGGCGAGCGGGCCGAACTCGTCGCCGCCGGCATGAACGTCGTCGGCCTCGCCTTCAGCGCCGCCGGCGACATGATCGTCGCCACCAACGAGGCCGTCTACAGCCTCCCGCTCGGGATCAGGGGGACGCTGCTGAAATAAAGTTTCGGGTTTCGAGTTTCGAGTTAAGACGATTTTTGATTTTTGATTTGCGATTGGCAGAAGGCGTCCGCCCACTCTTCAAATCGCAAATCAAAAATCGCAAATCAAAAATTCTTGAACTCGAAACTCGAAACCCGAAACCCGAAACTATCTTTTTGACTATCGAAAACCCGCGTGCTACTTTGCTTTTCTTCGCGTCGGGTGGTTCGCGGGCGCGGGTGAGAACGTGGAATCAAACCTTGTCGGCCAGTTGATTATCTACATCGTCGTGCTGCTCTTCGCCATCTCGGCGCACGAGGCGGCGCACGCGTGGATGTCTCACAGATACGGTGACGACACGGCCTACCTGCTCGGCCGCGTGACGCTCAACCCGGTCGCGCACACCGACCCCGTCGGCACGCTGCTCATCCCCATCGTCGGCTTCGTCTTCGCCAGCATGGGGGGCACGCTGGCCCGCATCCCGCTCATCGGCTGGGGCAAGCCGACGCCCGTCAACCCGCTGCGGTGGCGCAACAAAGACGTGGCGAACGTGATGGTCTCCGTCGCGGGGATTCTGGCGAACCTGACCATCGCCGCCGCCACCCTCGTCGTCGTCAAGGTCATCCAGTACACGGGGGCGGCGGCGCCCGGCGGGATTCTCTCTTCGGTCAGCGAGCCGGTCGGGCTCTTCCTCGAATTCTCGCTGATGATGAACGCCTCGCTGGCCGTCTTCAACCTCCTGCCGTTCCCGCCGCTCGACGGCAGCAAGGTGCTCTACTCGGTGCTGCCGGCCGGCGCGCACCCGGCGCTCGAGTCGCTGGAGCGGTACGGCTTCATCATCCTGATGGCGTTTCTCTATTTCGGGTTCTTCCGCATCATCTTCTCGCCGGTCGAGTACCTCCTGGTGTTCCTCGTCCGGCTCTAGGCGCGCGGAGTCCTCTGCGGTTCGGGTGGCACATGGCAAAGCGAATCTTCAGCGGGGCGCAGCCGACCGGCAACCTCCACCTCGGCAACTACCTCGGCGCGCTGCGCAACTGGGTCGCGCTCCAGCACGAGTACGAGAGCTTCCTCTGCGTCGTCAACCTCCACGCCATCACCGTCCCGCAGGACCCGAAGCACCTCGCCGAGAAGACCCGCGAGGTCGCCCGCATCTACCTCGCCGCCGGCATAGACCCGCGGGTCTCGACCGTCTTCGTCCAGTCGGACGTTCCCGAGCACGCCGAGCTGGCCTGGGTGCTCAACTGCGTCGTCCGCATCTCGGAGCTGGAGCGGATGACGCAGTTCAAGGACAAGGCGAAGAAGCAGCGCGAGAACGTGCTGGCCGGGCTGCTGACCTACCCGGCGCTGATGGCCGCCGACATCCTGCTCTACCAGACCGACCTCGTCCCCGTCGGCCACGACCAGAAGCAGCACCTGGAGCTGACGCGCGACATAGCCTCCCGCTTCAACCGCGACTTCGGCGAGACCTTCCGCCTGCCCGACGCCTACATCCCGCAGGTCGGCGCGAAGATCATGGCGCTCGACGACCCCTCGAAGAAGATGTCGAAGTCGGACGAGAACGCGAACGGCCGCGTCGGGCTGCTCGACGACGCCGACACCGTCCGCCGCAAGTTCAAGCGCGCCGTCACCGACTCGGGCACCGAAATCCGATTCGACCCGGAGCGGCCGGCCATCAACAACCTGCTCACGATCTACCGACTGCTGACGGGCCGCGGGCCGGAGGAGATCGAGAGCCACTTCGCCGGCAAGGGCTACTCGAACCTGAAGTCGGAGGTGGCCGACGCGACCGTCGAATTCCTGCGCCCGTTCCAGGAGCGGGTGCGCGGCTACACGGACGAGGAGCTGGGGCGCATCTTCGCCGAAGGGCGCGACAAGGCCCGCGCCATCGCGCGCGAGACGCTGCGTCTCGTCTACGAGCGCCTGGGCATCGCGGGGGCCTGAAACCGTGTCGAGCGAGACTCCCGAAGTGAAGCAGCCGAGCGAGGGCGCGACCGTCGCGAGCGCCGCCGAGGGCGCGCCGATCAACGTCGCCGGCGCGCGGCCCGAGATCGTCGTTGACCGCAGCGGCGAGGAGCTGAAGCTCGTCCTCGGCGAGTTCGCCGGCCCGCTCGACCTCCTCCTCTACCTCATCCGCCAGGAGCAGGTGGACATCTACGACATCCCCGTCGCGCGCATCACCGACGAGTACCTGCGCCACCTGCGCGCGTTGCAGTCAATGGACATCACCCTCGCCAGCGACTTCCTCGTGATGGCCGCCACGCTCATCGAGATCAAGTCGCGGATGCTCCTGCCGCGCGACCCGACCTTGAGCGAGGAGGAGCAGGCCGCGGACGACCCGCGCCGCGAGCTGATCGAGCGCCTGCTCGAACACCAGAAGTACAAGGCGGCGGCGCAGATGCTCTGGTCGCGGGCGACGGTCGAGCGGGCCGTCTACACCCGCGCGCCGATCGAGACGGACAAGAACAACCCGGAGGTGGCGGCCGGCGCGTTCGACCTGCTCCGGGTCTTCCAGGAGATTCTGGCGCGCCGCAAGGAAGAGGTCTTGCTTGAAATCGAGCGCGACGAGGTCACGATGGCCGAGATGCTCGAACGGCTCCGCAACGCCATCTTCTCGGCGGGCGAGCTGAACCTGCGCGAGTTCTTCGCCCGCGCCGAGACGCGCCGCGAGCTGGTGCTCGCCTTCCTCTCCGTCCTCGAACTCGTCCGCACGACCGAGATCAGGCTCTTCCAGGCGCAGACCTTCGGCGACATCGTCGCGCGCGTCAGCAGCTAAGAACGTGATTTGGAAGAAACGATAAACGCCGGGAGGGTGCTGGTTCTGGGTTTTAGGTGCCGGGGTTAAAGGCAGGTCGCTTCCCAGCACCCAGCACCTGACACCCAGAACCCTTTTAAGTCATGAGCAAGCGCACCCGTAAGAAGAATTCGGAAGAGACGGTCGAGGCCGTCGTCAGAGACATCCTCGGGCCTGACGTGACCGTCGAGGCCGTCGGCGGCGTTGACGTAGAGCCGCCGGCCGATTCGGTCGCGGAGTTGAGCGACGCGCTCGAAGCGCTGAACGCGGGCGGCGCCGCCGGGGGCGGGGAAGAGTCAGAGCGCCAGACGTGGGCCGAGCGCGTTGACCCCGCCGGCCTCGCCTCGGAGGACGAGGTCGAGTCGGCGGGCGAGGAGCGCGAGGTCGTCATCCACGACGCCGACGCCGAAGACCGCGACGAGGAGCGCGCCCGCCTGCGGGACGAGGGCGGCGATGCGGCCGCCGACGGAGAGGTCGCGCCGGGCGGACAGCCGCGCGAGCTGGCCGAGCTGATGGCCGTCTGCGAGGCGCTCATCTTCGTCTCCGACGAGCCGCTCTCGGCGAAGGCTCTGGCCGACGTGCTCAAGGAGGAGCGGGGCTGGGTGCAGGTCGCCGTCGAGGAGCTGGCGAAGGAGTACGCCGAGCGGGGCGGCGGCCTGATGCTGCGCGAGGTGGCCGGCGGCTGGCAGCTCGCCACGCGCCCCGAGCACCACGACTCGGTTCGAGCCTTCCTCAAGTCCAAGCCGAGCGCCAAGCTCTCGCTCGCCGCCCTCGAAACCCTCGCCGTCATCGCCTACAAGCAGCCGGTCACCGTCCCGGAGATTCTGGAAATCCGCGGCGTCCAGTCGTCCTCGGCCATCAAGACGCTCTTAGACAAGCGGCTCATCGTCGCCAAAGGGCGTAAGGAGACGGTCGGCCGCCCGATGATGTACGGCACCTCGAAAGAGTTCCTCATGCAGTTCGGCCTCCGCGACCTCGGCGAGCTGCCCAACGTCGAAGACTTCGAAGACCTCGCGGCCGGCGGCGAGGGTTAGGGAGTGCGCGCCGTCGCGGCGCACGATAAAGTCTTATGATCCCGGAGGAGGAGATACGGGAGTTGTCCGAGCGCATCGCGCGCGAATTCCGCCCGCAATCCATCATCCTCTTCGGCTCCTACGCTTACGGCACGCCGACGGAGGACTCGGATGTAGACCTGCTCGTGATACTGACTTTCGACGGCAAGCCTATCTACAAGGCTTTAGAAATTCTTCGGAAGGTGAGGCCGCGATTCCCGCTGGATTTGCTCGTCCGGACGCCCGAGCAGGTTAAAGAGCGGGTCGGCAATAACGATTGGTTTCTGCGCGAAGTCCTGACGGAGGGGCGCAGGCTTTATGAATCCGCTAACCCTTGAGTGGGTGGGTAAAGCCGAAGGTGACTTCGCGACCGCGGAGCGCGAGTTAGCCGTCACGGTCGAGCCGAACTACGACGCGGTTTGCTTCCACGCGCAGCAGTGCGCCGAAAAATATTTGAAGGCGCGACTCTCAGGAGTCCGGCGTCCCGTTCGGGAAGACGCACGACCTGACCGGGTTGCTGAACATGGCGCTCCCGTCCGAGCCGGGCTGGAACGCCCTCCTGACGGATTTGCAAACCCTGTCGGCTTACGCGGTCGCGTACCGCTACCCCGGCGACTCGGCCGACAGAAAAGATGCCGAGGACGCGCTCGACAAGTGCCGCAACTTCCGCCGGCTCGCCCGTAAGTCTCTCGGCCTGTGATTAGTGTCGGCGGCCGACGCGCAGGCGCAAGGGCGTCCGCAAAAATTGCTCGCCGGGGCGGACAAGGTTCATAGCTGAACGAAGGAGGGTGCAGGGTGGGGCTGACGATCTCGGTCGGGTTAGGGACGGTGCTGCGCGAGGAGGGCGAGGAGGAGGCGGTCGAGCGGCTCGAAGAGGAGTTCGAGGTGGTCAACGACCTGCTCGAGTCCTTCGGCCTGCCGCCGCACCGGGAGCCTTACGAGCTGGAGGCGCAGCAGACCGTCTCATTCGACATGTACGGCTACTCCGCCCTCCACCGCCTGCGGCGCCTCGCCGCGCACCTCGCGCTCGGCGAGGAGCTGCCGCCGCCCGGCGACGAGGAGGCCGCCGACGACCCGGCCCTCCAGGACTACTACCAGCTCTTCGACGAGAACATGCTGGAGGGGAAGGCCGGCGGGATGCGCTTCCAGCACCTCATCATCCACAGCGACGCAGAGGGCTTCTACCTGCCCATAGACTTCGACGAGGTGATCGTCGCCGACCCCTCGCTGGGGGTTCCGGGCGACATGGTCGGCTCGTCGCACCGCCTGCTCGAAGAGTGCCTGGAGCTGGCGCGCGCCCTCGAACTGCCCGACGACCTCGACCCCGAGGGCGAGGAGGTCGGGCGGGCTTTGGACGCCGGGGGCGAGGGCGAACTGAGATGGCAGCGCTACGGCGTCGAGTCGCACACCTGCCTGGCGCTCATCGCGGCCTGCCGCGCCGCGGCCGAGACGGGCGCGGCCGTCGTCTTTTCCTAAACCGTCGGGGGCGGGTGAGGTTTGGAAGAGCGTCTGCAAAAGCTGATCGCCGCGGCCGGCATCGCCTCGCGCCGCCACGCCGAGGAGTTGATCGCGGCGGGCGAGGTGAGCGTCAACGGCGAGGTCGTGCGCGAGTTGGGGACGAAGGCCGACCCCGCGCGCGACCACATCAAGGTCAGGGGCAAGCTGATTAACCCCCTGCTCGCCGGGCGCGAGAAGGTCTACGTCCTCGTCAACAAGCCGCGCGGCTACCTTTCGAGCGCCGCCGACCCCGAGGGCCGCCCGCTCGTCACCGAACTCGTCCCGCCCGCGCTCGGCCGCCTCCACCCCGTCGGCCGCCTCGACTTCAACACCGAGGGGCTCATCATCCTCACGAACGACGGCGAGCTGACGAACTACGTGACGGCGGCGCGCAACCACGTCCCGAAGGTCTACGAGGTGAAGGTCAAGGGCGTGCCGACCGAGGCGCAGGTCGAGCGCCTGCGCCGCGGCGTCCGCCTCGAAGACGGCGCGCGCACCGCCCCGGCCGAGATCAGAAGGACGGGCGAGACCGAGACGAACGCCTGGTTCGAGGTGGTCTTGCGCGAGGGGCGCAACCAGCAGATCCGCCGCATGTTCGACTCCGTCGGCCACTCGGTCGTCAAGCTGCGGCGCGTACAAATCGGGCCGGTCAGCGACGAGCACCTGCGGCCCGGGGAGTCGCGGCTGCTGACGCCGCAGGAGGTCGCGCGCCTGAAGGGGCGGGGCGGCAGGGGCGAGGGCCGCCCGCGCGGCGGGGCCGCGAAAGGGAAGGGGGCGGCGGCGCAGTCGGCGCGCGGCGCGCCGGGCCGGGGCCGCCGGAGGTAGAAAGAGCCGTCGGGTTCAAAGTAGAATACGGTCAAGGCGCGCGAGCACGAACATTCTGCCGAGCGAGTTCTTTCCGGCCGCCGCGCGCCTTTCGTGTGTGCGGCAATCAAATTCCAGAAGGGTCATTGACGAGATGGATTTCGACCTCAACGAAGACCAGCAGCAGATCAAGATGAGCGTCCGCGAGTTCGCCGAGGGCGAGATCGCCCCGCACGCGCGCGAGTGGGACGAGCGGCAGCACTTCCCCGTCGAACTCCTGCCGAAGCTCGCCGAGCAGGGCTTCATGGGCGTCATCTTCCCCGAGGAGTACGGCGGCGCGGGGATGGGCTACGTCGAGTACGTGACGATCATCGAGGAGCTGTCGAGGGCGGACGGCTCGGTCGGCATCTCGGTGGCGGCGCACAATTCGCTCTGCTCGAACCACATCTACATGTTCGGCACCGAGGAGCAGAAGCGGAAGTTCCTCGTCCCGCTGGCGCGCGGCGAGAAACTCGGCGCGTGGGGGCTGACCGAGCCGCAGGCCGGCTCGGACGCCTCGGGCACGCGCACGACGGCCGTCAGGAAAGGCAACGAGTGGGTCGTCAACGGCTCGAAGAACTTCATCACGCACGCCGTCCACGGCGACGTCTGCGTGGCCGTCGCCTCGACCGACCGCGCGATGCGCTCGAAGGGCATCACGGCCTTCATCTTCGAGAAGGGGATGCCGGGCTTCGCGCCGGGCAAGAAGGAGGACAAGCTGGGCCTGAGGGCGTCGGAGACGGCGAGCGTCATCTTCGAGGACTGCCGCGTGCCGGACGAGAACCGGCTCGGCCCCGAGGGCCTCGGCTTCATCCAGGCGATGCAGATCCTCGACGGCGGCCGCATCTCGATTGCGGCGCTCGCCGTCGGCATCGCGCAGGGCGCTTACGAGTCGGCCCTGAAGTACTCGAAGGAGCGGCAGCAGTTCGGCAAGCCCATCTCGGAGTTCCAGGCCATCCAGTTCAAGCTGGCCGACATGGCGACGCAGCTCGACGCCGCCCGGCTCCTCACCTACCGCGCCGCGGCGATGAAGGACGCCGGCCGGAAGGTGACGAAGGAGTCCTCGATGGCGAAGCTCTTCGCCTCCGAGATCGGCGTCCGGGTCTGCGAGGAGGCCATCCAGATTCACGGCGGCTACGGCTACACGAAGGACTACCCGCCCGAAAAATACTGGCGCGACTCGAAGCTCTGCACCATCGGCGAGGGCACCTCCGAAATCCAGCGCCTCATCATCGCCAAGCAAATCCTGAGCGGCACCTGAGCGCCGCCCGCGACCGCAACCCAACAGTCCCACCAGACTGGAAGAGGGGATGAGCGAAGAGACGACCAAAAATTTCAACGGTGAGGAATCATTTGAAACTCGCGTGCTGGCCGAGTTGGCGGCGCTCCGAAACAGTATGGAGAACCGTTTTGCGACTCTGGAGAACCGCTTCGCGGCTTTGGAGAATCGCTTCGCGACTTTGGAAAATCGTCACGCCAACGATTTCCGTTCGGTTGACGCTCGCCTAACCTCAATCGAGGGCCGCGTGGCGTCCGTCGAGTTGAAAGTGGATGCTTTGGACGAGAAGGTGGACGCCCGTTTGCGCGACACGCGGCCCATCTGGGAATCCGTGCTGTCGCAGCTAAAGATGATTGATACGAAATTCGATGTTCACGCGCACGACATGCTGGAGCTGCGGGCCAAGATGCGTGAACTTGAAAAGCGCGTGCCGCCGGCGGCGTAAAGTATCGCCGCGAACCTTAACAACAGTCCCACCGGACTGGAAGAGGAGATGAGCGAAGAGACGACGAAAAACTTAGAGGGTGAAGAACCGTTTGAAACTCGCGTGCTGTCGGAACTGGCGAGACTTAGCCGTCAAATGGCTACGGGGTTCGCAGCACTCGGCGGCCGTGTAACAGCTTTAGAGGAGAAGGTTGATTCGCGGCTGCGCGAGACGCGGCCGATCTGGGAGGCGGTGTTGGCCCGTCTCGACATCATCGAGTCGAAGGTGGAGGGCCTCGCCCTCAACTTGCTGGACGTGCGCGGCGAAGTGGAGCGGTTGAAAAGGCGTCTCCCGCCGCCCCGGCCTGCCGCGTGAAGTTTGTTAATGGGGAATGAAAGCTTAGTCGAGCGCGTTCTGGCCGGCGAGCCGCGGGCGGTGGCGCGCGCCATCTCGAAGGTCGAGGACGGGGCCGAGGACGCGGGCGCGTTGATGAAGGCCCTGTTCGCGCACACGGGGCGCGGGCTGGTCGTCGGCATCACGGGCGCGCCGGGCGCGGGGAAGTCCTCGCTCGTCGACCGGCTCGCGGCGCTCTACCGGCGGCGGGGCGAGCGCGTCGGCATCGTCGCCGTAGACCCCTCCAGCCCTTTCTCCGGCGGAGCGATCCTCGGCGACCGCATCCGCATGCAGGCGCTCGGCCTCGACCCCGGCGTCTTCATCCGCTCGATGGCGACGCGCGGCAACCTCGGCGGGCTGGCCCGCGCGACCGTGGACGCCGTGGCGATCCTCGACGCCGCCGGCTACCAGAAAATCATCGTCGAGACGGTCGGCGTCGGGCAGGACGAGGTCGAGATCGTGAAGACGGCCGACGTCTCAGTCGTCGTCCTCGTCCCCGGCATGGGCGACGACATCCAGGCCATCAAGGCCGGCATCATGGAGATCGGCGACGTCTTCGTCATCAACAAGGCCGACCGCGACGGCGTGCTCCGCACGGAGAAGGAACTCGAGGCGCTGCTCTCGCTCGCACACCGGCCGGACCTGTGGTCGCCGCCCATCGTCAGGACGGTCGCCACCGAGAACAAGGGCCTCGAAGAGCTGGCCTCGGCGATTGAGAGTTACCGCGACTTCCAGAAGGGGGCCGGGGCCGGGAGCGAGCGCCGCCGTTCAATCGCGCGCTGGCGCCTCCTCGAACTGCTGCGCGAGCGCCTGCTGGCCCGCGCGCTCGAAACGGAAGGCGCGCGCGAGCGGCTCGACGAGCTGGCGCGCGGGGTGGCCGACAAGCGGCGCGACCCCTACTCGGCCGTCGAGGAGTTCATCGCCACTGGAACCAGCGGCGGGGGCGGGCGTCCGCCCCAACACGGAGGATCGCCCATGTTCGAGAGGTACACGGACAAGGCCCGGCGCGTCATCTTCTTCGCGCGCTACGAGGCGCACCTGGCCGGCGGGCTCGAAATCACCCCGGAGCACCTGCTGCTCGGGCTGGCGCGCGAGGACGGCCAGCTCTTCAAGAGTCTGCTCGGTGAGCGAGTCTCGGTCGACGCGCTGCGCGGGGAGGTCGAGGCGCGCCTCCCGAAGGCGGAGAAGGTCTCGGCCTCGGTCGAGCTGCCGCTCGCGGCCGAAGCCAAGCGGGTGCTCGCCTTCGCGCACGATGAGTCGGAGGGCCTCGGCCACCGCCACGTCGGCACCGAGCACCTCCTGCTGGGGCTCCTGCGCGCGGGCGGGACGGTCGCCGAAGAAATCCTCCGCGGGCACGGGCTGAGCCTGGCCGGCGCGCGCGAGAGCGTCACCCGCGGGGAGATTTATTCCCGCGCCCACCACGACTCGCAGGCAGTCGCGGCGCGGCTGGCGGCATCCAAAGAGTCTGCCGCGTTTGTCTCCGCGACGGCCTTGAGGGTCGAACACATCGGCATCGCCACCCCGCGCCTCGACGACGCGCTCCGCTTCTGGCGCGACGCGCTCGGGCTGGAGGTCAGGCACACCGAGGTGGTCGAGGAGCAAGGCGTGCGGGTCGCGATGCTGCCCGCGGGCGAGCCGCGCATAGAGCTGCTGGAGCCGACCGGCGAGGACTCGCCGGTCGCCAAGTTCCTCCAGAAGCGCGGGCCCGGCATCCACCACGTCGCGGTGCGCGTGCCGGACATAAGGGCCGCGCTGGCGCGCCTCGCGGCCCAGGGCGTCCGGCTGATAGACGCCGAGCCGCGCCTGGGCGCGGGCGGCTGCCTGGTCGCCTTCGTCCACCCGCAGTCGGCGGGCGGCGTCCTGCTCGAACTCGTCGAACACGTCGCCCGTGAATCGGAACCAGAAAGGTAGTAGTTTTGTCACACAGGAAAGTCTTCCTCGCCTCGCTCGCCCTGCTGCTCGCAACCTCTTCAACAGCCTCCGCCCAGAGGGCCAGGCCGCGGCCCGCGCCCCCGAAGGCCGCGGCGCCGTCCGCCGCCGCCGCCGTCCGCCTCACGCCGGAGGACATGGCGCTCGTCGTTGACGGGCTGGGCTTCCCGCCCGAAGTCCGCTCTCGGCTCGCGGCCAGCGCCGAGGAGCGCAAGGCGTTCGCGCGCGACATCCGGCAGATGCTCGGGCTGGCCGAGGAGGCGAAGGCCGCCGGCTACGCCGCGCGCCCCGAGCTGAAGTTGCAGCTTGAGCTGTCGCGCTCGTTCGTCGTCGCGCAGGCTTACTTCAAGACGCGCGAGCAGGCCGGGGCGGCCGGCCCCGACCAGGTCGTCACGCCCGCCGAGATAGACGCCTTCTTCAAAGAGCCGGCGACGCCCGCGCAGTACGAAGCCTTCCTCGAAGACTACCGCGTCAACGGCCCGAACAAGGGCCGGCCCCTCTCGGACGAGCAGCGCGTCGACCTGCGCCAGCACTACGGGCGCGTGATGATCGGGAAGCGCAAAGGCGTCGCCGCCGGGATTGACCGCCAGCGGCAGACGCAGCTCGTCGTCATGCTCCAGCAGGCGCGCCTCCTCGCCGGGGCCTACTCGAAGGAGAACTCCGCGCGCCTCAAGGCCACCGAGGCCGAGGTGGACGCCTACGTTGCCGCCGACCCGAAGTACGACGCGCGACAGGAGCGCGCGAAGATCGAGACCGTCCTGGGACGCGCGCGCGCGGGCGAGGACTTCGAGGCGCTGGCTAACGAGTTCACCGAAGACCCGAGCGGCAAGGGCAAGGGCGGCGACCTCGGCTGGTTCGGCCGCGGCCAGATGGTCAAGCCTTTCGAGGACGCCGCCTTCGCGCTCAAGCCGGGCGAGGTCGGCGGGGTCGTCGAGACGCGGTTCGGCTTCCACGTCATCAAGGTCGAGGAGCGGCGCGCGGCCGAAGGCGGCGGCGAGCAGGTGCGTGCGCGCCACATCCTCATCAGGTATAATCCCGCGCTTCGGCAGGGCGCGCAGGGGTCGCCGCGCGAACAGGCGCGCGCCGCGCTGGAGGAGGAGAAGCGCCACCGCGCCTTCGACGAGATCGCGAGCCGCCGCCGCGTCTTCGTCGCCGAAGAGTTCGAGATCGGCGCGCCGCGGGCCGTGACTTCGGCCGCGCCCGGCGACCAGACCGTCAAGCCGGGGGCGCAGGCTACGCCGCCCGCGGGCCGCGGCACGGGGCCGCCCAAGCCGAAGCCCGCCGCCCGGCGCGGACGCGGCTAAAAGAGTTTTAGATTGGCGATTCCTGATTTAGTCGTCAGTCGTCAGTCGTCAGTAAAGACAAAGAACTGATGACTGATGACTGATAACTGACGGCTGATAACTTCTAATCGCAAATCGAAAATCAAAAATCCTTCCTGACCGATTCGGAGATTGAGTGATGATTACTTGCGAAAAATGCGGGACGAAGATGCTGGATAACGTCACCACCTGCCCCGGCTGCGGGGCCGAGGTGGCCGCCGCCGTAGACCCGAGCGAGCGGGACGCGGCGGCCGGCTCGGACGCGGACGCGCAGGCGGCCTCGGCCTCCCCGGCGCCGTCCCGGCCGCAGGCGCAGCCTGGGCGCGGGATGAGCGCGATGACGAAGGCCGCCATCGCCGCCGCCGTCGCCGTCGTCGCCGCCGGCCTGCTCATCTTCTGGCAGTTGACGACGAGCCACGCCCGCCCGCTCCACCTGACGCCCGAGGACATGTCGCTCATCGCCGAGGGGGCCTCGCCGCAGCAGCGCCTCGCGCTCTCGGGCGACGCCGAGGCGCGGCAGGAGATGGCGAAGAACATCCGCGAGTTCCTCGCCCTCGCCGACGAGGCGCGCGTCAGGGGCTTCGAAGACCGCCCCGAGGTCAAGCGCCAGCTCGACACCATGCGCCACTTCGTCGTCGCGCAGAGCTACGCCATGAAGCAGCGCGAGGGCGGCTCGCCGCAGGGGCAGCTCTTCACGAAGGAGGAGGTCGAGGCTTACCTCAAGGAGCCGAACTCGGAGAAGGAGTTCGAGCAGGTCGTCAAGGACGCGCAGGCGACGGGCCTGCTCCCGGCCGGCGAGGAGCTGAACGACGCGCAGAAGCAGCAGATCCGTCAGCAGTGGGGCACGATCATGGTGCTCTCGCGCAAGGGGGCGCAGGCCGGCGTTGACAAGGAGCGCAAGACGCAACTCCAGGTCGAGCTGCAGCGCGCGAAGGTGCTCGCCGAGATGTACGCCGAAGACCTCGCCAAAGAGCTTCAGCCGACGGAGGCCGAGGTGGACGCCAAGCTGGCCGGCGCGCGGAGCGAGGCCGAGGAGCTTGCGAAGCGCGCCCGCGCCGGCGAGGACTTCGAGGCGCTCGCCAAGCAGCACTCGGACGAGCCGGGCGCGGACGAGCGCGGCGGCGACCTCGGCTGGTTCGGCCGCGGCCAGATGGTGAAGGAGTTCGAGGACGCGGCCTTCGCGATGAAGGAGGGCGAGGTCAGCGACGTCGTCGAGTCGCCGTTCGGCTTCCACGTCATCAAGCTCGAAGGCCGCCGCAGCGAGCAGGGGACGGACGGGCAGACGGCCGAGGAGGTCAGGGCCAGACACATCCTGGTCAGGCCCGAAGGCATCGCCGAGCCGAACCGCATGGCCGCGCCGAAGACGCTGCGCGAGCAGGTCAAGGACTCCATCGCGCGCGAACGCCGCGAGCAAAAGATCAAGCAGATCGTCGAGCGCTCGAAGGTGCAGGTGCCGACCGAGTTCGCCGTCAAGGCGCCCGAGATGCCGAAGCCGCCGGCCGGCGCGCCGCACGGCGAAATGCCGCCCCCGCCGCCCGCCGCCGACGACCACGGGAGAGAGCCGGGCGCGGGCGGCCAGCCCGAGCGGAAGTAAGGCGGGCCGGGGCCGATGCAGTTCGGCGACTACCGCGTGGAGGTCGTGCCCGACGCCGAATTTCGCCTCGACGGCGGGGCGATGTTCGGCGTCGTGCCGCGCGCACTCTGGTCGCGCGTCGCGCCGCCCGACGAGGAGAACCGCGTCCGGCTCAACATGAACTGCCTCTACGTCGAGGCGGCCGGCGAGCGCGTCCTCGTCGAGACCGGCATCGGCGACAAGTGGACGCCGCGGCAGGCCGCCCTCTACGGCATCAGCCGCGAGGGGAGCCTGGGCGAGCGGCTGCTGGCCCTGACCGGCTGCGCGCCCGAGCAGGTGACAGTCGTCGTCAACACGCACCTCCACTTCGACCACGCGGGCGGCAACACGAGGTTAGACCCTGACGGCCGCCCCGCCCCGGCCTTCCCCAACGCGCGCTACTTCGTCTCGCGCGCCGAGTTCGAGCACGCCGAACGCCCGCACGAGCGCGACCGCGCCAGCTACCTCAGCGAGAACTGGCGGCCCCTGGCCGAGAGCGGGCAGCTTGAGCTGAAGCCCGACGCCTACGAGGTCTTGCCGGGGCTGACTCTGGAGACCGTGGCGGGCCACTCGCGCACGATGCAGTGCGTGCGACTCGAACGGGGCGGCCGCACCCTCTTCGGCTTCGCCGACCTCGTCCCCACGCGCGCGCACCTGCCGCTCGCCTGGGTCATGGGCTACGACCTCTACCCCGTCGAGACGCTCGAAGCCAAGCGGCGGCTCCTGCCCCGCGCCGCCCGCGAGGGCTGGCTCTGCCTCTTCTACCACGACCCGGAAGCGCCGCTCGCCCGCCTCGTCGAGGAGGAAGGGAAGCTGCGCGCCGTCGGCGTTGCGGGCGACTGATTTTCGCTGAGACACCCTACGGAGCGAGAGACTGAACATGACGACCGCGAAGATCGGCATCATCGGGGGCAGCGGCCTCTACCAGATGCCGGAGCTGAAAGAGGTCGAGGAGGTGAGGGTCGAGACGCCGTTCGGGCCGCCGTCGGACGCCTTCATCGTCGGCACGCTCGAAGGCGAGCGGGTCGCCTTCCTGCCGCGCCACGGCCGGGGCCACCGCCTGCTGCCGTCGGAGCTTCCGTTCCGCGCCAACGTCTACGCGATGAAGCTGCTCGGCGTCGAGCGGATACTGTCGGCCTCGGCCGTCGGCTCCTTGCAGGAGCAGTACGCCCCGCTCGACATGGTCATCCCCGACCAGTTCTTCGACCGCACGCGCGCCCGCGCCCGCGAGTCAACCTTCTTCGGCGACGGCATCGTCGCGCACATCACCTTCGCGCACCCGGTCTGCGGCGAGCTGGGCGACGTGCTCGAAGCGTCCTGCCGGGCGGCCGGGGTGGGCGTCCACCGCGGCGGCGCGTACCTCTGCATGGAGGGGCCGGCGTTCTCGACGAAGGCCGAGTCGAACGTCTACCGCTCGTGGGGCATGGACGTGATCGGCATGACCAACTTGCAGGAGGCCAAGCTCGCCCGCGAGGCCGAAATCTGCTACTCGGCGCTCGCCCTCGTCACCGACTACGACTGCTGGCACGAGGGGCACGACGCCGTCTCGGTCGAGACGGTCGTCGAGTACCTCAACAAGAACGTCCGCAACGCGCAGCTCGTCATGCGCGAGGCCGTCCGCGCGCTGGCGGGCCGGGGGCGGGGCTGCGCCTGCGGCTCGGCCCTCAAGAGCGCCATCTTCACCCCGCAGGAGCTTTGGCCCGCGGCGACAACGAAGAAGCTCGAAGCGATCATCGAAAAGTACGTGAATCGTGAATCGTAGTTATCAGTTATCAGTTGTCAGTAAAGACAAAACTGATAACTGACGACTGACGACTGACAACTTCTGTTGAGGTTTGAATATGAAGAAAATCGCATTGGTTCTCGGCGGGGTGGCGCTGGTGGCCGCGGCGGCGGTGCCGGCCGGGGCGCAGACGGGCACGGTGGCGAAGGGGCCTGACCCGGCGGTCATCAAGGACACGGAGGTCGAGAAGGACGCGCTGCACAACCTCGAAGTGGCCCGCCACTACTTCAAGATGAAGAAGGCTTACTTCGCCTCCTTCAAGCGCGCCGAGGAGCTGATCGAGGGCTACCCCGAGTTCACGCGGCTCGACGAGGCGCTCTACATCGCCGGCATGAGCAGCCTCTACCTCGCCGAAGGCAAGGGCAAACAGAAGCCGCCCGCCGCGCTGCCCGGCGCCGAAGACGTGTACGCGCCGGAGAAGCTGCGCGGCGGCGCGCGGGACTACCTGACCCGCCTCGTCAAGGGCTACCCCGAAAGCAAATTCCGCAAGGAGGCCGAGGCGACCCTCGCCCGGCTCGGCGGAACGCAGCAATAACAAAAGTTTCAAGTTCCAAGTTCCAAGTTTCAAGTTAAAGACAAGCGGCTTTTAACTTGGAACTTGAAACTTGGAACCTGAAACTGATTCGACGAAGGAGAATTCTAACCACGTGTCCTTGCTTGTCGTCGGTTCGGTGGCGTTCGACGCGGTCGAGACGCCTTTCGGGGAGCGCGAGAAGATGCTCGGCGGTTCGGCCACGCACTTCTCTCTGTCGGCCAGCTTCTTCGCCGACGTGCGGGTGGTCGGCGTCGTCGGCGGCGACTTCGGCCGGGAGGAGATGGCGGTCTTCGAGGAGCGCGGCATCAACACCGACGACCTCGAACGCGTCCCCGCGGGCAGGACCTTCTTCTGGCGCGGCCGCTACGACTTCGACCTCAACACGGCCCACACGCTCGACACCCAGCTCAACGTCTTCGCCGACTTCCGCCCGAAGCTCTCGGCCGAGTCGCGCCGCGCGCGGATGGTCTTCCTCGGCAACATCCAGCCGGAACTCCAGCTCGAAGTGCGCGAGCAGGTGCGGGGCGCGGAGTTGGTCGCGCTCGACACGATGAACTACTGGATCACGAGCGTGCCCGCGCGGGTCAAGGACGCCGTCAGCGCCGTAGATGTCGTCATCATCAACGACGCCGAGGCCCGCCAGCTCGCCGACGAGCCGAACCTCATCCGCGCCGCGCGCAAAATCCTCTCGTGGGGGCCGCGGGCGCTCGTCATCAAGCGCGGCGAGTACGGCGCGGCGATGTTCACCGAGGGCGCCTACTTCGCCATCCCCGCCTACCCGCTCGAATCCGTCTTCGACCCGACCGGCGCGGGCGACACCTTCGCCGGCGGCTTCATGGGCTACCTCGCCGGCCACGAGCGGGTTGACGACGCGACGCTGCGGCGCGCCATCACCTTCGGCTCGGTGATGGCCTCCTTCAACGTCGAGGAGTTCGGCACCGACCGCGTCCGCCGCCTCACGCACGAAGAGATCAACCGCCGCTTCAGCGACTTCAAGCGCATGACCCACTTCGAGGAAATCCCGTTCGAGAAGAAGTGACGGGGAAAGAAAAGGTGCCGGGTGCTGGGTTTTGGGTGCTAGGTGAAAGCGGCTTGCTTTGCCCGGCACCCAAAACCCGGAGCCCGGCACCCTCTTTTGTTGTATAATCCGTCCGTCCCGAGCAGTTCCCGAACAATTCAATCTGGTGGGGGAGTCTGGAAATGTTCTGCCCTGTTTGCGAGTCGGAGTACGAGGCGGGCATCGGCGTGTGCCCGGACGACGGCGCGGAGCTGGTCGAGCGCCTGACGGCCGAGAACACGGTCAGGGATCACAGCGAGGCGCGGTTCGTGCCGCTGCACAACGTCGGGTCGCCGACCGAGGCCGAGATGGTGCACGACATCCTCACGCAGAACGGCATCCGCGCCGCCGTCCAGTCGGGCGGCATGGACGCCTTCTCGCCGCTGCTCTCGACGACCGCGCCCGGCGCCCTCGTCCTCGTAGACGAGCGCGACCTCGACCGCGCGCAGGAACTTTACGACTCCTTCTTCGGCAGCGACACGACCCCGCTGACCGGCACGACGGACGAGGAAGAAGAAGAAAATGATGAATGATGAATGCGGAATGATGAATTAAATCATTCAACCCTCGTCACATTCATCATTCATCATTCCGCATTCATCATTTCTCTTTGGAGGTTCATCGTGGCAGAGGCGAATTCGGCGGCGATCGTGGTGATGATGACGGCGGGGAGTCAGGAGGAGGCGTCGCGGCTGGCCGAGATGCTGGTCGGGGCGCATCTGGCGGCGTGCGTCCAGATCATGCCGCAGATGGAGTCGGTCTACCGCTGGAAGGGCGAGGTGCACCGCGCGCCCGAGTTCCTGCTGCTCGCCAAGACGACCTCCGCCTGCTTCGACGAGCTGGAGCGTGAGGTCAGGTCGCTGCACACCTACGACACGCCCGAGATCGTCGCCCTCCCCGTCACGCACGTCTCGGCGCCCTACCTCGACTGGCTCACCAGCAACGCCTTCCCCCCGCTCGTCTCCCGCGTCGTCGTCTCCCAGAACCCGCCGCAAGAGCTGTAAAAAAGTTCCAGGTTCAAAGTTCCAAGTTCCAAGTTGAGACGGGCTCTTCAACTTGGAACTTGGAAC
>DASZKF010000247.1:0-2696 GCA_035947355.1 Pyrinomonadaceae bacterium | reverse complement strand
GCGCGCGACGCCGCTGAAGGCTTTCGGCTGTGGCCGCCGGCGCCGCGCGCGGGGGCCGAAAACTCTACTGTCGTACCCCGCAGGGCGTGCTGTCTGCCGCCTTGACGGGCGAAAAAAAATCGTGTATTTCGGGCTGTTCCTATGCTACAGTGCGCCCGCCGCAAGACTTTAAGGGCAGACTGTTGGGGAAACTCACGCGACCCTCGCCGCAGCGCGGGCAGCGCCCCCGTCGAGCTCGAAGGCGGTCGCCGGACGGCGGCCGCGCCGAGAACGCGGGCTTCGACCAGGGGCGGCGGGGGCGGAGGCGGCCCACGCCGGCGCGACTTTGGTCTGCCACGTCAGGCGCGGCCACAAACCAGCTTCTTACGACGCAGTGCCAGGCAAGGTGGTCTCTCCCGAGGCGGCGGTATGCCCAGGCGGGAGCGGGCATCTGCAACCAAAACCCCTGAACCCGAGCTGCCGCGGAAACGCTCCCGCCGAACCGCGCGCCTGCGGCCCGCGCAGCTCCTTACAAACTGACCCCCTCGGGGGTACAGGAGGAAACTCGATGCGAAGAACCTTAGCACTTCTGACTCTCCTCGCCGTCGCCAGCGTGTGGACGGCCTGTTCACCGGCGGAGAACACGAATAACGCCAACGGGAACGCCAACGCGAACGCGAACATGAACACGAACGCCGGCAACATGAACACCACCAACCTGAACACGAACGCCGGCAACACGAACATGAACGCGAACGCGAACGCCAACGCCGGCAACATGAACGCCAACACCAACGCCGGCGGCGGCACCAACATGAACGGGAACATGAACCGCGGCGGCAACACCAACACCAACGCCGGCGGCAACACCAACAACCGCAACTCGTAGTTCGCCGTTCACAACAGAAGTCTCGAAGGCGCGCCCGCTCCAGTGGCGCGCCTTTTGGTTAGGGCCGCCGCCGGAGCGCTCTTGAGCGGGACCAACTTCATCACCGAGACGACGTGGCGCCTGGTGGACGACCCGGCCCGCCTGCCGGGAGAGCTCGCGCCGCTCGCGGCCGAGACGCTCATCGGCCTCGACACGGAGACCTACTGGGAGGCCGCGGCCAGGCGCTCGCGCGTCTCGCTCGTGCAGCTCGCGGCGGCGGCGGGCGACGTGCTGGTGGTTGACGTTCTGGCGACCGGCGTCGAGCCGCTGCGGGCGCTCGTCGAGTCGCCCGCGCTGCGGATGGTCGCGCATAACGCGAGGTTCGACGACGGCGTCCTGCGGGCCGCGGGCCTCGCCCCGCAGGGCTTCATAGACACGCTCCCGATGTCGCGCGCCGTCCTCAGCCTCGCCTCGCACAGCCTCGCCGCCGTCACCGAACACCTCTTCGGCCTCCCGCTCGACAAGACGTTGCAGAAGTCGAACTGGCGCCGCCGCCCGCTGACGCGCGCGCAACTCGCCTACGCGGCGCGCGACGCGCGGGTGACGCTGCGCGTCTACGAGGAGCTGAAGCGGCTTCTGGCCGAGCGCGGGCTGCTCGAAAGGGTCCTGGCGGCGGCCGAGGTGAAGCCGGGCGAGCCGCGCGCGCCGCGGAGGAGGAGGACGGCGGCGCCCGCGCCCTTCGTGCTGACGCCCGAAGACAAGCGGGTGGTGACGAGGCTCAAGAAGTGGCGACTGGAGCGCGCGCACGCGCAGCGCGTGCCGGCCTACATGATCTGCTCCGACCGGACGCTCGAGCACCTCGCGCGCGAGCGTCCGGCGAGCCTCGAAGCCCTGGCCGGGATTTACGGGCTGGGCGAGTCGAAGATTAAAAGCCTCGGAGAAGCCCTCCTCGAAGCCCTCCGCGCCGCGTCCGAGTGAAGGCGAACGGATCGGCTTCACTGTTGAGTTAAGACGTATCCCCATTTCAACACAGAGGGCACAGAGTCACACGGAGGGCACAGAGAAAACCACTTCTTCTCTGTGATCTCTGTGATTCCTCCGTGCCCTCTGTGTTGAAATGAACCTTACCCTACGCCCAACAGCAATCGCATCAGGCGAGTTGTTCGGCTAGCTGCGCCGGGTCGGTGACGGGCTGCTGGCAGGTGTAGTGCTCGCAGACGTAGGCGGTCGTTTTACCTTCCAGCGCGGTGCGTTCGCGGAGGAGCGGCACGAGGTCGGCGAGCGTATCGTCGCCCTCCTGGGCCTCGACGACGACCTTGTTCGGGACGTATCGGCCCCAGATTTCCCGCCCGAAGGGGCCGGCATCGCCGCCGCGGGGCGTGACGACGACGACCTCCTTCGGCGTGGAGAGGTAGAAGTCGAACGCGCCGAGGGCGTAGCCGAAGGCCGTCGGGTGCCGCTCGGCGAGGTCGCGCACGAGGCGGAGGACGTTGACGGCCTTCCTCCTGTAGTCCTCGTTGCCGGTCAGCGTCGAGAGGCGCAGAAGGGCCTCGGCGGCGACGGAGTTGCCGGAAGGGGTCGCGTTGTCGAAGTAGTCCTTGTTGCGGACGATGAGCTGCTCGCCGCTTTGGCCCGTGTAGAAGAAGCCGCCGCCCTCTTCGTCCCAGAACTCCTCGATCATCTTGTCCGTGAGCGCGACCGCCTCCTTGAGCCAGCGCGCGTCGCCGGTCGTCTCGAAGAGCGTGACGAGGCCGGAGATGAAGAAGGCGTAGTCGTCATGGAAACCCTCCTGCTTGGCGCGCCCGTCTTTGTAGGTGTGGAGCAGCAGGCCGTCACGCCGGAGCGCGTC
>DASZKF010000246.1:0-7211 GCA_035947355.1 Pyrinomonadaceae bacterium | reverse complement strand
GACCGTGAGGGAGGGCGTTGACGCTAACGCAAGCACAACGCCCTCCCTCACGGTCGGGCTTCTGACTGTCACGCCTCGTGCAGTTGGGCTGCCTCCGGGGTGGGGGCGGCGCACTCGGCCTCGGCGTCGAGGATGATCTTGGTGGTCTGGACGACGGTGTCGGGGTTGAGCGAGATGGAGTTGATGCCGCGCTCGACGAGGAAGCGGGCGAACTCCGGGTAGTCCGAGGGGGCCTGGCCGCAGATGCCGATCTTCTTGCCGGCGCGGCGGGCGGCCTCGATGGCCTGCGCGACCATCCGCTCGACGGCGCCGTTCCTTTCATCAAAAAGGTGGGCGACCATCTCCGAGTCGCGGTCGAGGCCGAGGGCGAGCTGCGTGAGGTCGTTCGAGCCGATGGAGTAGCCGTCGAAGACGCGCAGGAACTCGTCGGCGAAGACGACGTTGGCGGGCAGCTCGCACATCGCGTAAATCTCCAACTCGTTCTCGCCCTGCGGGCACCCGTACTCGCGCATCAACCCAATCACCTTCTCGCCCTCCTCGACCGTGCGGCAGAAGGGGATCATCGCCTTGACGTTCGTGAGGCCCATCTCCTCGCGCACGCGGCACAGCGCGAGGCATTCGAGCCGGAAGCCCTCGCGGTAGCGCTCGTCGTAGTAGCGCGACGCGCCGCGGAAGCCGAGCATCGGGTTCTCCTCCTCCGGCTCGAACTCGCGCCCGCCGATGAGCCGCGCGTACTCGTTCGACTTGAAGTCGGACATCCGCACGATGACCGGCTTCGGGTAGAAGGCGGCGGCGATGCGGCCGACGCCCTCGGCCAGGCGGCGGACGAAGAAGTCGCGCGGGTCTTCCTCGCCGAGCCGCCGGGCGATCTCGCGCACGTCCTCCTCGCGCGCCAGCTTCGGGTAGCGGACGAGCGCCATCGGGTGGACGCCGATGTGGTTGTTGATGATGAACTCCAGGCGGGCGAGGCCGACGCCGTCGTTCGGCAGTTGCGCGACGGAGAAGGCGTGGTCGGGGTCGCCGACGTTCATCAGGACCTGCGTCCGCGGCCGGCCCTCTTCGGAGACGGCGTGGCGCTCGACCGCGAACTCGACCAGCCCCTCGTAGATGTTGCCCTGCGCGCCCTCGGCGCACGAGACCGTCACGTCGAGGCCGGTCGCGAGCTTGTGCGTCGCGTCGCCGGTGCCGACGATGCAGGGCAGGCCCAGCTCGCGGCTGATGATGGCGCTGTGGCAGGTGCGCCCGCCGCGGTCGGTGACGATGGCCGCGGCGCGCTTCATGATCGGCTCCCAGGCCGGGTCGGTCATCGAGGTCACGAGCACGTCGCCCTCGCTGAACTCGGTGAGGTGGTCGGGGTCGTGCAGGACGTGGACGCGCCCCTGCGCGACCTTCTGGCCGATGGCCTGGCCCGTGCAGACCGGCGCGCCGTGCCCGCCCGTCAGGCGGAAGGTCTCGACGTAGCTCTCGCGCCGCGTCGAGTGCACGGTCTCGGGCCGCGCCTGGAGGACGTAGAGTTCGCCGGTGCGGCCGTCCTTCGCCCACTCGATGTCCATCGGCTGGCGGCGGCCGGCGCGCTCCGAGTAGTGATCCTCGATGACTGAGGCCCAGCGCGCGAGCTGCAAGACCTCGTAGTCGTCTAAAGAGAAACGTTGCCGCTGCGCCTCGACCACCTCGCGCACGCGCGTACCCTTCTCTTCGAGGCCGTAGACCATCTTGACCTCTTTGCCCCCGAGCCGGCGGCTGACGATGGAGCGGTAGCCCTGCCGGAGCGTCGGCTTGAAGACGACCCACTCGTCCGGCGTCGCCAACCCCTGCACGATGGCCTCGCCCAATCCCCACGCGCCGTTGATGGTGACGACCTCGCGGAAGCCCGACTCGGTGTCGAGCGTGAACATGACGCCCGAAGAGGCGAGGTCGGAGCGCACCATCGGCTGGACGCCGACGGCGAGCGCGACCTCGAAGTGGTCGAAGCCCATCGTCTCGCGGTAAGAGATGGCGCGGTCGGTCCAGAGCGAGGCGAAGCAGCGGTGGACGCAGTCGAGCAGGCGGTCGGCCCCGCGCACGTTGAGGTAGGTGTCCTGCTGGCCGGCGAAGGAGGCGTCCGGCAAATCTTCGGCCGTCGCCGAAGAGCGCACGGCCACCTCGCAGTTGCGGTGCGCGCGCCCTTCGAGCCGGCGGTAGCCTTCGAGGACGGCCGCCCGCAGCTCCTGCGGCAGCGGCGTCTCCAGCACGGCCGTCCGCGCCTTGTGCCCGACCTCCTTGAGCGAGTAGTTGTCTTCGGGGTCGAGCGCGGCCAGGACCTCGCGCAGCCGCCGCTCCAGCCCGTCCGAGGCGAGGTGGAGCCGGTAGGCCGTGCTCGTCGTCGAGAACCCGTCGAGCGCGCGCACCCCCTTCGGCACGAGCTGGCGGAACAGCTCGCCCAAGCTCGCGCACTTGCCGCCGACCGTCGCCACGTCCTCCGCCCCGACCTCAGACAGGTCGAGCACCAGCCGCGCCGCCGTCTCCTCCATCCGCCACCTCCGCCCGCTCCGGTTCCGGTAAGACGCCCGACAGTGTATGCGAAGACCCGCGGGGCGTGGAAGATTTAATTATTCGGAGTTTATCCATCTCCGTATACGGCCGGAGCACGGGGAGCGACGGGTCGGCCCCCTGCCGGGCGAAAAAAATCCACGCCCGCGCACGCCCGACCATTGACAGGCGCGCAGACATGCATTACTCTCCCGCGCACATCGCTCGCATGCCTTTCGCCGACGTTGTCTCCGGCCTCAGGTAAAAGCCCCAAATCACGAAAGCACTTCCGCACGCCCTCGCCTCGCGTGCGCCGACCGAAGCAGTGAAGCTCGGCCGTTGCTCTTACCGACAGACCATCATCGTGTGCCTCCTACAGGCTCCCCCGACCCGCCGGCCGCCCCGCGCGCCGCGACGGGCCGCCTTCATACCCGGAAGGATTCTCGCAACCCGACAACCAGAGACCCGAAACTCTGCCAACCATAAGGAGTCAAACAGAGATGAGTAACTCACGCAAGAGAGCCCCCCGAGGCGGGAAGCGCCGCCTGGTCGCGATCCTCGCGGCCGTCATCCTGGTGCTCGGCCTCGGCGTCGTCTTTACGCAGGCGTCGCGGCAGGGCAACGGCCGTGCGAAGACGCCGAAGGCCGCCCCCACGGTCAACGACGGCAAGACCTACGTCGCCACCCGCGAGATCACGGTCGACAAGCAGACGGGCAAGGTCAGGAAGCCGACGGCCGAGGAGACGCAGGAGCTGGTCGCCTCGCTCAAGCAGCTGACCAGCCGCTCGACCGAGGGCCTGACGGCGAAGACGCTCGCCGACGGCACCAAGCAGGTGACGCTCGAAGGGCGCTTCGGCCCCGTGACCATCGCCCGGCCCCGCGCCGACGGCACGATGGAGATCAAGTGCGTGACCAATTTCGAAGACGCCGCCGAGTTCCTCGGCCTCGTCGAAGCGGGCGCGGCCGCAGCGCAGTAAGGAGAAACGACGATGCGAAAAATCTTCTCAGCCAAAACGACCTTCGCCCTCTTCGCCTTGTTCGCGCTCCTGCTCGTCGGCGCCGACCGCGCCCACGCCGCGGCCAACATCGTGATCATCATCAACGACGGGCCGGGCGAGGGCTTTAACGACCCGACCCCGGCCGCCCCCGTCGGCGGCAACACCGGCACGACGCTCGGCGAGCAGCGCCAGATCGCGTTCCAGCACGCCGCCGACATCTGGGGCCAGACCATTGACAGCCCCGAGACGATCTACATCGTCGCGGCCTTCAACCCGCTCGCCCCGAACGTGCTCGGCAGCGCCGGCGCCTGGGACGTCTTCTCCGACTTCACGCCGAGCGGCCTCTTCCCCGGCCCGCTCTTCCCGGCGACCTGGCACAGCTCGGCCCTCGCCGACAAGCGGGCCGGCCACGACCTCGACACGACCGCCCCCGACATCAACTGCCAGTTCAGCACGAACTTCAACTTCTACCTCGGCATAGACAACAACCACGGCGCGCAGAACGACCTCGTCGCCGTGCTGCTGCACGAGTTCGGCCACGGCCTCGGCTTCCAGAACTTCGTCAACGAGTCCACCGGCGCCAACCTCGGCGGCTTCTTCGACGGCCCGCGCTTCTACCCCGTCCAGACCGACGTCTACTCGCACTTCACGCTCGACACGACCAACGGCCTGCACTGGAGCGACATGACGCAGGCGCAGCGCCAGGCTTCGGCCATCCGCTACGGCCGGGTCGTCTGGGACGGCGCGACCGTGACGGCCGCCGCGCCGAGCGTGCTCGTCTTCGGAAGCCCCGAAGTCCGCGTGCTCTCGCCGGCCTCCATCGCCGGCACCTACCAGTTCGGGACGGCGGCCTTCGGCACGCCCATCAGCAGCCTCGCCAGCCCCGTCGTCGGCAGCGTCGTGCCGGCGGCTGACGCGGCGAACGCCGCCGGCCCCGCGACGACGGACGGCTGCACGCCGTTCACCAACGCCGCGGCCGTCGCCGGCAACATCGCGCTCGTCGAGCGCGGGACCTGCGGCTTCGTCGTGAAGGCGGCGAACGCGCAGGCCGCCGGGGCCACCGCGGTCATCATCTACAACAACGCGGCCAACGCGGCCGGGGCGCCTCCGGGGATGGCCGGCGTTGACCCGGCCGTCACCATCCCGGCCGTGAGTTTGACGCGGGCCGACGGCCTCGCCATCATCGGCGCGCTGCCCGTCACGGCCTCCATCGGCAAGGACAACAGCATCCTCGCCGGCGCCGACACGCTCGGCCGCGTGCGGCTCTACATGCCGAACCCGGTCGTGGGCGGCTCGTCGGGTTCGCACTACGACACCATCGCCTTCAAGAACCTGCTAATGGAGCCGGCGATCAACCCCGACCTGACCCACAAGCTCTCGGCCCCGGACGACCTGACGCTGGAGCTGATGCGTGACGTGGGCTGGTTCCCCGACGCCGACAACGACGGCCTCGCGACCGACCTCGACTGCGACGACACCTCCGACCTCGGGCCGACGGTCGTCATCGGCGGCTGCGACACCGGCGTCCCGAACACGCTGTTCACGAACGGCTGCACGGTCTCCGACCTGATTCAGCAGATCGGTGCCGGCTCGTCGAACCACGGCCAGTTCGTCAGCGGCGTCGCGCACCTGGCGAACCAGTTGAAGGCCCAGGGCCTCATCAGCGGCAGCCAGAAGTCGGCCATCCAGAGCTGCGCCGCCGGGGCCAGCATCCCGTAACCGAACGGACACTAAGCTCAGGCCCCGTGCCTGACTCCCGACAGAGGGGGCGGCGTGACACGCGCCGCCCCCTCTCTTTTCGCCGCCGGTCAAACCCCGGCCGGCCTGGGTGTAGGAAGCGCAGGCCGGCTACGGCGTCGAGGAGACGACTGTGCGGCGCGGCACGTCTTAGGACTGCGGGCGCTCGCAGGGGCAGCGCCTCCGGTAGGGCCAGCACTCGGGGTATTTTGGCGGGCAGATGACGAAAGCGAAGTCGAGGTGCTGATCGGGGATGGTGTCCAGCACGACGGCCTTGTGGTCGGATTCCCTGGAAAGGAACTCCACCCCTTGGCCGACCGCGTCGCCAATCACCCTAATGTACATGCCGACCGTCCGCCTCGCCGGAGACCCCGTCGGCTGAGTTGAAGTGGGTGAGGGCGGACTGGAGGTTCGGCGCCACCTCGGCCTCGGCCGTGTCGGGCGCGAGGGCCTTGAAGAGGTGGCAGTAGCCGAGGCTGTTGTTGGCCGTCGCGTACGTCACGTCGAGGGCCAGCGCCTTCTTGAAGTTCTCCATCGCGGCGTCCATCGAGTCGCCCGCGATGAGGTTGGTGTAGCCTAGCTCGATGAAGCCGCCGATGAAATTCTTGTTCCTCCGGGTGGAGACGGCGAAGCAGTCCTTCGCCCTTTCGATTCCCTTTGATCCCTGAGCTTGATCCCCTCCCAGTAGGATAGGAGGTAGTCGTCGGGGAACAGTTTCTTCAGGAACCCCAGCCGCGAATCCACGACGGCCGGCTCGTAGCGCCCGCCCTGGATCGTCGGGTTCATCACCTGCACCCGCATCAGCACGTGGGTAGCCTTGATGTTGTTCGGGTTGACCTTGAGGGCGTTGAGGTACGCCTCCTCGGCGGCGCGGAACTCGGCGTGCTCCGCCATCCTGTCGCCGAGCTGGCGGTAATACTCCGACGACTTGGTGGTGATCGAGGAGTTCTGGATACTCTCAAAGTAGGGGACGCCGTAGACAACGTGGATCAGTAAGGCGCCGAGCACGACCCAGATGACCCAGTACTTGACCGCGCGGTCGAGGAAGCTAAAGAAGCGGTTAGGCTCCGCCATGCCGACTTCCGACTTTAACTCGCCAAGCTCTTTCTCCAGCCGCTGAAGCTTCAGTCTTTGCTCATCCGTCATGAGGGTTCTTCCGAGGGGACGGGCGCGGCCGTCAGCTCGCGCCAAGTCAGGGGGCTGGTGCCGTCGTCGAGGCGCACCATCGAGATGCAGCCCGGCACGGGGCAGACGAGGTAGCAGAGGTTGCAGCCGACGCACTCGTGCTCGTCCACGACGGGGAGGCGCTCGCCGCCCACGGGGACGAGCGGGATGCATTGGTGCGCGCCGTCCTCGCAGGCGACGTGGCAGAGGTTGCAGCGGATGCACTTCGTGTGGTCTATGCGGGCGACCGTCTGGTAGTTGAGGTCGAGGTTGCCCCAGTCCGTGACCCGCGGCGCCGAGCGGCCGATGATCTCTCTGACGCTCGCGAAGCCCTTCTCGTCGAGGTAGTTCGAGAGGCCGTCAATCATGTCCTCGACGATGCGGTAGCCGTAGTGCATGACGGCCGTGCAGACCTGCACGTTGGTCGCGCCGAGGAGGAGGAACTCGGCCGCGTCGCGCCAGGTCGAGATGCCGCCGATGCCGCTGATCGGGACATTCACCTCGGGGTCGCGGGCGAGTTCCGAGACCATGTTGAGGGCGATTGGCTTGACGGCCGGGCCGCAGTAGCCGCCGTGCGCGGCCTTGCCCGCGACGTTCGGGTGCGGGACGAGCGTGTCGAGGTTGACGCCCATGATCGAGTTGATGGTGTTGATTAAGGAGAGGGCGTCGGCCCCGCCGCGGACGGCCGCGCGCGCCGGCGGGTTAATCGCCGTCACGTTCGGCGTGAGCTTGACGATGACGGGGAAGGGCGCGACCTCCTTGACCCACTCCGTGACCATGCAGGTGTAGTCCGGCACCTGCCCC
>DASZKF010000245.1:0-5794 GCA_035947355.1 Pyrinomonadaceae bacterium | reverse complement strand
CCCCCCCGGGCCGGGCCGTCGTCCTCCTCGCGGACACGCTGCACCTCACGCCCGGCGGGCTCGCGCAGGCCAAGCAGGCCATGCGCAAATTCATTGACGAGCAGATGGGCGCGCGCGACGTGGCCGCGGTCGTGAGCACTTCGGGGGGCGGCGGGCTCCTCGGTCAGTTCACGCGCGACCGCGAGCTGCTGCGGCTCGCCGTCGAGCGGCTCCACCCGCAGTTCGCGCAGGCGCCGAGCTTCTTCACGCCGCACCTCGCCGCGCAGGTCGTCCGCGAGGAGAACTACGAGGGCGAGGCCACGGCGCTCGCGGCCAAGATCGTCCGCGCCGAGGACGGCGTCAACACCTTCCTGCCCGCGCAGGGGATGCCGGCCGACTACCCGCAGAAGGTCTACGCGCGGCAGAAGGCGACGGCCATCCTGTCCGAGACGGCGCTGCGCCGTCGCGCGGCGTTGGCGACGCTGCGGGCCGCGGCCGAGCAGCTCGCGCGCCTGCCCGGCCAGCGCCTCGTCGCGTACTTCTCCGAAGGCTTCTCGCTGGCCGACGCGCGCGGCGAGACCGACACCGCGGACGTGGAGCGGGCCGTCAGCCGCGCGGCCCGCTCCGGCGTCGTCATCCACGCCTTCGACGCGCGCGGCCTCGCCCCCAACCCGGTCTTCGACGTGTCGGCCGGCGACGTCTCCGCGGGCCGCGCCGTCACGCAGCTCGCGGGCCAGCTCTCGGCCTCCTTCAACGAGTCGCAGAACGGGATGAACGCCCTGGCGAAGGACACGGGCGGGGAGGCGTTCTTCAACGTCAACGACCTCGGCAAGGCGCTCTCACTCGCGCTCGAAGCGGGGCGCGTCTACTACCGCATCGCCTACCAGTCGCCGGGCGAGGAGGGCAATAAGTTCCGGCGCGTCACCCTGCGCCTGAAGAACCGTCCGGATTACAAAGTCAGGACGCAGCGCGGCTACCGGCCCGAACCGCCGGAGGCCGAGGCGCAGACGCCGCAGCAGCGCTTCGTCCGGGCGCTGCTCTCGCCGCTGCCGACGACGGCCATCCCCGTCGTCGCCACGGCGCAGTTCTTCGTCGGCGCGTCGGACGAGGCGCAGGTCTCGTTCCGCGCGCTCGTCGAGGCCGGCGGGCTCGACTTCCGCGAGGGGCCCGACAAGCGGCTCGCGCTCGACCTTGAAACCGTCACCGCCGTCTACGACCTCGACGGCAAGCTCGTCAAGAGCTTCCCCGAGACGGTCCGGAGCAGCCTCGCGCCGGCGCGCGCCGAACTGCTCCGCCGGCAGGGGCTGGAGTCGGTCAAGCGGCTCGGCCTCAAGCCGGGCCTCTACCAGATACGCTTCGGCGTGCGCGAGCCTTCGACCGAGCGCGTCGGCACCTCCAGCGTCGTCGTCGAGGTGCCCGACCTCACGCGCGGCAAGCTGACGCTCTCCAGCATCTTCCTGCGCGACGACCCCGCGGCGGCGGCCGCGGGCGGCGAGGGCGAGCCGCCGCGCGCCCGCCAGCGGCACGGCGTCAGGGTCTACCGGCAGGGCGAGCCGCTCATCTACCAACTGCGCGTCTACAACGGGCCGGCCGAGGAGTCGGGCCTCTCCCTGCAACTCGACCTCAAGCAGGGCGAGAAGTCTCTGCACGTCGGCCCGTGGCAGCCGGCCGCGCCGCTCGTCGTCGCCCGCGACGCGCGCGGCGTCGAGGTCGGCGGACAGTTGCGGATGACGCTCCCGCCCGGCCTCTACGAACTCGGCCTCAGCGTCCGCGACGAGCGGCGCAAGCAGACCGTCCGCGGCTCGGTGCCGTTCGTCGTCGAGCCGGCCCCCTCCAAATAGACGAGGCCGACGGGTGTCAAATCTCCGGTTTGAGGTTTGACACCCGCCCCCGCCCGCACCCTCTCTCCAGTCAAACCCCTCCGCAGAAGTCCACGCTGCCCGGCCCGCCGGCGGCTCGCGCCCGCCCCCTCTTGTTCAAAAAAATGGATGAAAAATCTGGATATCGAGGGCGCGGGCCGGGTGGCCCCCTGGGGGAATTCGGGGCAAAAGCCTTACATGCGGGGCGGCGGGCGGGCGGTTCTGTTTGTTGGAATATGGTTTGCTCTGCTGGATTCACACCAAGGGGATTTACGGTCAAGCGGTGCGGTCGCGCGGCACTCTCGCTAGTTCCCATCCACTTCAATCTTAATAAGGCCCGCGCACGCCGCGCAGAGCTTTCCGATCAAGCGGTCAGAAACGCCCGACGCGCTTACACCGACCACCGTCAACCGAACTCGAAGAGGAGGTCTTCCGATGAAGGACAAGTTTAGCAAGTGGCTGGCGAGTCTGCTCTCGCTGGTCATGATTACGATTAGCTTTGCGCCGCTCGCGATAGCGCAAGAGACCACGGGCGCCATCGAAGGGACGGTGACCGACCCGCAGGGCGCGGTGGTGCAGAACGCGACGGTCACTGCGACGAATAAGGCGACGAACTTCTCCCGTTCCGCCACCACGAACGACAACGGGCAGTTCAGCCTCCAGCAGCTCCCGGCGGCCACCTACGAGGTGAGGGTGCAGGGGGCTAACTTCAAGACTTCGGTCATCACCGACGTGAAGGTTGACGTCGGCACGAACCAGGCGCTCGACGTGCAGCTCCAGGTCGGCGGCGCGGCCGAGGAGGTCAACGTCGTCGGCACCTCCGAGGCGCAGATTGACCGCACGGACAACACGGTCGCGGGCGTCGTCGGAACGGTGCAGATCGAGAACCTGCCCCTGAACGGCCGCAACTTCCTCGACCTCGCGCGCCTCCAGCCCGGCACCGAGACGGTCGACGGCGGGAACTTCGACCCGACGAAGGCCAACTACACCGGCGTCTCCATCGGCGGGCAGGCCGGACGCTCGACGCAGATCACCGTCGACGGCGGGTCGGTGGTGGACAACGTCGTCGGCACCACGACGCAGAACTTCTCGCAGGAGATCGTCCAGGAGTTCCAGCTCGGCATCTCTAACACGGACGTCTCCTCGGGCGCGTCGGGGACGGGGACGGTCAACATCGTCTCGCGCTCCGGGACGAACCAGTTCCGCGGCAACGTCTTCGGCTACTTCCGTGATTCGGCGTGGGCGGCGTTCCCCGGCCTCGACCGGCTGGACGCGGCGCACGGCATCAGCCCCGACGCCCAGGCCGAAGAGATTCCGTTCGACCGCCAGCAGTACGGCGGCACCATCGGCGGCCCGATCAAGAGAGACAGGGCGTTCTTCTTCTTCAGCCTCGAGCGGAACAATCAGGACGGCGCTTCCATCCGCAACCCGCCGCCCGTCACGCGCGGTTTCGCCGGCTTCACCGGCGCCCCGTTCGACGAAGACCTGATCACGGGCAAGGTCGACGTCGTCCTCAGCAGCGAGCACAACCTGCTCTTCCGCTACTCGCATAACGACAACCAGCAGCAGAACCCCTTCCCGCTCGGCCGAGGGATCGTCCCGCGCGAGTCCGCGACCGGGATCTTCGGGTCGAATGACCAGCTCAACTCGAACCGCTCCGACGGCTTCGTCGCCGGCCTGACGAGCGCGCTCACCACCAACCTGGCGAACGACTTCCGCTTCAGCTTCAACGACTTTAAAAACACCATCGACCCGGTGACGGAAGGCGTCCCTGAGATTCGCCTGCTCGAAGGCGGCTCGATCTGGCGTTCGGGCAACAACAGCATCACGCCGCAGGCGACGACCCAGAAGCGCTACCAGCTCAAGGATGATTTGACCTGGGTCAACGGCAGCCACACCTGGCGCTTCGGCGGGAACTACGAGTACACGCAGATCGGCGGCCTGATCCAGTTCTTCGTGCCGGGCGTCGCCCGCATCCTGGGCCCCAGCCAGCGCAACCCGGCGCTCGATCCCCTCATTCCTGCCGACGGCGTGTACGACTCCGAGGAGGACTTCCTGAACGCCCCGGTGCGCGACATCTTCGTCGGCGTCGGCGACTTCACCCTGCCCTTCAACACCGACTCGGACACGACGAACAACCACCGCTTCCAGGTCTACTTTAACGACAACTGGAAGATCACGCCGAACTTCACCTTCAACTACGGCCTCCAGTACCGTATTGACTCGAACCTCTGGAACCACGACCTCGGTCGCCCCGAGATCATCGCGCCGCTCTTCGGCAAGGGCACCGAGCCGGCACCGCGCGACACTAACAACTTCGCGCCGCGCGTCGGCTTCGCGTGGGACCTCGGCGGCAAGGGTACGACGGTCTTGCGCGGCGGCGTCGGCATCTACTACGACACGACGATTGACAACCTGCGCCTGTTCGAGCGCGCCGACCTCGGCCCCCCGGGGACGGGTCAGTTCCTCGTCCAGCGCGACGTGGCGAGCGACCTGCTGCCCGGCGGCGACGGGTTCTTCGGCATCGCGCCGGGCAGCGCGGAGGGCTTCATCCGCCTGCGCGACATGCTGCCGCTCTTTGACGCCGTCCGCGCCGACATCAACAACCGCCTGGCGACGTGCACGGAGCAGGTCGCGCTGCTGTGCCCTGGCGCGCACATCTCCGGCCCGCTCTTCTCGACCGAGTTCGAGGTGCCGTACTCGATACAGTTCAACTTCGGCGTCCAGCGGCAGTTGCCCTGGGCCCTGCTCTTGCAGGCCGACTTCAACTACCGCAAGGGCGTGCACGAAGTCCTCTCGTACGACGCCAACTTCTCGGCGGCGGTGGACGCCAACGGCAACTTCCTGACTAAGCTGCCGAACTACGACTTGGCGGTGCCGTACGCCGACTCGTCCGGCTTCTCCGAGTACAAGGCGCTGCTGGTGCGCGTTGACCGCCGCTTCCAGAACGGCTTCCAGTTCACCGGCAGCTACGCGCTCTCGCGCCTGAACACGTTCGGCGGCGAGGGCCTCGGCCTCGGCGCGGCGCTCTTCAACCCGTTCGACTTCAAGGCCGAGGACTACGGGCCGGGCGCGCTCGACCGCACGCACCGCCTGGTGCTGAGCGGCATCTGGGACCTGCCCTTCTTCAGGGGCAGCGACAACTGGGCCAAGCGCAACATCCTCGGCGGCTGGAACGTGTCCTTCATCTCGACCATGTTCAGCGGCCTTCCGACCTTCGCCGAGCTGCCCGACTTCGTGGACATCCACGGCGCGGGCACCTTCGCCTCCTACCTGCCGGGCACGCGCTTCGGCAGCATCGGCCGTGACATCACGTCGGTCGAGGAACTCAACGCCCTGATCACCAACTACAACGACAACATCGCCGTCCCGGGCGCGACCGACCCGCAGGGCACGCCCCTGCGCGACCTGGCGCTCCTGCCCGCGGACGCGCAGATCGGCGGCGACTCCCTGATCTCGCAGGACATCCGCCTCACCAAGCGGATCGGCTTCTCCGAGACCATGCGACTCGACCTGAGCATGGACGTCTTCAACGTCTTCAACGTCGCCAACCTGACGGGCGGGCTCTCGAACGTCATCATCCCGGCGGCGACGCCGGCCAACACGGCGAACCCGCAGCTCGTCACGACGTTCCGCCCGATCTCGCGCACCACCAGCATCTTCGGCACTGGCGGCCCGCGCGCTTTCCAGTTCGGCGTGAAGTTCAGCTTCTAACCGACCTGCGTTCTGGTTGTTTGATTTTCGTGGTGGGGTCTCCGTCCGGGAGACTCCACCACTTTTGCTTCCCGGCCAGCTCCATTTAGAATCCTTTCCACCCGAAAGTTCATTCCGCGCCGGCGCCGCCCAGCCCCGAAGGGATCAAGTCATGAAAGCCAGAATATTCGCATTCGTCACCGCCGCCCTCGTCATCCTTTCCGCGTCCGCGCCCGCGCGCGCGCAAGGGGGGCACACCATCC
>DASZKF010000244.1:0-5784 GCA_035947355.1 Pyrinomonadaceae bacterium | reverse complement strand
CGCCTCCGTTCCGAATTGATGTCGAAGAAGGTTATCGAAAGTTATAAGCGCCGGCTCTCGACGGAGGGGGGCTGGGTCTTGAAGCGCGGGGCTTCCCTGCGCGTCGCCCTGTGCTACCCGAACGTCTACGGCGTCGGGATGGCGAACCTCGGGTTCCAGTCGGTCTACGAGCTGTCCAACCGCATCCCCGAGGTCTCCTGCGAGCGCGTCTTCCTGCCTGAAGAGTCGGAGCTGCGCGAGTACGAGCGCGCCGGCACGCCGCTCCTCTCCCTGGAGTCGCAGACGCCGGTGCGCGACTTCGACCTCGTCGCCTTCTCCGTCTCGTTCGAGACCGACTATTACAACGTGGCGCGGATGCTGCGGCTCGCGCGCGTGCCGCTCTGGTCGCGCGAGCGCACGCACCACGACCCGCTCGTCCTGATGGGCGGCGCCGCCTCCTTCCTCAACCCCGAACCCGTCGCCGACTTCACCGACGCGGTCGCCGTCGGCGAGGGCGAAATCCTCGTCCCTAGGCTCGTGGACTTGATTTTCGAGAACGCCGAGGAGGGCGGCGCTAAAGAGGACTTGCTCCTGAAGCTCGCGCGCACGGGGCGCGGGTTCTACGTGCCTTCGCTCTACGAGGTCACTTACAAGGAGGACGGGACGGTCGAGGCTTACGCGCCGAAGGCCGAGGGCGTGCCGGCGCGGGTCGGGCGCACGCTCGCGGCCGAGAACCCGAAGGAGGGGAGCCTCCGGCGCGCGATGAGGCGCGGCGACACGGACATCGTCGAGAAGCTGAAAGAGCCGGAGGTCTTCGCGCCCTCGACCGTGATTTACGCGCCCGAGGCCGAGATGGGCGAGCGGCTCCTGGTAGAGATTTCGCGCGGCTGCTCGCAGGGCTGCCGCTTCTGCTGGGCCGGCTTCAACTACTGGCCGCCGCGCGTCGTGCCGGCGCGCGACATCTTGGCGAAGGCCGCCGAGTGGCGCGCGAAGACCGACAAGATCGGACTGGTCTCGACGGCCGTCTGCGACCACCCCGAGATCAGCGACATCCTGCAAGGTCTGCGCGGGATGGGCTATAAGATTTCGGTCTCGTCTTTGCGGCTCGACCAGATTGAAGATGAGTTGCTCGACGTGCTCGTCGAGTCCGGCGACCAGCAGATCGCCGTCGCGCCCGAGACCGGCTCCGACCGGCTGCGTAAAGTCATCAACAAGAACCTGACGAACGACGAGATCGTTGACATCTGCGGCGCGGTCTTCGACCGCGGGATGCTGACCGTCAAGTTGTATTTGATGGCGGGCCTGCCGACCGAGACCGACGAAGACCTCGAAGAGATGGTCAGGCTCGTCGAACGCGTCAAGGACAGGATGCTCGAAGCGGGCCGGAGGTTCGGGCGCGTCGGCAAGATCATCCCGGCGCTGAACGGCTTCGTGCCGAAGCCGAACACGCCCTTCCAGTGGGAGCCGATCTGCGAGGAGAAGGAGCTGAAGCGGCGGCTGCGCTGGCTCTCGAAGAACCTGGCGCGCATCCCCAACGTCGAGGTGCGGGTGATGTCGGCGCGCGTCGCGCACGAGCAGGCCATCTTCTCCTCGGGCGACCGCCGCGTCTCGGCCGTCATCGAGGCGATGGCGCGCGCGGGCGGCGACCTCCAGGCGGCGCTGCGCGAGACGGGCGCCGACGCCGACTTCCACACGCGCCGCGCGCGCCCCTACGAAGAGTTCCTCCCGTGGGAGATCGTAGACGCCGGCATCTCCCGCGCCTTCCTCGAACAGGAGCACGCGCGCGCACGCGCCGTCCGCTCCACCGCCCCCTGCCCCTCCGTAGACACCTGCACGCGCTGCGGCGTCTGCCCCACCACCTGGCTCGCCGCCGCGCCCGCCGGCCTCGTCCAACTGCAAAGCAAGAAGGTCGCCGCGGCGGCGTAAAGAAGGGTGCTGGGTGCCGGGTGGTCGAAGTCGTAGTCGTAGACGAAGCCGGGCATCGGGACGGGGCGCGACCAGCGGACGCGTGCGACGACGTGGTTGTCCTGGTTCTGCACCTGGTAGACGGTGTCGTCGGGCAGGTCTAACTCCTTGGCCTTCGCGCGCAGCTGCGTCTCGACCCAGGCCAGGGTCTGCCCCGGCGGGAAGGCGGCCTTGTCCACCGTCTCCTGCATGAAGTCCCTGTAGAGGAAGGCGCTGTAGGCGACCGGCACGTAGTTGTAGGCGGCGTAGCCGCCCAGCCCGATGAGCGCGACGACGACGAGGAAGTTGAGGCGCGCCCCGCCCCGCTCGCCGCGCGTGCCCGGCCCGCGGCCCCCCTGCTGCGGCTCTCTCATCTTCGGCCTGCCTTGTGTCTTAGGAGTTGTTTACTTCACGCCGAGGGCGGCGCGCAGCGACTCGCGGACGACGCGCCAGGGCACGTCCCTTCCGTCCACGACCCGCGCCCGCCCCAGCCCTTCGAGCAGCACCCAACGGAGGCGGCCGCCGACCGACTTCTTGTCGTGACCTAGCGCGCGCCGGATGGTCTCGGCGCCGAGGTCGGCGGCGCGCGGCAGGCGGCCCGCGAGCCGCACCGCCCCGCGCAGAGATTCTAACTCGGCCGCGCCGAGCAAGCCTAGCCTGACGGAAATCTCCGCGGCCGCGAGCATCCCCCACCCGACCGCCTCGCCGTGGCGGAAGCGACGGTAATCAGTGATCGCTTCGAGCGCGTGCCCGACCGTGTGGCCGAAGTTGAGGACGCGGCGCGAGCGCGCGTCGGTGCGCTCAACTTCCTCGCGCTCGTCGCCCGCGACGACTCCCGCTTTGAAGGCGCACTGGGCGGCGACGAGCCGGGCGAGTTCCTCCTCGCGAGCCCCTTCGCCGCGCCAGCCCCCGGACCTTTCGCGTTCGAGGAACTTGACCGTCGTCTCGTAGAGCCGCCGGTCGCCGGCCGCGCCCTGCTTGACGGCCTCGCACCAGCCGGCGGTCAGCTCGCGGGGCGGGAGCGTCCGCAGCGTCGCCGTGTCCGCGACGACGGCGCGCGGCTGGTGGAACGCGCCGACGAGGTTCTTCCCGTCGGGCGTGTTGACGCCGGTCTTGCCGCCGACCGAAGAGTCTACCTGCGCGAGCAGCGTCGTCGGGGCCTGCACGAAGGCGACGCCGCGCAGGTGCAGCGCCGCCGCGAAGCCCGCGAGGTCGCCGACCACGCCGCCGCCCAAAGCGACGACCGCGTCGCCTCTGCCTACGCGCGACGCCGAGAGGAACCGCAGCGCGCGCTCCGCCGTCCTCAAAGTCTTGAAGCGCTCGCCGTCGCCCATCAGCCAGTGAGCGACCGCGAAGCCCGACGCGCGCAGGCTCGCGGCGGCGGGCCGGCCGTAGAGACCGAACACGCGCGGGTTCGAGATGACGGCGGCTCGCGTGGCGCGCGGCCCGAGCGCAGAGCGCGCGGCCACGCCGAGCCGGTCGAGCGCGCCGGCCCCGACCTCTATCGTGTAGCCCGCGCCGACGCGCACGGCGACGCGACGCACCCTGCCCCCTTCAGCCATTCAACCTTCCGACGCCGACAGCGCGCCCGCCAGCAGCTCGAAACTCAGCTCGCCGCCCCACGCGAGCCGCGCCAGCTCCTCTACGTGGTGGCGCGAGGCCGTGTTCCAAACGTCAATCAGCTCGTCGCCGGCCGCGCGCGACGAGAACCAGCGGCGGCCGTGTCGCGCTCGCAGGTGCTCGCCGAACGCGGCGGCGAAGAGCCGCGCCCGCAGACGCGTCGCCGGGGAAAAAAGGTCTGCCGCGGCGTACGGCCGCGCGGCCTCGCGCGCCGAGCCTTCCGCCTGTAACAGCCGCGCCGCCGGGTCGTGTCTGAACCCCGTCGCCGCCGTGTGCCCGGACGCATAACCCTCGGCCAACCGTTCGGAGCGCGGGTCGGCCGCCTCGTCGAGTTCGAGCGCGTGGCGGAGCGCGGCGCACTCGCGGCGCGCGTCGTGCAGCTCGACGAGGGCGAAGGAGCGCGCAATCTCCTCGGCCTCTGTGGCGCGGACGCCGCGGTGCTCGCCGAGCCAGGACGCGTCGCGGAAGAGTCCGGCGAGCAGAAGGGCGTGGCCCTCTTCGGTCGCCGCGTCCGGCGCGCGGACGAACTCCGGGTGGCGCGACGCCGCCTCGCGCGAGGCCCAGGCGAACATCTGCGCGCGCCCGGCCTCTGCGAAAGTCTGCCGGAAGAAACTCGCGCCGGCGGCGCGCGCACCCATCACGAGCCGCACGTCCGCCGGCGGGTCAACGGCGAAGCACGCCGACCACGCGCGCTTCGAGGCGCGCGGCGCGGCGTCGAGTTGCAGGTTCGGCTGCGACCCACGGCGGACGCCGAGACCGGCGAGCGTCTCCGCGTAGACCGCGACGAGGCTTTGCGCGCCGAAGTAAGAGTCCAAGTGCGACGCGCGCGCGAAGAAGAGTCCGTCGGCGAACTCCGAGCCGGAGGGCCGCCCCGCGGCCCGCTCGCGCGCCGACGCTTGCGAGAGCCCCGTCATGTACGCGCGCTCGGTGCGCGAAAGGAAGAGTTCCGCGTCGGCCGCCAGCTTCGACAGGTCAACGCCGGTGAAGCTCTCGTAGAGCCCGCGCAGGCCCTTGAGGCCGAGGCCGTTCGCCGCCTCGCGGAGCGCTTCGAGGCGGGCCGAGCGCAGGTCGTCGCAGGGTCGCAGCGCGTCGAACCAGCGGCGGGACAACTCCTGACGGCGCGCGGCGTCCGCCTCTTCGGCCAGAATCTCCGGCGCGTCCTCGGCCGCGACCTGCGCGCCGCCCCAGATGACGCGCGCCGCCCCCTCGCAGCGCCGCAACTCGTCAGTCACCTCGGCCGCGCGCGCCTCCGCGTGCTTGAGCCGGGCCGCGCCGACGAGCGCGCGGAGGCCCGCCCGCTCCGTCTCGAAGTGCGCGGGCGTCTCGGCGAGCGCGCGGCTCAGGTCTTCGACCGCCTCGCGCGTCCAGAGGTCTGCGTAGCGCCCTTCGATTGGGTCTGTGTCGAGGCGCGTGGCGAGTCCGGCGTGGTAGTTGAAACGCTCGCGGGCGAGCGCGGAGTGGTAGGCGGCGAAGTCGCGGCGGTAGTCGCTCGGGTTCATCTCTCGCGCGGGGCGCACCGTCGCCCCCGTCTGCGCCCTGCCAGGACGGCCGGAGGCTGTGACCGATTCGATTGTAGCACGGAGGGTCTGAAGCGCCGTTCCGGGAGGGGTGGCCGAGGGCCGCTTTCGCGCGCGAGGGTCAGACAAAATAAGAACGGGCGCGGCAAACTTGGGGATTGCCACGCCCGTTCCGATGTGTGGTCACTGTCCTCACCCCAGCAACCACTGAGACGGAGGATCCACCAACCGTCTCTCTTGCCCCACAATATACATCGCAACGCCCATGCCATGCAAGTGCAAATTCAACACGCTTAAAAACACCCGATTTTACTGGGCTTTACGCGTAGCCCAAGGGCGCTGTTGAAAAACACTCGGGCGGGCCGTGTAAGTCTTACACCCGCCGCCGGGTAAAAATTTCCTAGCACTTTCCCTTTTTACCTACCCCGCGCACTTCAGTCCGCGCCCAGATTCCGGCGTATGACCGCTGCCAGGGTGCCTGCCAGGCGCTCGATCTCGTCCTGCCGTTGGCCCTCGATCATGACGCGCGCGAGCGGCTCCGTCCCCGAGTAGCGCAGCAGCAGGCGGCCGCGGTCGCCGAGCGCGCGTTCGGCCTCGCGGACGCACCGCGCCACCTCCTCGACCTCCTCGAAGGGGCGCTTCTCGCGCACGCGCACGTTGGTGAGCACCTGCGGCAGGCGCGCGAAACCTTCGGTCAGCTCGTGCAGCGGGCGGGCGGTCTCGG
>DASZKF010000243.1:0-3879 GCA_035947355.1 Pyrinomonadaceae bacterium | reverse complement strand
GCGGTTAAAGCATACGTCTTTAACCGCGCCTCCGTGTCTCTGCGGTGAACTTGTCTTTAACTCGAAACTCGAAACCCGCAACTCGAAACTACTTCTTCTCGTTCTCCGCCTTCTGCTCGGCCCCCTTCGGCGGGTTGTAGTACTGGCGGGCGCGGACTTCGTAGTCCTTCTCGTCGTAGTTGCCGTCGCCGTCCACGTCAACCTTGACGACGATCTTGCGCCGCTTGGCCTTGGGGTCGCGGGCCGCGCCGGGGCTGTAGGCGAGGCTGTACTGGTTGCGCATCAGGACGTTGATGGTGTGGAGCGCCGACGGGATTTCGCCCTCGAAGGTGACGGGGATGTAGAAGCCGCCCGTCTCCTCGGCGAAGGTGCGCAGGGCGTTGCGCGCCTGGAGCATCGTCATCCGGCCGGGCTGGGTCGCGCCGAGGAGGCCGTCCTCGGCCGGCATGCGGTCGCCGTACTTCTTGAAGAAGAGCTCGCTGGTCCCGATGATGTAGATCGGGACGCCGGCGTTCTGCGCGATCTTGCGCGCGTCGTCGTAGTTGATCTTGCTGAAGGTGTCGATGCCGGAGCTGATGAGGAAGACGGCCTTGCGGCGCTGGCCGCCGAGCGAGGCCATGCCGCCGTACTCGGTCGTGCGCTCCTCGCGGTTCTCCAGCACGACCGAGTCGGCCCGCCCGCCGACGAGCGTCAGCTTGAGCGCGTCGAAGAGGTTGGCCTCGCTCGAGGCGGGCCGGCTGCGCAGCAGCAGGGTGAGGACCTGGTTGAGCCGGGCCGGGTCGTTCGTGAAGTCGGTGAGCGGCGTCGGCCGCATGTCGTAGGCGATGACCGAGACGTAGTCGTCGGGCGGCCGGACGACCTGCGAGATGAAGGCCGCCAGCGGGCGCAGCACCTCGTAGCGGCCCGGCTCGCGCCCGCCGCTGCCCGCCCAGCCGAAGAACGAGCCGAGCTTGCTGAATTCGAGCACGACCGAGACGGTGATGGGCGCGTCGGGCGTCGAGAAGTTGGTGATGTCGCGCTGGAGGCCGTCCTCGAAGATGGCGAAGTTCGACTGCTTGAGGCCGGGGACGATCTGCTTCGTCCGCTTGTTGATGACGACGGCCTCGACGTTGACGATGTTGGTCGCGACCTTCACCGTCTCTTCCGGGCCGGGGACGATGTCCTGCGGGACGGGCTCCTGCGGCTGCTCGCCGGGCTTGGTCTCGGGCGTCTGTCCCGGCCGCTGGTTCTTCTTCTGCGGGGCCTGCGGCGGCACCCGCCGCGACTGGGCCAAGGCTGCGGGCGCGAGCGGGGCGAGCAGCAGGAGTGCGAGGGCGACGGACGCGGCGCGGCGGGCGGTGCTGTTTCTCATGGCGACTTCAAACCTCAAGCCTTCGAAGAGGAGACGCGGTTCGCCCCGAATAGTACGGCGCGCGCCCACGCAGAATCAAGAAAAGAGGACGTGGGTTAGATGTCACAGGCCGGGAAAGGGTTTGACGGCTGACCTCCGGCCCCGTTCTATTCCCCGCCGCTCGTGACGGGCTCGACCTCGATGAGGGCGTCGTAGGTGCCGGTGTTGTCGTCGAGCCGGCCCTCGTTGATGCCGAGGAAGAGGCGGCCGTCGCGCGCGGCGAAGAACTCGCGGCCCGACCCGATGAAGATGAACTCGTCGTTGTCGTCGCCGACGACGGCGATGAGCGCCCCCGTCGGCTCGTCCCTCATCAGCTTCTCGGTGTCCATCACGCGCGGCAGCCCCGTCGGCGTCGAGAAGCGGCCCTGCCCGAGCGAGACGCGCCCCGTCGCCGAGATGCGCAGGCGCTGACCCTTGCGCACCATCAGGCCGGAGTCCGTCCAGCCGTTGGCCGTGTTGTCGGCGCGGACGCGGACGCGGACGGGGAAGAAGCCGGAGCCGCCGGCCGAGGCCGGGGCCGACTGCGGCGGGTTCGTCCCGAGGACGGCGCCGACACCGCCCGAGCCGTTGTCGCGCGGCGGCTGCGACCCGCCCGCACCTCCGAGCGTCGGGCGCTGCGGCTGCGTCTCGGCGGGGCGCGAAGGCGCGGGGGTCGGCTGCGGGCGCGCGGCCGCGGCGTCGCCCGTGCCGGCCGGCGTCCCGGAGTTCGCGCCGGTGTCATCCCCGCCGGCCTCGACGCCGGCGGCCGAGTCGAACTCGATGGACTCGACGTCCTCCATGTAGAGCGTGATGCGGCTGCGCCGGCCCCGCGCGCCCGTGCCGATGAGGACGGTGAACTGCTGGTCGCGGAAGCCGACGATCCGCCCGCGGATGACCTGGCCGTCCTTCATCCGGATCACGTCGCCGAGGGCGGTCACGCCGAGGGCGAGGACGAGCGCGAGGCAGGCGAGCGGGCGGGCGAGACTGCGTGTTTTCATGTTTCCTCCGTGGGGCGGCGAAACCGCTTTTGGTGAACGGACATGTAAACAGAGAGAGACGGGCTTTGGCAAGTTGGAGGGGAGTGCCGGCGCGTCCCTGTGGATGTCTCGCGCCGGCCGCCCCGTTGCCCGCGGCCGCGGCGCGCCCCGCTCACAGCTTCAACCCGGCCGAGGCCCGCCGGAGGCTGTTGATGATTTCGCCGGCCTCGCGCCTGGGCGCGGCGCTGCGAAAGACGACGGGCCGGCGCGGGAGGCGAGTTAGACGTTGACGCTGACGGATGAAGAAGAGTAGAAGGAGTCTCACGGCCCGACTTGGAGGGGATTATCCGGGGAGGCTCTGAGGATGGTTGCGCCGCTCGGCAGTGAGCAGATTGACAGCTATCGCCGGCAAGGCTACGTCGCGTTGCGCGGGGTCTTCACGGCGGACGAAGTCGCGGCGTGGGATGCCGAGAGCCGGCGTCTACTCATGCTCGGCCTCGGGCATGAGGACAACTTGCGCACGGTCCTGTACCGGAGCGCGGCGGGCCTGGCGGTAGTTGACCGCCTCAACCCTGTCATAGACATCTCGCCGGTCTTCGAGCGGCTGGTTCAGGACGAGCGAATCCTACGGCCGCTGCGCGAACTCTACGGCGACCGGATGCTGTTATTCAAAGACAAGCTCATCTACAAAATGCCGGGCGTGGCCGGTTACGGCATGCACCAGGACTACTCCTTGTGGCAGGTCTTCCCGAGAGACTTGGTCAACGTCGTAGTGCCCATTGACGGCGTGGGCGCGGATAACGGCGGGGTAGAGTTCTTCCCCGGATACCATGACCGGCTGCTCTCGACCGAGGGCGAATTGCGCTACATGACCGACGAGGAGGCCCGGCAGATTGATCTCAGCACGGGAGAGGTGGTGAGGGCCGAGCCGGGGGATTTGATAATCTTCGACTGTATGACGCCGCACCGCAGCGGCGTCAACATCTCACACCGTCTCCGCAGGCAGCTCTACCTGACCTACTCGTCCGCCAGGAACGGCGATCTATACCACGCGCAACTCCGGCACGTTGAAGAAGTCAAGCGAGCGCACAGAGGCGCCGCGGCAGAACGCTTATTCTTCCGTTAAATATTCGACCGCCCGGCGCCTTCACGACCACCTTCACCCCGCAGTAGCCGGGCGCGGCCGTCAACGGCGAAATCGTCGGATGAAAACGGCAGGGCGGCGCGGCTGCGCAAACGAAAACGGCGGGGCCTTCCCCGCCGTTTTCCGTTGATCCTGATGGAGCAGAGGGGGATCGAACCCCTGACCTCGGCATTGCGAACGCCGCGCTCTCCCAACTGAGCTACTGCCCCAATATGGGGGTTCGGCGTATGTAGGCGGCGGCTCTCCTGGCTGTCAAGGCGCTCGCTTCCTTGCGCTTCGCTGCGGCGGCGGGTAGATGTGTGACGCACTCCACCCTGGGCAATTCCTCATGAATCCCTTCATCTGGCTCATCATCACAATCATCGACATTTATTGGTGGGTCGTCATAG
>DASZKF010000242.1:0-5500 GCA_035947355.1 Pyrinomonadaceae bacterium | reverse complement strand
GGAGGCCGAGGCGGCGCGGATGCGCGCGCACTTCATCGGCCAGCTCATCGGCTTCGACTTCTCCGAGAGCCGGCACCTCTCGGGCGTGCTCGACGACGCGCGGCAGTTGCGCGACCGCGCCTTCCGCTACGCCGCCGAGTTCTTCGCCGACGCCTCGCGCCGCCACCCGATTCTCCTCTACCTCGACGACATCCACTGGGCCGACGACGGCTCGCTCGACTTCGTGGACTACCTCGTGCGCCAGTGCGCCTCGGTCCCGATGTTCGTCCTCTGCCTGGCCCGCCCCGCCCTGCTCGAACGCCGCCCCGCCTGGGGCGAGGGGCAGGAGCGCCACACTCGCCTCAGCCTGCGGCCGCTGACGAAGAAGGAGAGCCGGCAGCTCTTCGAGGAGATTCTGCGGCAGGCGCGCGACGTGCCCACGCGCCTGCGCGAGATGGTCGTCGGCGGGGCCGAAGGCAACCCCTTCTACGTCGAAGAACTGATCAAGATGCTGATTGACCAGCGCGTCATCACGGTCGGGGCCGAGGTCTGGAGCGTGGACGAGAGCCGGCTCGGCGAGGTGCAGGTGCCGCCGACTCTGACGGGCGTCCTCCAGGCGCGGCTCGACAAGCTGACGCCGGCCGAGAAGACGGCGCTGCAACGCGCCTCGGTCGTCGGCCGCGTCTTCTGGGACGGGGCCGTCGGCCACCTCGGGGCGAAGCTGACGGGGGCGATCCGGCGCGAGACGCGGGCCGAGAGCGGCGGGCTGCCGGCCGGGGGCGAGGGCGGCGCGGCCTCGTCGGTGCTCGAACGGCTCCGGCGCAAGGAGCTGATCTACCGGCGCGAGGCTTCGAGCTTCGCCGGCGCGCGCGAGTACATCTTCAAGCACGCGCTGCTGCGCGACGTGACCTACGAGAGCGTTCTGCGGCGCGAGCGGCGCGAGTACCACCGGCGGGCCGCCGAGTGGCTCGCGCGCCAGAGCGGCGGGCGCGCCGGCGAGTTCGCCGGCCTCGTCGCCGAGCATTACGAGCGCGCGGGCGAACTCCCGGAGGCCGCCGAGTGGTACGGCCGCGCCGGCCGGCAGGCGCGCGAGACCTACGCGCCCGAGGCGGCCGTCAACTTCTACCGCAAGGCCATCGAGTTCGCCGCCTCGGCCGGCGGGGCCGAGGGCGGCCCGGCCGCCGAGGTCTTGCGGGCGCGGCTCGTCGAGTGGCACGAGGGCCTCGGCGAGACGCTGCGCGTACAGTCGCGCGGGGCCGAGGCGGCGGCCGCCTACGAGCAGATGCGGGCCGCGGCCGAGGCGCTCGGAGACCGCGTCGCCGAGGCGCGGGCGTGGAACGGGCTGGCGCTCGTCGAGGCCGCGCGCGGCGACAACCGCGCGATGCTCGAAAGCACCAAGCGCGCGGCCGAGCTGGCCGAGTCGGCCGGCGAGGGGGCGGCGGCCCGCCGCGTCTTCGCGCGCGCGCTCAACCTCCAGAGCCAGGCGCTCACCCGCCTCGGCGACGCGCGCGCCGCCATGCTGCTCGGCGACCACGCGCTCTCGATCGCCTCCGGCCTCGGCGACGAGGCCCGCCACGAGCGGGCCGACTCGCTGAAGTCGCTCGGAATGGCCTACCACGCGCTGGCGCGCTTCGAGCAGGCCGAGTCGTGCAAGGAGCAGGCGCTGGCGCTCTACCGCGAGCTGGGCGACCGCGTCCTGGTCGGCAACATGCTCAACAGCCTCGGCGAGACGGCGCGCTCGCGCGGCGACTTCGAGCGGGCCTTCGCGCGCTACCAGGAGGCGCTCGCGGTGGCGCGCGAGATCGGAAACCGCCCCGGCGAGATGTTCTACCTCGGCAACCTCGGCGCGGCCCGCCTCGGCATGGGCGACTACGCGGGGGCCGAGATAGACCTGCGGCAGTCAATCACGCTGGCGCTGGCCGCGGGCTACCACGGCGTCTCAGAGAACTACCGCTTCCTCGCCGAGGCGCTCCTGGGGCAGGGCAAGACCGGCGAGGCGCTCGAAGCGGCGCGGCGCGCGCTCGGGCTCGGCCGCGAGTTCGAGAACAAGGAGCACATCGGCGAGGCGTGGCGCGTCCTCGGCCTCGTCGCCTGGCGCACCTCGTCGGCCATCAACGTCGGCGGCGACGAGTACGACGCGCCCTCCTGCTTCGCCGAGAGCCTGGGCGTCTTCGCCGGCATCCCTCTGGAGGCCGAGAGCGCGCGCACCCTGCGCGACTGGGCGCGCTACGAGTCCGAGCACGGCGACACGGCCGACGGCCGCAAGATGTGGGAGAAGGCCCGCGACGCCTTCCAGCGCCTCGGCATGACGCCCGAGGCCGAGCGCATGACGGAAGGCCACGAGGTGGCGGAGGAGAAGCCGCGAAAGGCAGTGAATAGTGAATAGTAAATCGTAAATGGTGGAAGACAGGTTGAGCGCCGCCCCGGCCCGAACGACTCAGGCCGCGGCGGCGCTCGAGGTTTTATATCGAATTACTGTCGAGTGTATCGCGGCTTCGTTTCAACACGGAGGCCCGGAGGACTCACAGAGGGCACAGAGAAGAGGTTGTCTTCCCCTGTGCCCTCTGTGCCTGCTCCGTGTCTCCGTGTTGAACCCACCTCCCGGCACACTCAACGGTAATCCGCTCTAACCATTCACTATTCATGCCAATCAAGAGTTAAAAGTAGCCTTGCCCGGATAGTCGGTATTGTACGAGAAGTCTAGCCCCTGTCCGAAAAGTCCGGGGCTAGGCTTTGTGCGTCTGCTTGGCGGGTAGCTTCGCGGGCAGGTCAAGCTCATCGTCTATCAGCGCCTCGACGCAGACGCCGGCCAGCCGCGCGTAAGCGAGTAGCACGGGCAGCGGCGGCTCATTCTTGCCGGTCTCGTAGTCCGATATCCTCTTGACCTCGGAGAACTCCTCGACGCCCAACCGCCGGAACATCTCGCCCTGAGACACGCCCAAAGCGTTCCTAATCTGTAGCAGCTTCTCGGCCAGCCGCTTCGGCTTCGGGCGCGCCTTCCTGCCCATCAGGGGTTTCCCCCTAGCAGGAAAGACTTGAACGAACCCTTATATACGGGTACAGTGTCCTTGCGTAGCAGTTCCGCCGTGAGTAGAGACCTCTCATGCTCAACGGCGACGCCCATCACTCAGCTTGAGGTTGAGGCGAGCTACGCATCCCGTTGCCGTAGTTTTCAAAGACTGGAACGCGCGCAGGATACCACAGGAGCCTCACGCAGATGAGCATCTTGGTCTGGGATTAAAGACGGGGGTGCGTGAGAGGTGCGCACCTCCGAGCGCGCCCGCCCGTGGGACAAGAGGCGGGCCGCGCCGCGGGGCCGCACGCGTCCGGGCGGGCGCGGGCGCGGCCCGCCGTAATTTTCGGGAAGACTCGCGCCGGGGACGGGGCGCGCCTTTTCGTTTATAAGCGGGCCAGCACGCGTGGCTCGACTTCACGCTGCGCGCGGCCGGCTAAAGTTCGGCCCGACCTGGGCCGCCACCCGGACGGCCAGGGGCCGCCGCGGTACTCAGGAATGAGACGGCCGCGGCTGCTCTTTTTTGTTGACACCGTTGCCCGGCGGGAATATCTTTCTCAACCTCAAAAGGGTGCTAGACCTGCCGACGGGCGCTCCCGCTGGCCTCACTTCCGCCGCCACAACGCGCCTCGCAAGGGTCAAGCCCGTGAAAAAGCCGTATCGTCCGCAGCCCGCTCCCGCTTCAGCCCAGAAGCCGATCAATAGGCTCCTGATTCGACAGACGCGGACTCAGCCTGCGGGGCCGCCCGTCTACCGTCCGCAGCCGCCGCCCAGGGTCTTGCAGCCCAAGGCCGCGGCCCCGCAGGCTAATAAACCTCTGGCACCGCCGCCGTACAAGCCCCAGGCCGCGCCGAGGTGTCTACAGCCGAAGGCGGCGACGCCCCAACAACCGCTTCCGGGGCGGGGCAGCGCCGTCCCCCCTGTGTACCGGCCGCAGCCTCCGCCGAAGGTCTTACAGAGGAAGGCTGCCCCGGCTGCGCCGGAGCCCTCCGGCCAGCGCAACGCGCAGCCGGCGCCGCGAGTCCTACAGACGAAGACGGCCGCCCCGCCCCTACCCGCCGCGCCGCCGGCCCACCTCCCGCAACGGAAAGAGTCCCCGCGGCCGGAGAGCGGAGCGCCGGCCCCGACACCCGCGGCGCGACATCGTCACCCACCCGCGCACGAGTCAACGCGGCCACAGAACTCCCCGGCACAGGCGAAGCAGACCGTCGCGCCGACCGCCCGCGGACGGCAGGCTCAATTTCGCGGCCCGGCTGTTGTGCAGCGCAGTGAAGACCTGCACGAGATGATGGGCGTCACCCATTTGCGCGATTATTTAGACCTTGAATCCGTTAGTGCTTTGCGCCGGGTGGATAAAAAAATGAAGGGAATGGTTGACGCGATATTTGTCAACCCGCATTCCTGGGCCGTCCTGCATCGGATGTCCTCTCACTCCTTCGAGAGATTCTTGTCTTCCATGGGATTACAAAACCCCGGACGGGTGAGGCCCCGTTTCGAGGACACGAGATCAAAATACGACCCGTCGAAATACGGAACGTCCCCGAAGCACGATTGGCCCTCCAACTATGAGTGGCTGGAAGATATTAAAGGGCGATTTTCTCAGGTGGCCCTCACCGACCTGCCTTTAAGCCCAGAGAACGTCATCAGACAGTCCAAAAGCGTTTTCGGCGCGAAGAAGGATGATTTCAGCGCCTACGCCCGGGAAATCGCGTATCTGTTCTTAAACAAATTCGCCCCCAGTGAAACCCCACCGCCTCGCAGGGGGCTACAAACCAAATACATGACGAAGCAGGACCCAGTGCTGAGCGTCGAACAGCAGACCACGCTAACGAACATCCTGGCTAACCGTAAGGAAGCGGTCGAGCTGTCGCAGGCGCTCGTCACGTTCGACTCGCTCGGGCTGCCCGTCAAAGAGTCGGACCTGGAGAAAGCGAAGAAGCGTGTGGCCGAGTTGGGGGACAAGAATGCTGAATTGCTCAATAAGGTCAAAGAATACATCAAACAGAAGAGGCCCTCGAAGGATGATCCTACGCAGTGGCCGGGCACGTACTTAGAAGACTTGTTGAGGACGGTGCATAATAGACCCGTCTCTAGAAGAGAGCAGGGCCAGTGGCGGCAGACCTTTAAGGGCTGGTACGACGCTAAAAAGTTATGACGAGCGTGGCGGCTGATTCCGCTCCAGGCGCTTCATTTAACGCCGAGACAACAGCATCCCCGATTCAACCTGCGGCGAACCTGCGCAACATTCTTGACGGCAACACCGACCGCCGCACTTCGGCCGCTCCCCCAGGCTGCAAATCCTCACCATCGAAGAACTGCTCGGCGGCCGCGCGCTCCAATGCCCCCGCACCGTCAACGTCACACAAGCAGGCCGAGCGGCAGCGGAAGGTCAGGGACGACGCGCAGCCCGCCCTCCCGGCCTTCGCCCGACCGGCCGAAGGTGCGCCCGAAGATTAGCCCCGGAAAGCCGTAATTGAAGTCGTCAGTCGTCAGTTTTTGTCTTCTACT
>DASZKF010000241.1:0-7848 GCA_035947355.1 Pyrinomonadaceae bacterium | reverse complement strand
GCCGGCCGAGTCCGCGCGGGGCCGCGGCGCGCTCCCACAGCCGCCGCGGCGGCCCGCCCGTCGTCAACCTCTTGATTCACTCCCCGGAGGAAAGGACGCACGACATGAATGGCATCCCACCGAAACCCGCCGCGAAAGATGATTTTCAAAAGCCCGTCTCCTGGCTCGTCGGCCGCGACCTGATCGCCGGCCTCAAATGGATCGCGCTCTTCACGGCCTTCAAAGGCAAGCTCGACCCGCGCGACTGGATGACGCCGCGCGCCTTCCCGCGCTTCGTCGCCCCCGACCGCGTCCTGCGCTTCTGGCGCGGCCGCAACGACCGCAACTGGCGCTGGCGCGTCGCCCACGACACCTTCTGGGCCGAGGCGCAGCGGCGCTGGGAGGCCGAGCGCAGGCCCGAGCAGCCCGAGTGGTTCTGGCAGCGGCACCAGGGCAAGGCCGAGGAAGAGTTCTGGTTCGATTACATCTCGGACTCGGGCGACGGGCAGTTGGCGACCTACAACGTCGCCTACCTCTGCCTGAGTGACCTGTGGGCCGGGCCCGACCCCGGCATCGGCTCGGAGGTCGGCTTCCGGCCGTCGGCCGAGCGGCCGACGCTGCTGCCGCGCGGGCAGTTCCTCTTCGTCGGCGGCGACACGGCCTACCACATCGCCGACTACACGAGCCTCAGCACGCGCTTCCAGGCCCCCTTCCGCTGGGCCTTCGCCAGCCTCCGCCACTGGCTGCGGGGCGAGGGCCGGCTCAGCGCCGAGCCCGACGCCGAGGGGCGCATCCCGCAACTGGCGGCCGACGGCAGCGTGGTGCGCCGCGAGTCGGAGCCGCCGCGCCCGCTCTTCGGCGTCCCCGGCAACCACGACTACTACGACCTGCTCGACGGCTTCAACCGGCAGTTCCGCCGCCCCTCGCCCGGCGTGCAGCGCCTGCTCGGCCGCCCGCCGCAACTCTCCGTCCTCGGCTTCACGCGCGAGCAGGACGCCAGCTACGTCGCCATCCAGCTGCCCTTCCGCTGGTGGTTCTGGGGCCTCGACACCGAAGTCTCGAAGCTCGACACGCGCCAGCAGGTCTTCTTCGTCAGGCTCAACGGCGGGCGCGTGCCGGACAAGCTGATCTTCGCCACGCCCGAGCCGACGACGGTCTTCCGCCGCCGCAAAGCGGTCGCCGACGAGCACGCGCTCCAGGCCCTCGAGCAGCTGGGGCTGCGCCAGCCCGACTTCCCCGAAGACGCCGGCGAGAGCGGCCGCTGCCGGCTCGACCTCTCCGGCGACGTGCACCACTACGCGCGCTACTACGGCCCGAACACGAAGGGGCTGCCGGCCGCCCCGAAGCGCAGCTCCGACCATTACGCCTCGGTCGTGGCGGGCGGCGGCGGCGCGTTCCACCACCCGAGCGAGACGCACGTCGCCGGCCCCGACGCCGTCGAGGAGCAGGTGCTCTTCCCGCCCGCCGACCGCTCGCGCGTCGAGGTCGCCCCGCGCCTCTTCGACCTCCGCAACATCTGGCACGGCGGCTACGTCTGGCTCTTCGGCATGGTCATCGCCGGCGTCGTCTACTTCGCCGCCACCGTGCCGCAGACGAGCCGCGACATCCTCGAATGGCTGTTCCTCGGCGCGGGCGGCCGTCCGCGCGACCTCCTCTGGCTCTGGCCCGTCCCGTTCGTCAAAGACCCGGGGCCGCCGGGATTCCCGCCGGTGCGCTACACGAGCGTCGTCAACCCCGAAGAGTTCATCCTCCCGACGCTGCTGCTGCTGGCGGCGCTCGGGTGCGTGGCCTTCGGCGTCGCCCTCTTCGCGCGCTACATCCGCCGGCTCTCCGACTACGAGGTCGCGCCGCCGCCCGCGCCCGCCGAGGCGGCCGCCGCCGGGGAGGACGCGGACTCGGACGAGGATGAGGAGGAGGACATGGAGGCCGACGCCGTGCCGCCCCCGCCCGGCGACTTGCCGGTGCGATACCGCGACCTGTGGCCGGTGGGCCTGTGCGTGCTGGCGGCGCTCGTGCTCTACCTGGCGGGCGTCCGGCCCTTCGTCGCGAGCCGCGACGCCCTGCACCCTTTCGGCGCGAGCCTGCTCGTCGCCGCCCACCTGCTGCTGGCGGGCGGCCTGGTCGCGCTCGCCGTGCAGAACTCCAGCTGGCTCGCGCACCGGCCCAAGTTCCACGTCGGAACCGAGGCGCGCTACCTCCCGGTCTGGGCGCTCAACGTGCTGGCGGCGGCCGCCGCCCTCTTCGGCGTCTGGACGTTCGGCGGCGGGCAGGTGGCCTACGTCATCTCCGACATCCTCTTCGCGCTCGTCGTCGTCGGCGTCCTGGTCAGCCTGACGCTCATCGGAACGTTCGTCGCCGGCAAGCTCCAGCGCGCGGCCGGCAAGGCGCTCCTCACGCTGGTCGGCTTCTGGCACGCCCTACTCCAGCTCGTCGTGCCGCTCCTGCTCGTGCGCGTCGGCGACTGGCGAGGCGTCCTCTGGGCGCTCTTCTTCATCCTCCTCTTCTCGGGCGTCTCCGTCCCCTTCACGCGCGTCTCGGTGCCGGGCATCGGCGCGCTGCTGATGCGGAGGCGGACGCCGCTGGGCCGCGCCCTGCTGCTGGCGGCCTGGTTCGTCTACGGCGCGATTCTGCTCTACCTCCCCTTCAGGTATCATGAGCGGGCGGCGCTGCCGGGCGGCCACACCTCTTACCTGCCGCAGGGGGCGGCCGACTGGGTCGCGCAGCTCTTCGCGCCCTCGGCGGCGGCGGGCGCGTGGGCGGTCTTCGTCGTCTCGCTGGCGACGGCCGTCCTGCTCGGCTTCCTCCTCAGCATGTCCTGGCTCAGCTGGTACTTCGGCGTCTCGCTCGGCTTCCAGGGGCACAACAACGAGGCGGGCGGCGCGGCGCGCATCGAGGCGTTCAAGCACATCGTCCGCATCCGGCTGACGAACAACACGCTGACGGCTTACGTCGTCGGCCTCGAAGAGCCCGAGGCCGAGGGGTCCGAGTTGAGGCTCAAACTGGTGGACTGCTTCCGGCTGAAAGTCACGCCGTGAAGGGGTGGAGCGCGAACTCGCCATGCGTGCGACGGGAGGTGAGGCGGGCGGCTGCCGCTTCGGGATTCTGATTTCGGGGCGGGGGTCGAACATGCTGGCGCTGGCCGACGCCGCGCGCGCGGGGCGTATCCCCGGAGCCGAGGTGGCGGTCGTCGTGAGCGACCAGGCGGGGGCGGCGGGCCTCGCGCGCGCGGCCGAGCGCGGCCTGGAGACGGTCGTCGTCGAGCGCCGGGGCCGCACGCGCGAGGAGCACGAGCGCGAGATCATCGCGCACCTCCGGGGCCGCGGCGTCGGGCTGGTCTGCCTCGCCGGCTACATGCGCCTGCTCTCGCCCTGCTTCGTCGAAGAGTTCCGCGGCCGCATCCTCAACATCCACCCCTCGCTGCTCCCGGCCTTCCCCGGCCTCGACGCGCAGCGCCAGGCCCTCGCGCACGGCGTCCGCGTCTCCGGCTGCACCGTCCACTTCGTTGACGAGACCTTGGACGGCGGCCCCATCGTCACGCAGCGCACCGTCCCCGTCCTCGACTCCGACACCCCCGACACGCTCGCCGCCCGCATCCTCGCCGAGGAGCACCTCGCCTACCCGGAGGCCGTCGCCCTCGTCGCCTCCGGCAATTACGAAATCGTCGGCCGCCGCGTGGTAAGGCAAATGATGAGTGCGGAATGATGAATGATGAATTGAAACCGAGGCCGTTCGTTAAATTCATCATTCATCATTCCGCATTCATCATTTCCTTCTTCCCTGTTTATAATTCTTCCCATGACGATTGAAGAGCAGCTCGCCCTGCTGCGGAAGGGGACGGTCGAGATCATCCGCGAGGAGGACTTGCGCGCGAAGCTGGCGCGGAGCGCGCGGACGGGGAAGCCCCTGCGCGTCAAGTTCGGGGCCGACCCGACTGCGCCCGACCTCCACCTCGGCCACACGGTCGCCGTCCGCAAGCTGCGCCACTTCCAAGAACTCGGCCACACGGTCATCTTCCTCATCGGCGACTTCACGGGTCGCATCGGCGACCCCTCGGGGAAGTCCGCCACCCGGCCGCAGCTGACGCGCGAGGAGATCGAGGCCAACGCCGAGACCTACAAGAAGCAGGTCTTCAAGCTGCTCGACCGCGACCGGACGGTCATCGAGTTCAACGGCCGGTGGATGGACGGGCTCGGGGCGGACGGCTTCGTCCGCCTCGCCTCGCACGTCACCGTCAAGCAGATTCTCGAACGAGACGACTTCCAGAAGCGGCTCGCCGGGGAGCGGCCCGTCGCCCTCCACGAGCTGCTCTACCCGCTCACGCAGGCTTACGACTCGGTCGCCCTCAAGGCCGACGTGGAGCTGGGCGGCACCGACCAGAAGTTCAACCTCCTCCTGGGCCGCAACCTCCAGCGCGAGTACGGGCAGGAGCCGCAGGCCGCGGTCATCACGCCGCTCCTCGAAGGCACCGACGGTGTGCAGAAGATGTCGAAGTCGCTGGGCAACTACGTCGGGATAGACGAGCCGCCGCAGGAGATGTTCGGCAAGATCATGTCCATCTCCGACGACCTCATGTGGCGCTACTACGAGCTTCTGACCGACGCCGGCGCCGAAGACATCGAGCGGATGCGCCTCTCGGTCTCGGCCGGCGGCCTCAACCCCCGCTCGGCCAAGGTCGAACTCGCCAAGCGCATCATCTCCGACTTCCACTCCCCCGCCGCCGCCCGCGCCGCCGAGGAGGAGTTCGACAAAATCTTCAAGCGCAAGGAAGCGCCCGACGAAGTAGAAACAGTAGAGGTAGAAGCAGGCGTTTGGCCTTTACCCCGCCTGCTTGTCAGGACTGGGCTTGCCCCATCCGTCGCCGAAGCACGGAGATTAATCGAACAGGGCGGCGTGCGAATCGGCGGAATACGCCACGCCGACACCGGCGTTGTGGTTGCAATCCACGCTGGCGATGAAGCTCAACTGCAAGTCGGCAAGGTTGCAGCCGTCATTAATCCGGGAGAGGATGCTCTCTTCCAAGTGGGTAAGCGCCGCTTCCTCCGCGTTCGCGGCGCTTAGGTTAATCGGGCTGCTTTTTGCAGCCGACGAAAATGACAAGGCGTCGCAACTCTACGCCGCGGTTCGCGGTCTGCGTCAACACCGACGACCCAGACCTGCTGACCCCGCGCACGCTCTACCGGGTGCTGCCCGACGACAGCGCCGGCCGGCCTAACTACGTCCGCGTCAGAGACAATGAAGGCGAGGACTACCTGTACCCCGCCGGGTATTTCATCTTCCTCGACCTGCCCCGCGAAGTTGAACGCGCCCTCCTGCGCGCCTCCTGACAAGGATGAAAAGGAAATTCACCCGCCGCGAGTTCGTTGCGCCGGCCGTCGCCGCGCCGGCGCTCGCGGGCGTCAGTTCAACGGAGGCGTCGCTCTTAAAAAAGTCCGGCTACCGGGCGGCGCTCATTGAAAGCAGTACGCGAAAGGAGAGAAGGAGATGTCGGAAGAGAACAAGGCGCTGGTGCGCCGCTGGTTCGAGGAGGTCTGGAACAGGGGGCGGGCCGAGGCGATTGACGAGTTGTTCGCGGCGGACGGCGTCGCGCACGGGCTGGCCGGCGAGCGCGGCCGGGAGTTGCGCGGCCCCGGAGACTTCCGCCCGTTCCACGAGAGCTTCCGCGCGGCCTTCCCCGACATCAAGGTGGTCGTCGAGGACGCGCTGGCCGAGGGAGACATGGTCGCGGCCCGCTGCTCGGTGCGGGGCACGCACCGCTCGCCCGCGCTCGGCTTCGCCGCCACCAACCGCCCCGTCGAGTTCGAGGGCGTCGCCCTCGTGCGCATCCGCGGCGGCCAGATCGTCGAAGCCTGGAACTTCTTCGACTTCATGTCCATGTACCGCCAGCTCGACGTACTCGACTTGAGGCTCTCGGCCGACGAGCCGCTCCCGTCAACGGATTGAAAAGCAGTAGTCAGTAGGGTCTTTAACGACTGCTGACGCTGACACGCGGACGATTCAACTGAGAACGTATTTCTACTGACTACTACTGTCTACTTCTCCCATGTCCTCCGCCTACGCAGACGAGACCCTGGTCATCGAGACGCCGGAGCGGGTGCCGCTGCACTTCGCGCTGGCGTCCATCGGCAACCGCTTCCTGGCGTGCGCCGTTGACCACTTCTTGCAGACGCTGGCGCTGGCCTTCGTCTTCGTCGTCTTCCTGCTGACGGGGGTCGGCGTCGAGGACTGGGAGTCGCGCCTCGCCGAGGCCCCGAAGTGGGCGCTGGCGCTGCTGATCGTCGCCGGGTTCCTGATCTGGTCGGGCTACTTCGTGCTCTTCGAGTGGGCCTGGAACGGGCAGACGCCGGGCAAGCGCTGGCTGCGGCTGCGGGTCATCCGCGAGGACGGCCGGCCGATCACGTTCTGGGAGGCGGCGGCGCGCAACCTCGTCCGCATCTTCGACATGCTGCCCTCGACGCTCTACTCGGTCGGCCTCGTCGCGGTCTTCATCAGCAGCCGCGACCAGCGGGTCGGCGACATGGTGGCGGGCACCGTCGTCGTCCGCGAGCGCGAGGCGCAGGCCCCTTCGTTCGAGGACGTCTTCTCGGCCCCGACGAGCGACGCGGCGCTGCGGCGCTCGTTCAAGCCCGTCCCCTTCAAGGCCGCGCTCGCGCCCCTGACCGAGCCGGAGGTCGAGGTCGTCGAGGCCTTCCTGCGCCGCCGCTGGGACCTGAAAGACGCGCCCCGCCAGTGGATGGCCTGGCGCATCGCCACCCCGCTGCTCTACAAGCTCAAACCCGAGTTCGACCCGGCCGAGTTCACCTACGAGGGCTTCCTCGAAGAACTCCTCCACCGCTACCGCGCCGCCCACCGCTTCGCCGACTGAAGCGGCGCGTCATTGGGGCAGAGCGTCTCGCTGCCCCGAACGTTATGCGTTTCTCGTGAGCCTCAACCTCAACACCTGACGGAGAAGTTCAACATGAAGAAATTCGCCTTGACGACGCTTTCGCTCTTCACACTCCTCTGCGCGCCCGGCGCGGCCCGACAGGATGCCGTCACGGACGTGCCTTTCACGATGGAGAAGGGGCACGTCATCGTGCCGGCCACGATCAAGGGCGGGACGCCCGTGGAGGTCATCCTCTCGACCGGCGCGCGACACTCGCTGATCCAAGTCGGGCTGCTCGACAAGTACAAACTGCCAGCCTATTACGCCGCCGAGGGGATCGTCACGGGCCACAATGACCGCACCTATTCTTTCACCTCCGTCTCGAACGTCCGCGTCGGCACGGCGAGCGAGGACCTCCATTTGCGCTACTCGGAGGCGCTCGCGGCGATCAGCCAAAGGGTCGGTCGGGAAATCTTCGCCAGCCTGGGCGCGGACTACTTCAAAGGGCGCGTCGTGCAGTTCGACTTCGCCAGGAAGGTGGTGCGGTTCCTGCCGCGCCGCCCCGAGGGCGGGAAGGGCGGCGGCTCGGCCGTGCTGCGGATGCGGCCGAGCGCCGAGCCGTTGCGGCGGCCCATCACCGAGGACGTCACCGTCGGCGGCAAAAAGCTCAAGACGCTCTTCGACACCGGGGCGCTGACGGCCGTCTCGCTGACGCCTTCGGCGGCGAAGCAGGTAGGGCTGACGGCGCCGCCGCCGAAGAGCGCGGCGCGCACCGAGAAGCTCGGCTCGCTGCGGCTCGGCGAGGTGGAGTTCAACGACGTGCCCGTCATGCTCCACGCCAAAGACTCCGACTTCGACCGCAGCTCGGACGGGTTCGGGGCGGTGGTCGGCGTCGCCGTGCTCCAAAACTTCGTCGTGACGTTCGACTTCCGCGACGGCGTCATCCTCCTCGAACGCATCTGACGCCCGCCCAGCCGTTTTTACTTCCCCAATTCCGTCGGGGCCGC
>DASZKF010000240.1:0-8392 GCA_035947355.1 Pyrinomonadaceae bacterium | reverse complement strand
TGAACGCGGATGAAGCAGATCAGAAAGACTTCGAAATCTGCGCCGATCCGCGTTCATCCGCGGCCTTCTTTATGTCTTGCCTTTAACTCGACCCTCGGATTTCTGGAAGCCGCGCCGTATTAACCCTCTCTTCGGTGCATCAAGATGGGAGAGGTGAGAGTGATGACTTTGGCTTTAACTCTGCTCTTCGCGTTCAACCTCTACGCGCGGGCCGGTCGGTCGGGCTAGAGGCTCCTGCGGTTTCTGTTCGGTGCCACGAGTGAAGACGAGGCGGCGGGTCGGGTGCTCCCCCGGCCCGCCGCCTTGCTTTGTCAGCGGGTTTCGGGTATCAGGTGCCGGGTGGAAGACAATTTGTTTTTACCCGGCACCCGGCACCTGACACCCGAAACCCTTTTCGGAGGTACGCTGCGATGCGTGTAGTGACCGTGACCTCTCTGGAGAACCTTCGGAACGAGGTGCGCTACGGCGAGGGCCGCAGCTTCGTCGCGGACGAGCCGGCCGGGCTCGGCGGCGAGGACGCCGGCCCGGACCCTTACGCGCTGCTCCTGGCCGCGCTCGGCAGCTGCATCTCGATGACGATCAAGCTCTACGCGCGCCGCAAGGGCTGGCCGGTCGAGCGCGTCACGGTGCGCCTGCGCCAGCAGCGCGTCCACGCGAAGGACTGCGCCGAGTGCACGCGCACGGCCGAAGGCTTCATCCACCGCATCGAGCGCTCAGTCCGCATCGAGGGCGACCTCTCGGAGGAGCAGCTCGCGCGCCTCCAGGAGATCGCGCACAAGTGCCCCGTGCACCGCACGCTGACCAGCGAGGTCGTCATCGCCGAGCTGCGCGACCCGCAGGACTAAACGCGCCCCGCACCCGTTCTCGTTCTCACGCGCGCACGTCGCACGCGCCTTGCCGAACGCGCCCGCCGGCTGCTTAAATGGCCGGCGCGTGATCTTCCCTCCGGCACTCCGTCAGAGACGATATCAATGAGACGCCCGCCCGCGCTCCTGCCCTCGGCCCTGCTCGTCTTCGCGCTCGCCGCGTGCAAGACGGACGGCGGCGCTCCTGCCGACGCTTCTCCGGGGCAGCCCGGCCCGGCCGCGGCGGCGACCCCTGACGGCCGCCAGCAGGCCCTTCAAAGTCTGCAGGCCGCGCTCGAGCAGGAGGCGAAGGAGAACCCCGAAGACCCGAGCTCCTTTCACAACCTCGGCAACGTCTACTTCGAGCAGGGCAAGTACGAGGAGGCGGCCGCGGCCTACCGCAAAGCCGTCGAGGGAGACCCGAATGACTTCGACTCGCTGACCAGACTCGGAAGCGCGCACGCCGCCCTCGGCCAGTTCGACGCGGCGGTCGAAGCCTACCGGCGGGCCGTCGCCGCCAACCCGCGCCACGCCGACGCGCACAGGCGTCTGGCCGAGGTCTACGAGAAGACGGGCCGCGCCGAAGAGGCCGCCCTTGAGCGCAGTGAAGTCCTCCGGCTGCAGCCTAACGAGGAGGGCCGGCGGCTCATCAAGGCGGGCCGCTACCGCGAGGCCGTCACGGAACTCGGGAGGGTTCCGAAGCCGGACGCCGAGACGCACCTGCTGCTCGGCCTCGCGCACTTCAAGCTGGAGCAGTACGAGGAGGCGGCCGCCTCCTCGCGCCGCGCCGTCGGCCTCGACCCGAAATACACGGAGGCTTACTTCCAGCTCGGCAACGCCTACGACCGCCTGGGCCGGCACGAGGAGGCGGCCGCGGCCTTCCAGGAGGTCGTCCGCCTCAACGCCCTCGACGCCGACGCGCACTTCAACCTCGGCAACGCCTACAAGAACCTGAAGCGCTACCGCGAGGCCGCCGCCGCCTACGAGCAGGCGGTCAAACTCAACCCCGAAGACGCCGACGCGCGCTACGTCCTCGCCGCCGTCTACCTCCAGGACGGCGACCGCGAGGCGGCCGCGCGGCACTACAACGAACTCAAGCGCCTCAAGCCCGACGCCGCCGCCCGCCTCGAACAATTCCTCAAGTAAAGTTTCGAGTTACGAGTTACGAGTTTCGAGTTTGCTCGGCGTAGGTCGAGAGATTCAGCGCGCGCCGCCCGAACTCTAAACTCGAAACCCGCAACTCGAAACTTAAATCTTGACTCGCGCGCCCGCTTGACGTAAAACTCGGCCCATTCAAGCGCCTTCCGGCATCGCCTTTGCCGGGGAGCGGTCGCCCCGATTCCCTTTTAACCCTGGAGAGTTGAACCCCCGATGAAGCGCCCCCGTGCCCCCTTCGTGCTGCTCGCCTTCTGCGCGCTCGCGCTCACGCTTCCGCCGGCAACGGCCGGCCCGCGCGCGCAACAGTTAGCCATCAACACGCCCGCCTCTTCTTACGCCCCGCTCGAACAGGAGATCGTGCGCGAGATCAACCTGGCGCGGACGCGCCCGGCCGAGTACGCGGCCTACGTCGCGCAGTTCCGGCCCCACTACAAAGGGCGCGAGTTGCGTTTGCCCGGCAAGACGGCGCTCGTCACGGAGGAGGGCGTCGGCGCGCTCGAAGAGGCCGTGCGGGTTCTGAGTTCGGTGAAGCCCGTGCCGGCGCTCGAAGTCTCGCAGGGGATGTGCTCGGGCGCGAAGGCGCTGGCCGCGGAGCAGGCCTCGTCCGGGGCCACCGGCCACAAGGGCGCGGACGGGAGCTTCTGCGAGCAGCGCGTCGAGCGCTTCGGGGCCTGGGCCGCCCCCATCGGCGAGAACCTCTCCTACGGCGACGAGACGGCGCGCGAGCGCGTCATCTCCTTCCTGATAGACGACGGCTTCGCCAACCGCAACCACCGCAACCGCCTCCTGAGCCCGACCTTCAAGGTCGTCGGCGTCGCCTGCGGCGGCCACAAGCTCGGCGCCGTCTGCGTCATCACCCTCGCCGGCGGCTTCACACAGAAGCCCTCCGCCGGCGAGCCTCAGCCCGACTCGAAGAACAAATCGAAGAAGAAATCGAAGAACAAAGACGGCCCGCGCGGCCTCTAGGATCGCGTCAACCAATCTCGTCGAAGTTTTTCTTAAGGCGGCGGTAGGTGCGCAGGCGGTGGCAGTTGGCGCAGACCACGTCACACTTATTGATCTCTTCGAGGAGTTGTGCGTCGGGGCAGCCCTGCGAGGCGAGGTTCGCGACCGCGGCCTCTTTGGTCGTGCCGTCCCTGTGGTCGAACTCCATCACCCACGGGTGGAACATCCCGCCGCAATCCTGACACGGCCGCCGCTTCGCCTCCCACACGAGGGCGCGCAGCCGCGCGCGCTGCCGGTTCTTGTTACGCCGGTTCTTCGAGATGAAGCGCGCCTTGTTCTTCGTGTAATAGAGTCGGTGGTAGGCGCGCTGACATTCTTTACACTTGCTTTGCAACTCACCGCCCTTGCGGTAAAACCCACAGTCCTCCTTCTCCTTTCCGCAAGCCGTGCAGAATTTCATGGCGCTGCTTCCGCGTTAATCCGCTCCGTCCGAATCTTCGAGAGTTAAAAAAGAGAAAGGGCCTCTAACCATCGGTGGGTTAAAGGCCCTTCGGCGTATCGGGATGGGCAGATTCGAACTGCCGGCCTCTCGCACCCCAAGCGAGCGCGCTACCAGGCTGCGCCACATCCCGCGGACGGGGTTTAGTATCTCTGGAAACGGGCGCGTGGTCAAATGGGGCGCGGGTCGTTGGTGGGCGGGCCGAGGGCTTAGCGGCGGGGGGCGCCGCGGCCGGGGTCCGAGGCTTCGAGGAGGAGGAGGAGTTCGCGCATCTGCTGGCCGAGGCGGCGCAGAGCGGCGCGGCGCTCGTCGGTCAGTTCGGGGGCGGGCGGCTGCGCGTCGGCCGTCGTCGCGTAGGGCTGGGAGAAGCTCTCGGCCGGAGGCTCCGCAGGGGCGGCGGGCGCGGCCTCGGGCGCGGGCTGCGCGCCGACCGACTGGGCGGCCATCTCGGGCGTCACGACCTTGAGCTTGCTGGCCCCGCGCAGCTCGTTCGTCAGGCGCTTCTTCGCCCCGGCGATGGTGTACTGGTCTTCGTAGAGCAGCTCCTTGATACGCAGCACCATCTCGACGTCGCGCTTGCGGTAGGTGCGCTGCCCGGCGCGGTTCTTCTGCGGCGCGAGCATGGGGAACTCCGACTCCCAGTAGCGCAGCACGTGCGCCTGCACGCCCGTGATGTCGCACACCTCGCCGATCTTGAAGAAAAGCTTTTCCGGGATGGGGACGGCCGCGCGGTTCATCGTCTTCGGGAGCCCTCCGCGGGGTCGGGCCGAACTGTTCGTGCTCGACGGCAGAAGCCGGGTTGTTCGTCAAAGGGCCGCGCGGGGGCGGCCGGCGAGCGAGCTAGCGCAATGTTACCCGCGCCCCTAAGCCTTGTCAATTCTATTGTTAGACGGGGTCATTTGAGAATTTTTTTAAGTAGACAGTAGACAGTAGTCAGTAGCCAGTAGAAAAGCATTCACTAACGAATCGTCCGGGTGTCAGCGTCGGCTGTCGGGACGCGGAGCCTGCTGGCTACTGACTACTGTCTACTGTCTACTTTTTTATTCCGCCGGGTCGAGCATGATGAGGCGGCTCAAGGGGTCGAAGGTGAGTCGGAAGGGGCGGAGGGCGTCGCGGCCGAGGAGGACGGGGGCGCCCTTCTCGGCGCGCAGCAGGAGGTCTGTCGGGACGCGGCGCAGGGCGAGCGGGCCGACGTGGACGGTCGCGGCCTCGACGCGGCGCGAGGCGATGCGCCCGCCCGCGAGGTCGCGCGTGTAGCCGCGCGCGCGGCCTTCGGAGGCGATGACGCCCAAAGCCCGCGCGGCGCTCTCGTCTACGGCGAGGCCGAAGCCCGAGCCGGTGTCGAGGAGCGCGCGCCGACCTTCTTCGAGCATGACGAAGGGCCGACGGCTCTGCCCGTCGGTCAGCCAGCGCACGACCGCCCCGCCGGTCGGCGTCGCGGATTGTCGAAGCGGATTCGTGCGCGGGTCGAAGGCGCGCAGCTCGCCGGCAGGCATGTCTATCACGAAGCCGTGCGGCGCGTAGGCCTCTACGGGGTCGAGGACGCCGTCAATGTCCGAGGGCAGGCCCGGCGCGACGATAACGAGGCCGCGGCCGGGCAGTAAGTTTTCACGGAAGCCGACCGAGAGGCTGCGCGGGAAGGCCCGCCGGCCGCCGCCGACGCTCTGGCCGCTGAGGCCGCCTATCTCTATGCCGCGCCCGCCCGCCTCGACCTCGACGCGAGCCTCGCCCGCCACTCTCGGCGAGATGATGGTCGCCCCCGCGCCCGTGTCCACGGCGAAGGTGTAAGGGCCGGAGCCGTTGACCCAGGTCTTGACGAGCAGCCCGCGACTGTCCGACTCGCGGAAGCTGACGTCGGCCGGGAGCCCGGCGCCCTGCGCCGGGGCGGGCCGTCGCCCGAGGACGGCGGCGAGGAGCGACTGGCCCCGGCCGCCGAAGTGACGCAGACGTGAAAGGGCGGCCCCGCGACTCGGCGAGGCCGCCCAGACGATCAGGAGCAGCGCCAGAGTCAGGGCCGAAGCCAGGCCGAGAGCGGTCGCCTTCAGTCCCCTCTTCATCGCCGCGGTCTCCCCTCCGATTTCTGAACCGACGCCATTCGTCAAGAAGGCACGGGACGCGCGGGAAGTTTGGCTTCGCGGCGTCTCCGTGCCTTCGAGGTGTTCGGAAGCGGGTTAGTAGCGGCGGTTGCGCTTCCGCAGCTTGTAGGTGTAGAGGGCCGAACCGCCGCCGCCGGCCAGAGCGCCGATGGCCGCGCCCTTCTTGCCGCCGATGAGGCCGCCGATGATCGCGCCGCCGCCGGCGCCCATCGCCACCGTCAGCTTATCGCGGTGCTTCTGCCAGAACGAGCGGCCCTTGCGCTCGCCGTAGTCGTAGTAGACGCGGCGCGGGGCCTGGCGGCTGGCGACGCGGCGGCTGCGCGGAGCGTCGCGGTAGACGACGCGCGAAGGGGCCGTCGAGCGGGTCGCCGCGGCGGTGCTGATCCCGGCCAGCTCGGCCTCGCGGGCCGCGCGGGCGCCCTCGATGAAGCCGTCGCGGAAGGCCGCGCGCTCCTGGTCGGACATGTTCGCGGTCTCGGCGTTCAGCTCGTTTTCGAGCAGGTCGTCGCCGGCCTTCGCCTGCGAGACTCCGGCCACCTGCGCCTCGGCCGGGGTCGTCAGGTTGCTCTTGGTCGCCTGCGCCACCTCGGCCTTGTTCGCGTCCTTCGACGGGCGCATCACGAGAGCGCCGACCGTCCCGCCCAGCAGGGCGGCCACCAGCGCGACGGGCAGAATCTTGTTCGTAGTCATGGGTTAGGGTCTCCTCAATCGGTCTCTTAAATTCTGGACGTACCAAAGAATGGCCGCACCCCGGCTGTGGCAACTGCCGTTCCTCGCGCGCCGGCCCCGCATCTTCCGACGCTCACTCTAGCAAAAGCCCGCGGTGCCGGGTCGTTTTTCGGCCCGGCGCAACCGATTTGTCGGAGAATTGTAAGAAAGCCGGACGGGGCGCGTCCGCCAACCGGGCGGGCCGGCCTATACGATTTGGATTGCGCGCGACCCCATTTCCTCAGTCCGTGTTGGACGCCCCGTCAATTCCGGGGATATAATCCGCCGTCAACTCACCGAGAGACCGCTGGAGGTTCACCGCCCGTCGTGACCACGTCCGCTTCCGCCTTCCGCCTCGCCGCGCGGCTCGAAAAGGTCGGCTTCTCCGACATCGTCAAGATCCGCAACAAGGTGATGGAGCTGCGGGCCGAGGGCCGGCAGGTCTTCCAGTTCGAGGGCGGCGAGCCCTTCCTCAACACCCCCGACCCGATCAAGGAGGCCATGACGCGCGCGCTGGCCGAGAACCGGACGCGCTACGCCCCCTCGTCCGGCATCCCCGAGCTGCGCGCGGCCATCGCCGCGAAGCTGCGCGAGCGCAACCGCATCCCCGCGCGCGAGGAGGACGTGATCGTCCTCAACGGCGGCATGCAGGGGCTGTTCGGCGCCTTCCAGTCGGTCGTAGACCCCGGCGACGAGGTGCTCGTCTTCTCGCCCTACTGGACGCCGATCAAAGACCTCATCGCGCACTGCCGCGGCACGACCGTCCTCGTCCCCACCGCCGAGGCGCGCCGCGAGGGCTTCGCCGCGACGCTCGCGCGCTACTCGACCGGGCGGACGCGCGCCGTCTACTACAACTCGCCGCAGAACCCGACGGGCGTCGTCTACACGCGCGAGGAGGCCGAGGAGGTGGCGCGCTTCGCGCGCGAGCGCGACCTCGTCGTCATCGCCGACGAGGCTTACGAAGACCTCGTCTACGAGGGCGAGCACGTCTCCATCGCCTCGCTCGAAGGCATGGCCGAGCGCACCATCACCGGCTACACGCTCTCGAAGTCTTACGCGATGACGGGCTGGAGGGTCGGCTACGCCGTGGCGCGCGAGCCGTGGATGACGGGCCTCCGCAAATGCCTGCTCTACTCGACCAACGGCGTCTCGACGCCTTCGCAGTGGGCGGCGCTCGCGGCCTTCGAACTGCCCGCCGAGTTCTACGACCAAATCCGCGCCGCCTACCGCGAGCGGCGCGACCTGCTCGTCGGCGGCCTCTGCGAACTCGGCTTCACGTGCGACCCGCCGCCCGGCGCGTTCTACGCCTTCCCCGACGTCTCGCGCCTCGGCCCCGACAGCCGCGCCGCGGCCGACCTCCTGCTCGAACGCGCGCAGGTCGCCACCGTCCCCGGCTCGGTCTTCGGCGAGCACGGCGAGGGCCACTGCCGCTTCTCCTTCTCGACCTCCCTGGAAGTCATCCGCGGCGGCCTCGACTCCCTCAGAAGAAACCTCTGAGTGATGGGTGATGGGTGATAGGTGATGGGTGATGAGAGTGACTCGCGCTCCCGCCGCAGACCATCACGACGCAGGCCCGCGCCGCTCGGCGAGTTCGACTTCATCGAACGCCTCCGCCGCCAGGAACTGCGACGACCCAACACACCCCGCACACACCCATCACCCATCACCCACCACTCATCACTCATAGAAGGCATCGGCGACGACGCCGCCGTCATCAGGCAGCGGGCCGGGCTCGACACCGTCCTGACGGCCGACCTCCTCGTCGAGGGCGTAGACTTCGACCTCGAACGCTCCCCCGCCTCGGCGCGCGACCTCGGCCACAAGGCGCTCGCCGTCTCGCTCTCCGACGTGGCCGCGATGGGCGCGCGGCCGCGTTTCTGCCTGCTCGCCGTCGGAGTCCCGGCGGGGCGCTGGCGCGGCAACTTCATGGCGCGGTTCTACGAGGGCGTCCGCGCGCTGGCCGACCGCCACGGCGTCCGCGTCATCGGCGGCGACATCTCGCGCACGCCCGAGCGCGTCGTCGTTGATTCGGTCGTCGTCGGCGAAGTGAGGCGCGGCGGCGCCGTCCTCCGCGAGGGCGCACGGCCCGGCGACCAAATCTTCGTCACCGGCGCGCCCGACGCCGCCCGACTCTCGCGCGC
>DASZKF010000239.1:0-6617 GCA_035947355.1 Pyrinomonadaceae bacterium | reverse complement strand
CAAAGTTAAAGACGAGTGGTTTTTAACTTTGAACCTTGAACTTGGAACTTGGAACTTTTTACAGTTTGAACTTCTCCTCGCAGATCATCTCGACGGCGCGCTCGATGTTCTCGTCGAGGCCCGTCAGGCATTTGACGATGCGGGTGGGGAGGCGGAGGGTGACGACTTGGTACTCCTCGGTGGTGGTCTTCGGGTCGGAGAGCGCGCCGCGCAGGGCGGCGATGATGTCCTGGTGGCGGGCCGGCTTCGAGAAGTAGCCCTGGACGCCGAGGCGCTCGCACCGGCGGCGGGTCTCGTCGCTCGTCTCGCCGGTGACGATGACGACGGGGACGTTGGTGTTCAGGCCGCGGATGGCTTGCAGGGCCTGCACGCCGTGCATCTCGGGGAGCGTGATGTCGAGGACGACGGCGTCGGCCCCGCGGTCTTCGAAGAGCGCCACGCCCTCCTCGCCCGTGTAGGCCTTCGTCACGCCGAAGCCCTCCTGCGTGAGCGCCCTCTCGTAGAGCGCGGCCAGGTCTTCCTGATCCTCGATCACCAGCACGCGGTGCTCACCCATCGCCCGAGACCCCCGGAAAGATTTTAGATTTTTGATTTTCGGTTCGCCCGGCCGGGAACTAAGTTTTGCTTTTTGGGCGCAAGAACCTTATCCTCTGCCAATCGCAAATCAAAAATCCAAAATCGAAAATTACTGAATCTTCAGGGTTCCAGTATAGCAGAAGCCTCCCATGACTCCGGCCATCGCCACCGTCCTCGTGCTGCTCCTGATCGCCGTCGCGCTCTTCGCGACCGAGAAGATACCGATTGACGTGGTCACGATCATGCTCGTCATCGGGCTGGTGCTGACGGGGACTCTGACGGCCGGCGAGGCGTTCGCCGGCTTCGGAAACGACATCGTCATCACCATCGGCGGCCTCTTCATCCTGACGGGCGGGCTGGTCAAGACCGGCGTCGTAGACCTCGTCGGCCGACGCCTCCACCGCATCGCCGGCGGCAACGAGTTCAAGCTCACGACGCTCATCATGTTCACGGCCGCGGCCTGCGCCTCGGTGATGAAGAACACGACGACGACGGCGATGTTCGTCCCCGTCGTCCTGGGCATCGCGCAGCGGGCGCGCGTGCAGCCGTCGAAGCTCCTGATGCCGCTCGCCTTCGGGGCCATCCTCGGCGGCACCTGCACGCTCATCGGAACCTCGACGAACCTCGCCGTCTCGGGCGCCCTGGCCCGCCTCGGCCAGAGCGCGGAGGTGACGGCGAACGGCGCGACCGACCCGGCGCTGCTCGGCCCCTTCTCGATGTTCGAGCTGACGCCGGTCGGCATCGCCATCGTCGCCGTCGGCATGCTCTACATGCTGCTCCTGGGCCTCCGGCTGCTGCCGGCGCGCGGCGACGCCGGCTCGCTCGTCGAGCAGTACCAGATGCGCGAGTACGTCTCCGAGGTGATCGTGCTCAAGGACTCGCCGCTCGTCGGCAAGACGCTCGCCGAGGGGAACCTCTCCGAGATGCTCGACCTCACCGTCATCGGAATCATCCGCGGCACCCAGGGCCGCATCGCGCCGCGCGGCGAGGAGGTGATCCTGGCCGACGACCTTTTGCTCGTGCAGGGCCGGATGGAGGACATCCTGAGAGTCAAGCAGGAGGCCGGCATCGAAATCCGCCCCGACTTCGAGCTGAAGGCCCGCGACCTGGAGACGGGCGACGTCGAACTCTTCGAGGTGCTCGTGCTGCGCGGCTCGGAGTTCAACGGCCGGAGCTTGCGCAGCCTCGACTTCCGCGACCGCTACGACCTGACGGTGCTCGCCATCAACCGCCACGGCGTGGCGCTCCTCACCAAGCTCTCGACGGTCATCCTCCGCTTCGGCGACGTGCTGCTCGTGCAGGGCCGGAAGGAGGTCGTCGAGCGGCTCGCGGCCGAGGGCCAGGTGCTCCTGCTCGAAGAGGCCCTCGGCCACCGCGAGCGCGCGGGCAAGAGGGTCTGGGCCGTCGCCGCCTTCGCCCTCTTCCTCCTGCTCTCGATGTCGAAGTACTTCTCGCCGGTCGAGGTGCCGCTGGCCGTGGCGGTGCTGCTCGGCGTGCTGTTGCTTTTGGCCTCGCGCGCCGTGCTCGTGCAGGAGATGTACGGCCTCATAGACTTCCGCCTGCTCGTGCTCATCGCCGGCATGATCAGTTTCGGCACGGCGATGGAGAAGACGCGGGCCGACCAGTACCTCGCCGACCTCATCGTCACGAACTTCCAGGCCTACGGCGGCCTCGCCGTGCTCGCCGGCTTCTTCGCGCTGACGGTGGCGCTGACGCAGCCGATGTCGAACCAGGCCGCCGCGCTCGTCGTCCTCCCCATCGCCGTCAAGACGGCGCTCGCGCTCGGCCTCAACCCGCGCGCCTTCGCCGTCGCCGTCACCTACGCCGCGTCGTGTTCGTTCCTCACGCCGCTGGAGCCGGCCTGCGTCCTCATCTACACGCCGGGCCGCTACCGCTTCCTCGACTTCGTGCGCGTCGGCTCGATTCTCACCGCCGCCGTCTTCGCCATCGTCATCCTCCTCGTCCCCGTCTTCTGGCCGCTCTGAAGGCAAGAGGCAAGAGGCGAAAGGCAAAAGTGGAAGCCCGGCGAGCCGTGGCCCGCGCTTTCGGCGGGCGGAGTGATTACGGGGAGGTTCTATTTTGATTGCGGCCTCTGCCCCCACACCATTTTTGCCTTTCGCCTCTTGCCTCTTGCCTTCCGCGCAGCGGCCGGGCCTTTGCCTTTTGCCCCGCTCCTTCATATAATGCGCGCGCCTTTGGAAGCGGGTTCAGGGTCGAAGGGATGAACCGCCTCGCAGGCGTTTTCCGCAGCTCCCACAGAAAACAAAAGCGATGACCGGACTCAACACTTGGAGGGAACGGAGGCGTGTCGCCGCCCGGCGCTCCGCGCCCCTGCGCACGCTCGCCGCCGGCCTCGTCCAGCTCGCCCGCGCCGCCTTCGCCGAGCCGTACCAGCTCGCCGTCGAGCGCCACGCCGTCGCCCTCAGGCGACTGCCGCGCGAGCTCGACGGCCTCAAGGTCGTCCACCTCTCGGACATCCACCACAGCCCTTTCACGGGGCGCGAACAGGTCGAGCGCGCCGTCGAGGTCGCCAACAGCCTCCAGCCCGACCTCGTCGCCCTGACCGGCGACTACGTCTCACACGAGCGCGAGTACATCCAGCCCTGCGCCGAAATCCTCGGCCGCCTGCGCGCCCGCCGCGGCGTCTACGCCGTCCTCGGCAACCACGACAACTGGGTTGACCCCGAGCTGATCACGGACTGCTTCCGCCTCGCCGGCATACAGGTCTTGAACAACGAGGGGATGCGCTTCGAGGATCGCGGGGCCTCCTTCTGGCTGGCGGGCGTCAACGACACGATGGTCGGGCTCGAAGACCTGCCGCTCGCCCTGGCCGGCTCTCGCGCGGACGAGATGAAGCTGCTCCTGGCGCACAACCCCGTGATTTTGCGCCGCGCCGCCCGCGCCGGCGTAGACCTCGTGCTCTCCGGCCACACCCACGGCGGGCAGGTCACCTGGCGCTCGGAGCGCTCGGCCTCGGGCCGCGTCCGCCGGCGCATCCTGCGCGGCCTGGCCCGCCGCGGCGAGACGCAGATTTACGTCACGCGCGGCCTCGGCACGGTCGTCCTGCCCGTCCGCTACGGCTGCCTCCCGGAGGTCTCGCTGCTCGAACTCCGCTGCGCGGAGTAGTTTCAAGTTGCAAGTTTCAAGTTCCAAGTTAGAAACCGCTTGTCTTTAACTTGAAACTTGGAACTTTGAACTTGAAACTTTTTTATGGCTTCGAAAGTCGTCACGCTGCCGAACGCGCTGACCGTCGTCCGCATGGTGCTGATCCCGGTCTTCGTCGGGGCGCTCTACTACCAGCGGTTCGGTTGGGCGCTGGCGATCTTCGTCGTGGCCGGGGCCACCGACGGCCTCGACGGCCTCTTCGCCCGCCGCTTCAACCAGTATTCGCCGCTCGGCCAGATACTCGACCCCATCGCCGACAAACTCCTCCTCGTCACCTCCTTCGTCACGCTCTCGATGCCCTCGATCATGGAGCCTTCGGCGCTCGTCCAGCCGCACCCGCGCCACCTCCCCGTCCCCTTCTGGGTGACGGCCGCCGTCATCAGCCGCGACATCTTCATCCTCGTCGGCGCGGCCGCCATCAACGTCGTCACCGGCTTCCGCCGCTTCCGCCCCTCTTGGTTGGGGAAGGCCAACACGGCCGTCCAGATCGCGGCCGTCGTCCTCGTCCTCGTCGCCGCCAGCTTCCCGCCGCTGCGCGGGTATCTGCCGACCGTCTACACGACCGTCTTCGCCTTCGCAGTCATCTCCGGCATCCATTACATCTTCTGGGCCAACAAGTTAATCGGCGAAGACCGCCTCCAGCGCGAGGCCGCCAACCGTCCCGGCTAAACCTTTGGCCGGCAAGAGCTTGGTGGCGGGCAACGGGGGGCGGCCGGCGCGCTACTAAAAGTTGACAAGGACGCACTCAGGTATTATATTAACGGCACGTTCAAGTCGCCGGCGCGAAAACCCTGGAAAGCTTTAGAGGGCTCGCGCGCGGCGGCGGCGGGCAACGAACCGCGGCGTCCTGGCGGCCGCCGGGAAGCGGCCGCCGCGCCTACTAAACTCGGGAGAAGAGAGAAGCAATGAGCAAGATTATCGGCATTGACCTGGGCACTACCAACTCCGTCGTCGCCGTCATGGAGGGCGGCGAGCCGACGGTGATCACCAACTCGGAAGGCGGACGGACGACGCCTTCGGTCGTTGCCTTCGCCAAGGACGGGAACCGCCTCGTCGGCCAGGTCGCCAAGCGGCAGGCCGTGACCAACCCCGAGAACACCGTCTACTCGATCAAGCGCTTCATGGGCCGGCGCTTCGACGAGGTCTCGGAGGAGAAGAAGCAGGTGCCCTACGTGGTGAAGTCGGCCGGCAACGACGTGCGCATCGGGGCGGGCGGCAAGGAGTGGTCGCCGCCGGAGATTTCGGCGATGGTCCTCCAGAAGCTGAAGCAGGCGGCCGAGGACTACCTCGGGCAGAAGGTCGAGCGGGCCGTCATCACGGTGCCGGCCTACTTCAACGACTCGCAGCGGCAGGCGACGAAGGACGCCGGCAGGATCGCCGGCCTCGAAGTGATGCGCATCGTCAACGAGCCGACGGCCGCGGCCCTCGCCTACGGCCTCGACAAGAAGAAGGACGAGACCATCGCCGTCTTCGACTTCGGCGGCGGCACCTTCGACATCTCCATCCTCGAAGTCGGCGAGGGCGTCGTCGAGGTCAAGTCCACGAACGGCGACACGCACCTCGGCGGCGACGACATAGACGAGGCGCTCATCAAGTGGATCATCGAGGAGTTCAAGCGCGACCAGGGCATAGACCTGTCGGGCGACAAGATGGCCCTCCAGCGCCTGAAGGAGGCGGCCGAGAAGGCCAAGATCGAGCTCTCCTCGACGATGGAGACCGAGATCAACCTGCCCTTCATCACGGCCGACGCCTCGGGGCCGAAGCACCTCGTGATGAAGCTCACGCGGGCGCGCTTCGAGCAGCTGATTGACCCGATCCTCAAGCGGCTGATGCCGCCCGTCGAGCAGGCCATCAAGGACGCCGGCCTCGACGCCAAGAAGATTGACGAGGTCGTCCTGGTCGGCGGCTCGACCCGCATCCCGAAGGTGCAGGAGATGGTCAAGAACTTCTTCGGCAAGGAGCCGAACAAGAGCGTGAACCCGGACGAGGTCGTCGCCATCGGCGCGGCCGTGCAGGCCGGGGTGCTCTCGGGCGAGAAGACCGACATCCTCCTGCTCGACGTGACGCCCTTGAGCCTCGGCATCGAGACGCTCGGCGGCGTGAACACCATCCTCATCCCGCGCAACACGACCATCCCGACGCGCAAGTCGGAGATCTTCTCGACGGCGTCGGACAACCAGACGAGCGTGGAGGTGCACGTCCTCCAGGGCGAGCGCCCGATGGCGGCCGACAACCGCACGCTCGGCAAGTTCCACCTCGTCGGCATCCCGCCCGCGCCGCGCGGCGTGCCGCAGGTCGAGGTCACCTTCGACATCGACGCCAACGGCATCGTCAACGTCTCGGCGAAGGACATGGGGACGGGGCGCGAGCAGAAGATCACGATCACGGCCTCTTCGGGTCTCTCGAAGGACGAGATCGACAAGATGATGCGCGACGCCGAGTCGCACTCGGCCGAGGACGCCAAGAAGCGCGAAGAGGTCGAGGCGCGCAACCGGCTCGACGGGCTCGTCTTCCAGATCGAGAAGACCTTCAACGAGAACAAGGAGAAGCTCGACGGCGCGGCCACCTCGCAGGTCGAGTCGGCCATCTCGGACGCCAAGAAGGCGCTCGAAGAGGGCGGCGTGGATCGCCTCAACAACGCCTTCTCGAACCTCCAGACGGCCTCGCACAAGCTGGCCGAGTCGCTCTACCAGCAGGGCGGCCAGGGCGGCGCGGGCACGACGGAGGAGCAGGCTTCGGCCGCGGGTGCCTCGTCCGGCGCCGCCGGCTCCACCTCGCCCGGCGGCGACGACAACGTCATCGACGCCGAGTACGTGGACGTTGACGAGAACAAGTAGAGCGGTGATGAGTGGCAGGTCTAGGAGATAGGAGAAGAG
>DASZKF010000238.1:0-3041 GCA_035947355.1 Pyrinomonadaceae bacterium | reverse complement strand
CCCCCCCCCGCGCCCGCGAGTGAAAGCGCCCGCCGGGGCGCGCTCGCTCGCGGGCGCACCCGCGTTCAAACACCGCCATGACCTTGCGCCGCGCCGTCAAGACAGTCGCCCTCTGCGGCCTGCTCTGCTGGGCCGCCGCCGAGGCGCGCGCGCAGCAGTTCGACATCGGAAGCGGCGGGCTGCCGACCATCACCGGCGCGGTCGGCGGCTCGGTCACGGGCTCGGCCGACGTGACGGACAACCTCGTCGTCCAGGTCAACTTCGGCGAGGTCTCGCCGATCAACCCGAACAGCGTCGTCCGCGTCGTCGTCCCCGTCTCGGTCCGCAGCACGAGCCCTTACCAGGTGACGGTCTCGGCGTCGGGCCTCTTCGACTCGAACCCGCAGGCCGTGCAGCGCGCCGACATCGGCTTCGGCGCGCGCAACCTGCGCCAGCTCGGCAGCAAGGCGCGCGACTGCAACAGCCCGCACGCCTTCCGCGCGCCCTTCGCCAACGACCCCGCCGGCGCGCTGACCTTCGACGCCAACGGCCGCGCCGCCTACCCCTCTTCGCTCGAAAGCCTCGGGGCCTCGGCCGTCATCCTGAGCGGCCCGCCCCTGACCAGGGGCAACAGCGTCTCGAAGAAGGAGCCGGATAACGGCTACGTCTTCGACGCGGTCTTCGTCATCAAGCCGCAGTTTTTCGCCGCGGGGTACTTCTCCGTCATGCTCACCTTCAACATCTCGGCCGGCCCGAACGTCCCCTGCTGACCTGGCCGCCCGGAGGACCCTCGAATGGGAACGATGATGAAACAGACGCGAGGGAATACGCGGCCGGGCCTGGCCCTCCGGCTCGCGCTCTGCCTCGCGGCCCTCTTCTGTCTCGCGCCGGCCGCGCTCGCGCAGGCCGGGCCGGCGGCGGCCGCCGAGCCGGGGCGGGGCAGCGACGGCATCGCGCTCGCCCCCGCGCGCTTCGAGCTGGAGATGCAGCCCGGCTCAGAGACGACCGTCGTCGTCAACCTCGACTACCACTCGGCGAAGGCAGAGGCGCAGCCGTCGCGCATCCTCGCGACCCTCAACGACTGGGCGATCAGCCAAACGGGCGAGCTGGAATTTTTCCGGGCCGGGACGCGGCCCCGTTCGGCCTGCCCCTGGATGATCTACAGCCCGGCCGAGGTGCTCGTGCGGCCCGGCAGCACGCACTCCATCCGCGTCACCATCTCCGTCCCGAAGGAGGCGACGCCGGGCGACCACCTGGCCGCCCTCGTCGTCGAGCAGCGGCCCGACACCATCAAGCTGAACCAGAACGCGCGCCAGATGCTTTTGCGCTTCCGGATGGCGGCGCTCTTCTACATCAAAGTTCCGGGCCTGACGCGCAGCGGCTCGCTCGAAAACCTGAAGGCGGCGGCGGGGCCTGACGGCGTCGTCGTGACCGCGACGCTGAAGAACGCGGGCAACAGCGTCGTGCGGCCGCTGGCGAGCGTGACGATCACGGACGCCGCGGGCCGAGTCGCCGCCGAGCTGCCGGAGGCCGAGTCGCTGCCGGTGCTCGCTGGCTCCGAGCTGTCGCGGCCCGTCCGCGTCCCGAAGCATCTGGCGCCGGGGCTCTACACCGTCAAGTACCGGGTGGACTTTCAGGGGTACGGGAAGACGACCGAGGGCGTCACCGAACTCCTCGTGAAGGGAGCGGGGCCTGAGCCGGCCGTCGCGACGGCCGGCGCCCCCCGGCCTTGAGACGAGCGTCAATTACTGTTCGGACAAAGAGCGCCCGCGCGAGGTCTGCGCGGGCGCTCTCGTTTGGGCGCGGCGGGCGGGGTCGAGAGCGTCAGGCCCTAAAAGCGTTTGACCTCGGCCGGTCTGTTGGAGACGGCGAAGCTCACGCCCGCGGTCTCGGCGCCCGCCGCGACCGTCACCTGCGAGACGCCGCGGGCGGGCCGCGACTGCGCGGGCAGACCCTCCGGGGAGTCGGGCGCGAGCGCGCGGACGACGGTGTCGTCGGGCAGCGTCTTTGCGTCCACGAGGACGACGTGGAGGCCGGGCGGGAGGTCGCCGATGACGTACTGGCCGAGTTCGTCGGTCAGCGTGTCGCGGCCGCCGCCGGTGACGACGCGGACGCCGGCCAGCGCCGGCTCGTCCTCGCCCATCCGCCCGTCGCCGTCGCGGTCGAGCCAGACCGCGCCCGTCACGCGCCCCGTCCTCACCAGTCGAAAGTCTACGACCGCGTCGAAGCCGGGCGGGAGCGTGACGGCCCGCGACTGTTCGTCGAGGATGGTTAAGTCTGCGCGCACCGAGAGCAGGTCGAGCGCCACGGCGTGCTCGCCCGCCGGGCTGTCGCCGATGCGGTAGAAGCCCTCCCGGTCGGTCGTGGCGTAGAGGTTCCCGTCCACGCGCACGCGCACGCCCGGCTGCGGCGCGTCCGCTCCGGGGTCGTAGCGCCCGTCGAGGTTCGAGTCCTGGTAGACGCGGCCCGACACGGAGCCGCGGCGGTTAAGCTCCGCTACGGGTCGGCCCGCCTCGGCCCGCGCCTCGCGCCTGTGGAGGAGCGGCCCGCGCAGACTGACAGAGAGCTGCGGGCCGGACTGGAGCAGGCCGAACGAGACCTGCGCCTCCTGCCTGAAGGGGAGGCGGAGGCTGGCGCTCACGCGCTCGTAGGTCTTGACCGTGGAGCCCGCGGCCCGGCTGTAGCCGACGCCCGCGCCGAGCCGGACGCGCTCCGAGAGGAAGGAAGGCGTCCACCAGTCGGCCGTCCCGCCGAGCGCGCCGCGGCTGCCGAAGGTCTGGCTCAACTGTAAAGAGTCGCCCTCGCGCAGCCGCAGCGACGCGCCGAGCTGTGCGCTCGCGTAGGCGGGGCCGAGCGCCTTGATCCGGGAGGCGTTGACGAAGACCCGCCAGCGCGAAAAATCTTTCGAGGCGTTCAGCAGCGTGAAGGAGCCGCCGCCGAATTCCGGCGCGCTGCTCTGCGTGTGCGACAGCAGCAGGCCGGAGAGGAAGCGTCGGGGGGCGAGGCTGACGGCGGCCGTGACGACGCGACCGCCGCGCGCGGGCGCGTCGGGGCGAGAAGAC
>DASZKF010000237.1:0-6462 GCA_035947355.1 Pyrinomonadaceae bacterium | reverse complement strand
CATCCGCGTCGAGGGGCGGGTCAAACGCCTCTACTCGATTTTCAAGAAGCTGCGGCGGCAGAAGATCGCGCTCGACCAAGTCTACGACCTCATCGCCGCGCGCATCGTCACGCCCGACGAGGTGCGCTTCTGCTACGCCGCCTTAGGAGTCGTGCACAACCTCTGGCAGCCCATCCCGGGCCGCTTCAAGGACTGGATCGCCACGCCGCGCGACAACCTCTACCGCTCGCTCCACACCTCCGTCATCGGCGACAAGGGGCAGCCCTTCGAGATACAGATCCGCACCGAGGAGATGCACCGCATCGCCGAGGAGGGCGTCGCCGCCCACTGGAAGTACAAGGAGGGGCGGCGGGGCGCGCACGACGACGACGAGGCTTTCCAGTGGCTCCGCTCGCTCGTCGAGTGGTCGCAGGAGGTGAAGGATTCTCGGGACTTCCTCGAATCCCTCAAGCTCGACCTCTACCCGAAGGACGTTTACGCCTTCACCCCGATGGGCAAGGTCATCCAGCTCCCGCGCGGGGCCACCCCCGTGGACTTCGCCTACATGATCCACACCGAGGTCGGAAACACCTGCTCGGGGGCGCGCATCAACGGGCGGATGGTGCCGCTCCGGACGCCCATCCAGAACGGCGACGTGGTCGAAATCCTCACCAACCCGAACTCGCACCCCTCGCGCGACTGGCTCAACTTCGTCACCACCACGCGCGCGCGCAACCGCGTCCGCCACTGGGTCGCCGAGCAGCAGCGGGCCGAATCAATCGAGCTCGGCCGCAAGCTCTTCGAGAAGGAGGCGGCGCGCTTCAGCCTCCCGGCCAAGAAAATCCTCGGCGACAGCAACGGCGACTTCAAGCGCGTCGCCGGCGAGTACGGCTTCGGGCGCGCCGACGACCTCCTGGCGGCCATCGGCTACGGCAAGCTCATCCCGCGCAACGTCATCGCCAAGTACCTCGGCCCCGAGAAGTTCGCCGAGCTGGAGCAGAAGAAGGAGTCGCCGCTGCGGAGCAAGGTGACGGCCGGCGTGCAGGCCGTCAAGAAGCTGATCCGCCTGGGCGAGGACTCCATCGTCGTGCGCGGGATAGACGACCTCCTGGTGACGCGCGCGCGCTGCTGCAACCCCGTCCGCGGCGAGGAGATCATCGGCTACATCACGCGCGGCAAGGGCGTCGCCGTCCATGCGCGCCGCTGCACGAACGTCGAGTCGCTGATGGTCAACCCGGAGCGGGTCGTCGAGGTCGAGTGGGCCGGCGGCGGCGGCGACCAGGCCAGCTACGCCGTCAAGCTGGTCGCCACCACCGAGAACCGGACGGGCATGATCGCCGACGTGACGAACGCCATCAAGGACATCAAGACGAACATCCGGGCCTCGAACGCGGCGGTCTCGCCCGAGAACCGCGGCCGCATCGAGGTCACGGTCGAGGTCTTCGACCTCAAGCACCTCGACAAGGTGATGTCCTCGATCCGCAAGGTGCCCGGCGTCCTCGACGTGGAGCGCGTCCAGGGGGCGGCGTGAAGAAAAGTTATCAGTCGTCAGTCGTCAGTTGTCAGTTTTTGAAATTACCGCCCCGGAGAGCCCGCCCCGAAGCATCCACTTCCCGCAAAACGACATCAATCAAGTTGCGCGTCAGGTAGTTTTTAACTGATGACTGACAACTGATAACTGATGACTTTCGCGGCCGTTTGCCGTGCGCGGGTGGCTCTGTTAGAATTCGCAATTTGTTCGCGACCTTGCGAAACGAGGCTGTCTCGACCGTGAAGCGGATCATCAGGACGGGGGAAGCGCCGCAGGCCATCGGGCCGTACTCGCAGGCCGTCGAGGCCGGCGGGCTGGTGTTCACTTCCGGGCAGATCGCGCTCGACCCTTCGACGGGCGAGTTCGTCGCGGGCGGCGTCCGCGAGCAGACCGAGCAGGTCTTGCGCAACCTCTCGAAGGTCCTGGAGGCGGCCGGGACGGGCCTCGACCGCGTCGTCAAGACGACCGTCTTCCTCGCCGACATGGGCGACTTCGCGGCGATGAACGAGACCTACGGCCGCTTCTTCGGCGCGGAGCCGCCGGCCCGCTCGACCGTCCAGGCGGCGCGCCTGCCGCGCGACGCGCGCGTCGAGATCGAAGTGGTTGCGCTGGCCGGCGGGTGACCTTCGGCTCGGGGCAAAAGAAAAGCGGGGCGACCGGTTCAAACCGGCCGGCCCGCGGCGGCGAGTCGGGTCTCGCGATTCCGTTAAGCCGCTTTCGCGACCTTGCCCGCCTTGATGCAGCTCGTGCAGACCTTCATGCGGGCGTTGCCGCCCTGCGGCAGCCGGACGCGGATGGATTGCAGGTTGGGGTCGAAGCGGCGGCGCGTGCGGTTGTTCGCGTGCGAGACGTTGTTGCCGAACTGCGGCCCCTTGCCGCAGACTTCGCATCGTTTAGCCATGACGTTTGATACCTCCGGACGAGAGAAAAAGTGCGTCCCGCTCGCATGTCGGCTACACAGACGCGGCGGCCGGGCGCGCTGAAAACGAAAATTTATAGCAAACGGCTTCGCGCGGCGTCAAGCCGCACGCGGGCCGGCATCCCGAAGAGTTAGGAGCATAAAGCCACAGTGCACAGAGTCCGCAAACAGTTCGCCGCCGTCTCGCTCGCCCTCGCGCTCGCCGCCGCGCTCGCCGCCTGCGACCCCTCGAAGCCCCCCGGCGGCGGGACGGGCGGCGGGGCCGACGTCGCCGCCACCGTCAACGGCAAGAGCATCCTCCTGAGCGAGGTTGACCGCATCGTCAGCCAGCAGACCCGCGGCGGGGCCGGCGGGGCGGCCGTCAAGCTCTCGCCGCTCGAGCAGGCGGCGGCGCGGCTCCAGGTGCTCGACCAGCTCATCCAGCGCCAAGTGCTCTTCGACCGGGCCGAGAAGGAGAAGACCGTCCCCTCCGAAGACGAGGTGAACACCTACATCAACAACCAGCGCAGCCGCATGACGCAGGAGGAGTGGGAGCGGTCGCTCAGGGAGAACAACCTGACCGAGGCGCAGGTGCGCGACGAGGCCCGCAAGGACCTCGCCATCCGCAAGCTCCAGGAGAAGCTCTTCGGCCGGATCAACATCCGCGACCAGGAGATCGTTGACTTCTTCAACAACAACAAGGAGCAGTTCGTCAACCCGCGTGGCGTCTTCCTCTCCGACATCGTCGCCGACCCCGTGGACTACGCCGGGCAGTTCCGCGACGACGCGAAGAGCGACGCCGAGGCGGCGGCCAAGATTCAGCGCCTCCACGCGCAGCTCAAGAGCGGGGCCGACTTCGCGACGGTCGCCCGCGCCAGCAGCGAAGACCCCAGCTCGGTGCGCGGCGGCGACATCGGCTTCGCCACCGAGGAGGACCTCAAGCAGAACGGCTTCCCGCCCGATCTGATCGCGCGCCTCTTCGGGCCGATGAACGTCGGCGACATCACCGAGCCGATCCGCTTCCCGAACGGCCGCTGGTACATCTTCAAGCTGACCGACCGCCAGCTCGAGACCAAGCCGCTCACGCTCGACGACCCGCGCGTCCGCGAGCGCATCAAGCAGGGCCTCATCAACCAGCGCCAGACCATCCTCAACGAGGCGCTGATCCGCAACGCGATGGGCGACGCGACCGTCGTCAACAACCTCGCGGGCGGGATGCTCAACGACCCGAGCACGCTCGGCGGCCTCCAGCAGGTCTCGCCCGGCGGCGCGGCGGCCACCCCGGCCGCCTCGGCCGACGCCTCGCCCAGCCCCGGCCCGACCGCCGCGCCGGGCGGCAAGTAAGGGGGCCGCGCGCCCCGCGCGCGCCGTGAAGCGACCAAAGCGGGCACCGCCGCTCTCTGAACCGAGCCGCGCGTGCCCGCTTCTCTTGAGCCATGCTGTTCCGTCTCACGGACGTTCACAAGTCTTACGGGTCGCAGGAGGTCCTGCGCGGCCTCTCCGTGCAGCTCAACCCCGGCGAGCACGTCGGCCTCGTCGGCCGCAACGGCGCGGGCAAGACGACGCTGTTCCGCCTCGTCACCGGCGAGGAGACGGCAGACCGCGGCGACGTGGTGCGCGCGCGCGGCCTCCGGCTCGGCCTCCTGGAACAGCACGTGGACTTCGAGCCGGGCACGACCGTCCACGAGGCGGCCCTCGCCGCCTTCGCCGACCTCCAGCGCATCGAGCACGAGATGCACCGGCTCGAACACCGGATGGCCGAGGAAGGCTCCGACCTCGGACAGGTGTTCGAGCGCTACGGCGAGCTTCAGCACGAGTTCGAGCGGCTGGGCGGCTTCGAGTACGCGGCCAAGGCCGAGGCGATCCTGATGGGCCTCGGCTTCGGCCGCGAGACCTGGGCTGAGCCTTCGGAAATCCTCTCGGGCGGGCAGAAGAACCGGCTCGGCCTCGCGCGCCTCCTGCTCGCCGAGCCGGACGTGCTGCTGTTAGACGAGCCGACGAACCACCTGGACGTTTCGGCCGTCGAGTGGCTCGAAGAGTTCCTCGCGTCTTACAAATCCGCCTACGTCATCATCAGCCACGACCGCTACTTCCTCGACCGCGCCTGCACGCGCATCGTCGAGATCGAGAACGGGCGGGCGGCGAGCTACAACGGCAACTACTCGCACTTCCTCGTCGAGCGCGAGGAGCGGCGCGAGATCGCGCAGCGCGCCTACGAGAATCAGCAGCAGCTCATCGCCAAGACCGAGGAGTTCATCCGCAAGAACCTCGCCGGCCAGAAGACGAAGCAGGCCAAGTCGCGCCGCAACATGCTGGCGCGGATGGAGCGGCTCGACGCCGTGCGCCCCGACCAGGCTTCCGGCGACTTCCGGCTCCAGAAGGTCGAGCGCGCCGGCACCCACGTCCTGACCGCCGCCGAGGCCGCCATCGGCTACCCCGGCCGCGTGCTCGCGCGCGACATCAACTTCATCCTCAAGCGCGGCGAGTGCCTGGGCGTCATCGGCCCGAACGGGTCGGGGAAGACGACCTTCGTCAGAACCGTCCTGGGCAAGACCCCGCAGCTCGCGGGCGAAATCCGCTGGGGCGCGAACGTCTCGGTCGGCTACTACGCGCAGCAGCTCGACGACCTCGACGAGCGCAACGAGATCATCATGGAGCTGCGCCGCGTCGCGCCGGCCTCGGCCACCGCCGGCGAGCTGCGCTCGTTCCTCGCCAAGTTCCTCTTCACGGGCGACGACGTGTACAAGCACGTGCGGGATTTATCCGGCGGGGAGAAGGGGCGGCTCGCCCTGGCGAAGCTCATCTACTCGCGCGTCAACGTCCTCGTCCTCGACGAGCCGACGAACCACCTCGACATCCCCTCGCGCGAGGCCCTGGAAGAGGCGCTCGACGCCTACGACGGCACCATCATCACCATCAGCCACGACCGCTACTTCCTCGACCGCGTCGCCACGCAGATACTCGCCCTCGACGGCCGCGGCTCGGCCGAGCACTACGACGGCGACTACACCGAGTACCACGACTGGAAGGCCGCGCGGCGCGCCGCCGAGTCGCAGCCGAAGCCTCCTCAGCCCGCCGCGCCGAAGCGGCCCGCGCAGGACGCGACCGCGGGCGGCCGGGCGCGAGGGCAGGGCGGCCGCGGCGCGAAGAAGAAGGCGGGCGCGCGCGACCCGCGCCAGGTCGAGGAAGAGATCGCCGAGGCCGAGAAGCGCCTCGCCGCGCTCGCCGACGAGATGTCGCGGCCCGAGGCGGCGCGAGACCCCGGCCGCTCGGCCCGCCTCGGCGACGAGTACCGCCAGGCCGAAGAACGTCTCCAAACCCTCTTCGAGGAATGGGAACGCGCCTCGGCCGAAGCCGCCAACGCGTAAAAAGTTTCGGGTTATGAGTTTCGAGTTTCGAGTTAAGGCAATTTTAGATTTGCGATTTTTGATTTTCGATTGGGGCGGCACCTCCTCTCAAATCGAAAATCAAAAATCTAAAATTGTCTTTAACTCGAAACTCGAAACTCGTAACCCGAAACTTTTTTATTGTCTCGTGAAGTTGTAGTTGATCGTGCCCTTGACCCTGACGGGCTCGCCGGAGAGGACGGTGGGCGAGAACTTGGCCTGGCGGGCGGCGGTGATGGCCGCCTGGTGCAGCAGCGGGTGGCCGTTGAGGACGCGCACTTCGGAGACGCTCCCGCGCTCGTCAATCGTCACCTCGACCGTCACCGTGCCGTACACGCCGGCGCTCCTCGCCGTCGGCGGGTAGGTCGGCCGCGGCAGGTCAATCGCCTTGCTGTTGAGCACGCCGCCGGAGACGGGCGTCTTTTTCGGGGCCTCGTTCTTCTCCGCCGCTGGCGTTGCCGTCGGGGCGGGCGCGGCCTCGGCCGGCGTCGGCACGGGGGACGGCGTCGGGCGCGGGGCCGGCGGAGGCGTCGCGGCCGGGGCCGACTCCGTGGGGGCCGTCTCGGCCACGGTCAGGGTGAGGGTCGTGCGCGGCTCTTCGAACTCCTGCGCGGGCGCCGCGGCGGGCCGGGCGCGCTCCTCCTCGTCGGGGCCGGCGGGGCCGAGGC
>DASZKF010000236.1:0-5373 GCA_035947355.1 Pyrinomonadaceae bacterium | reverse complement strand
CGCCCTGAGCGCCGCGGCGCGGCCCCCCGCCGGGTTGATAGCCGTCAACTGCGCGATGAGTTGCGTCCGCTCCTGAGCCGTCAGCACGCCTCCGGCCCGCTGGTCGAGCCGGTCAACGAACTGCGCCGGCGTCAGCGACGCGGGGAAGGCCTCGGCGAAGCGCGGCCTCGCGACGAACTCCAGCGCGAAGGCTTGCTTGTTGGCCTCCAGCTTCTCGGCCCACCCGGCCGCGCCGACGACGACCCCCTCGCCGATTCTCCGCGTGTCGGGCAAAAACTCCTCCAGGCGGATGACGGGCACGGTGCCGGGCACTCCGGGCGAGACGGCGTCGCCGTAGGCGGCCTTGTAGAAGCGGTAGGCGAGGTAGCCCGTCTCCTGGAACTCGATGGAGAGGAAGAAGGCGGCGCTGGTGTCGACGCGCTTGACGGCGACGCACTGCTGGTTCGTGCCGCAGCTAGTGATCCCCCTCGACCAGAAGGAGAGGCCGCCGGCGTCCGGCTCGCGCGAGAGGAAGTCGCGGTAGTGCTGCGCGACGAAGAACTGCGGGGTGTCGATGACGTTGGCGACGCCGGCGACCTGATACCGCGCCGTCGTCACGAGGCTGGGCGTCCACCCCGCCTTCCACGCCTTCGCCCGCAGCGTCATGTTCTGCCCCACCCAGACGCCCGCGCCGGAGGCCACGACGGGGTCGACCTCGGTCGGCTCGCGCCCGTCGGTCGTGTAGCGGATGACCGCCCCGTCCGTCGGGCATGAAATCTTCACCTCCCGCGGCACGATGAGCGTCCGGCCGTCCGGGTCGAAGGCCGGTGCCGCGACGCCCGCCAGGAACCTGACGGGCATGGGAGTGTGCTGGTACTCGGTGCCCCCTTCGCCGACCTGCCCGAAGCTGTTATCGCCCCACGAGCGGACGGTGCCGTCGGCGAGTAGCACGTAGAAGTTGATGTGGATCGAAGTGGCGACGGCCGTCGCGGCGGGCAGCGCAAGCCGCGTCGGGACCGAGGGCGGGGGCGGGGACACGAAGGGTTGCGGCGGCCAGACCCAGACCGTGCCGTCAGCCTTCAGGGCGATGGAGCCGCCGCTGCTGCCGCCGGCCGACACCGAGGTCACGCCTGAGAGCCCCGGCACGGGGCCGGGCGCGGCCCTGTCTACGAGCGTCCCGTCGCCCAACTGTCCGTTCGAATTCTTGCCCCACGCCCAAACGCTGCCGTCGCGCCGGAGCGCCAGGGCGAAGTTGTCCGAGACCGAAACCGACACGGCGTCGGTGATGCCGCGCACGCGCACGGGCGTAGCGCTGTTGAGCGTCGTGCCGTCGGCCAACAGCCCGTTGAAGTTGCTGCCCCACATCCAGACCGTGCCATCGCTCTTGACGGCGGCGAAGTTGCTGCCGCCCGCGTTCACCGAGACGACGCCCGTCAGCCCCGCCACCTTCGCCGGCGCGAGCGATGCGACGCCGACGTCGCCCCATGTCCAGACGGTGCCGTCCGTCTTGAGCGCGATGCTTTGGGAGGGGCCGGCCGAGACGGCCTTAACGGAGGTGAGCCCCGGCACCTGCCTCGGCTCCATGAGCCCGAACAGCTCCCGCTCGGGCTTGCCCATCCCGAGCTGCCCCGCCTGGTTCGAGCCCCAGGCCCAGACGGTGCCGTCCGCCTTGAGGGCGAGGGCGTGGCCGAGCCCCTCGGTGCCGACCACGGAAGCGACGGAGGTCACGCCCGTGAGGTTGACCCGGACGGGCTCGACGTCAAAGGTGTTCACGAGGGCCGAGCCGAGGTGCCGGCCCCAGTGCCACAGCGAGCCGTCGCGCAGCAGGGCGAAGCCGGGCGCGATGGCCTTGACGTTACGCAGCGACTGGTAGCCGGCGACGACCGTGCCGGTCGCCGCCGTGTTGTTGGCGGCCGAAGGGTCGGCGGTCGCGTGCGTGACCGAGGCCGCGCCCGTGAGGGCGGAGCCGGCCGGGGCGCGGGCCTGGAGCGTCACCAGAACGGCCTTGACGCGCGTGTGGTAGAACTCGCCGACGCGCCCCAGGTTGCAGTTGATCCTCCCGGTGGCGCCCGCGGCGGGGACGGAGCACCGAATCTCGGGGAAGAGCGAGCTCTGAGTGTCGTGCGCGACGAAGGTCGTCCCCGGCGGGAGGGGGTAGGAGAACGTGACGTTGTCCGCCGCGTCCGGCCCCAGGGTATCGACGAGGAATGTGTAATTGATCTGCCCGCCCTCGGCGACGCGGTCGCTGTTGTTGATGACCCGCAGGCGGAGGTCGGACGAGGTCGGGCGCGGAGCGCGACGCGGCGTGAAGGTTAGCGTCCGGGCGCGCGTCAGGTCTTTGAGCGCGTACTCCGAGGTGTGCGACGCGACGACGTAGCCGGCGTCGGCGTCGGGCGTGCCGCCCGAGATGCCGACGACGGGGAAGACGCGCGTGTTGCCCTCGCCGTAGCGCATCTGGATGGTGCCGTCACGCCGCAGCTCGACCTCGAAGTGGACGGGGTGTTCGCCCCGCGTCCCGCCGGCCTCCAGCCGCGTGTCGAAGGTCACGCCGTCCCAGCGGAAGATGATGCGGTCCGCGTCCGGCCTGACGGCCCACACGGCCCGGTCGGGGGCCCTGTCCATCCGCAGGTCGTCCCAGAGGGGCGCGATCATAAAGTAGCGCCTGAGCGCGCGCGTGGTCGGCTCCGCGTCGATCAAGACCCCGCGGTACGTGACGGGCGGCAGCCTGTAGTCCGGCGGCAGCTCGAAGTAGAGCGCCCCGTTCGTCGAGACGTCGACGTGCCTGACCCAGCGGCCGAAGATGGGGAAGGCGAAGGGCAGAGGGTACTCCGGGCGAGCCCGGTCGTCGCCGGCGGTGACCCATGTGCCGCCCGTCGAGAGCGGCCGCGGGTCGGAGTCCGCGACCAGGTATGGGTCGGCCTCCTCGGGCGCGACCGAGACGGGCACGCTCGCCAGCTCGCCGTGGTTGCCGACGTTATCGAGGGCGCGGATGCTGACGAACCCCGAGGCGTGGCGCAGCGGCAGCGTCACCGCCGCGCCCTGCGCCCGCCGCGCGCCTTCGGGCAGCGGCGCGTAGAGCGGGTGACCGGCCATGAACTCAGCCTCGGTGGCCGGGAGCTTCGGCGTGAAACGGATTTCGTAGAGCGCCGCCGTGCCCGCGCGGCTGCCGTCGTCGCCCGGCGAAGTCCAGGCCAGCACGAGCCGCCGCCCCCGCTGCGAGACGAGGCGCAGGTCATCGATGCGCGCGGGCGGCGCGGCGTCGGCTTCGGCAGCCGCTCGTAGCGACTTGAAAGCGTTGAGCCGGCGGCGCGTCATCGTCATCCCCTCGTGGGCCGGGTACGGGTCGCCGTTCAGCAGCAGCAGGTCGCGCAGGCGGCGGAGCGGGATGTCCGGGTGCGCGGCACAGATGAGCGCGGCCGTGCCGGCGACGTGCGGCGAGGCCATCGAGGTGCCCTGGTAGAAGTCGTAGCCCAGCGAGGTCGTGCTCAGGACGGCGAAGCCGGGGGCCGAGAGGTGGACCGACTGCTGGCCGAAGTTTGTGTAGTTGAGCAGGTTGTCTTGGCCCCCGCCCCCGGCCACGGAGATCACGTTGGGGAGGTCGTAGCTAGCGGGGAAGGCCGGGAAGGTGTCGTTGCTGCGGCCCTCGTTGCCGGCTGCGGCCACGAACAAGATGCCGGCGTCGCCGAGCGCGCGGACGGCGTCGAACTCGGCCGCCGAGTCGTCGAAACCGCCGTAGCTGTTGTTGAGGACGCGGACGTTCGCGCCCTTCGTCCCGCCCGAACTCTGCCACAGCTCGCGCATCCGCCGCGCGTAGTTGAAGGCGCGGATGGTGTAGGTGACGGTCGTGAAGGAGCCAGTCTCGCCCTCGCCGCCGAGGACTTTCAGAGACATCAGGCTGACGCGCCAGTTCACGCCGACGACGCCGACGCCGTTGTCGCCGACCGCGCCGATGGTCCCCGCGACGTGCGAGCCGTGGTCTTCCCGGCCGAAGCCGTCGTAAACGTTGCTGTCGTCGTGGAAGAAGTCCCACCCGTGGGCGTCGTCCGCGTAGCCGTTGCCGTCGTCGTCGAGGCCGTTGCCGGGGACCTCGCCGGGGTTGACCCAGACGTTGGCGTTGAGGTCGGGGTGCGAGACGTTGATGCCTTCGTCAACGACGCCGACGACCACGCCGCGGTCGCCGGTCGTGATGTCCCACGCGCGCTCGGCGTCAATGCCGTAGCCGGTCGCGCCCTCGAAGAGGTGTTCCGACCCGGCCGCGCGCAGGCCCCACAGGTCGAGGAACCGCGGGTCGTCGGGGGCGCGGAAGAGGCGGCGCTTGTAGTTGGGCTCGGCGTACGCCACGTCGGGGCGCGAGCGCAGCGCACTTACGGCCTCCCAGGTCTCCTCCGGCCGCACGCGGGCGAGCCGCAGCCCGGCGACCATCTCCGCGCCCTCGAACCGTTCGACCTTGACAGGGATCGCCGGCCCGCCGTCGGCGCGCATGAGCGCGGGCGCGTCGCCCAGGCCCTTCTCGGCCGCGAAGGCGGCGGCGGCCGATTCACCGCGGAAGCGCACCAGCACCTCGCCGGGCACGTAGTCGGCGCGGCGGCGCTTGGGCTGCTGTGTCTCGGCCGGGAGCGGCTCGTCCTGCCCGTGCGCCGTCAGGGCCGTGAGGAGTGAGGCGGACAGGCAGAGGGCGGCGGCGCAGGCCAGGAAACGCGTCCCCCTCGGCGGGCGGGACGGCGCGAGGGGCGGGGCGGGGCGGGGCATTACTTTTCCTCTTCGACTTAAAGGAGACTTCAAGAGTCGCGGGTCCGACTCGGGTGCGCGTGGAGCAGCGGTGGGCCCTGGCTCGGGCGTCGCCCGTCAGCGCGCCCGCGAGGGCGGAACAGCGGTTGGGATTGGGGCGCGGGCCACGTGTGCCCGGCATCGGGGTCTCCGGCTTAACCTGATCGAGCGGCGTAAGGACACGACTCTCCAGGCCGTTTGCCGAAGGGGCTACGATAGCATATCCGCAGTGTTTCCGCAGCACGGAGGCACCCCGAAAAAATTTCGGCCGGGGCGGCGTTTCTGTAGTTGAAAACTAGCGTAGTTATAGCGATTCCAACTTTGTGGCGACGCGGGCCCGCCGCTCGATAATAACGGGTCAGGAGAGGTGAAGCGCCCCCTGCGCGCTCGAGTAGTAGCGGGCCTGCGCGTAGTCGAGGCCGGTCTCCGAGTCGCGCTCGTGGGCCGCCCACCTCCCCGCCGGACGGCTCTCTAAGAGCAGCTGGCGTAGCGCGGGCGATGGGCGATTTATTAAAGGGCGGTCGCCGCCATGATGCGGCGGCTCAGACGGTGCCGACTTAGCCGAGCTTCCGGAGCATTCCTAGCAGCTCCTCGAAGCGCGCCATGCAGCCGGCGTAGAACTCGGGG
>DASZKF010000235.1:0-2694 GCA_035947355.1 Pyrinomonadaceae bacterium | reverse complement strand
GCGGGCTGGCTGCGCACGGGCCGCGGCCTGTCGGTCACGCCGCCGGGGGGCGTGCCGCGCGGCGCTGGCGGGCGGACGCCGCGCGAGCCGCCGCCCGCGTGGGCGCGCGGCCCGCGCCCGCCCGCGCAGGAGTTGCAACGGTAGCCGTCGGGGATGAAGAGCCAGCTCCAGTAGGAGTGGCCGTAGGGCGAGCCCCAGCTCGAATAGAACGGCAGGAACGTGTAGCAGCGGGCGCGCGGGTTAAAGTACCAGACGCCGTAGAGCCTCGGGAAGAAAGGGCTGTCGAAGCGGTCGAAGGCGGCGGCCACCTGCCGCGACGAGACCTTCTCGTTCATCTTCGCCAGCTCCTTGCCGCGCTCGCGGCTCCAGAGGTCGAGGGCGTCCCGGTCCTCTTTCCTGAACTTCGCCTCCGCCACCTCCGGCTGACCTGACCCGCCGACGCGCACCATGTGGCCGCCCTTGACGAGCAGCTCGCCCGCGCCGACCGCGATGCGCCCCTTCTGGACGCCGACCTCGGCCACGCCCTCGGGCAGGACGTTGAAGCGGTAGATGCCGCTGCGGACGATGCGGACGCGCGCCTGCGGCATCTCGACGAGGATGGAGAGATCGGTCTCGCCGTAGCCGGTCGCCTCTATGACGGCGCTGCCGCGGACGAGCTTCAGGCGCAGGTCTTCGAGCGAGGCGTCGGCCAGTTCGAACTGCGCGCCCTCGCCGGCGCGGAGGTACGAGCCGGGGTTGAGCAGCAGCTCGACGCGGCCGCCCGCGCCCGTCCTGACGGCGTCGCCGCTCTGCAACTCGTCCTCGTCCGAGAGCGCCCGCCACGCGGCCCCGCCCTCCCGGTTGTACTCGACCTGGCCCGCACGGAAGTTGACGCCGCCGGCCCGCGCCGAGATGACGCGCGCGTCTCTGCCCTGCGCGGCCGCGCCCGCCGCGCATAGGGCGGCGAAGGCCAGCGCCAGCAGACCACGCAATGAGGTCTTCAGAGTGTTTCGCATAGAGAGTTCCTTAGTGAAAACGAATGGACGGGAGACGATTCGATGCAGCCTAAGCATAACCCCGGAGGCGGAGCGGCGGCAAGAAGACGCGGAAGAAGGTTTTAGGTGCTGGGTAAGAGCAATGTCTTTCCCCAGCACCCAGCACCTTTCTCTTAACGCGTGAGTCGCAGCGCTTCGGCCACGTCTTCGGCGGAGCCGCGCAGGACAAGGACGGCGTCGCCTTCGAGGCGGACGTGGGTGAGCACGTCGCCCTCGCGCCAGGCTTGCTGCTCCGCGCCGGCGGGCGCGAAGGCGATTGTTTCCGGCGCGGCGCGGCGTGACTGCAGGGCGTTGAAGGAGCGGTAGAACTCCCTCGCGTCGGCGGGCCTGTCCCAGGCCGTCTGCCAGACGAAGAGCGGCGCGCGGCCCTCGCGCTCGAAGAGGAACGAGCGGTCGCCGCCCCAGCCGGCCGACGCGCGCGCGGCCTCCTCGGCCGGCATGCCCGCCATGAGCGCGCCGCGGATGCCGATCTCGCCGATGGGCGTCGAGGCCGCCAGCCGCCAGCCCTCGCGCGCGAACCCCTCGACGTTTAGAGCGACCTCGCGCGGCGCTTCGCCCGCGGCGTACTTCTCCGGGTGCAGAACCTGCTCGGAAGAGGCCGGCGGGCGGCGGAAGATTTCGTCCGTGCTGATCGCGGGCCTGGCCCTCCGCATCGCCTCGACGAAGCGCAGGCCGTCGCGGTAGCGGAAGACGAAGGTCTCCGTGAGCAGCGGCGGGAAGAGCGCGCCGACGCCGCGGCGGTAGGGCGCGAACCGCTCCTCCTCGCGCCGCGCCATCTGCTCGGGGGTGAGTCGCGCCCAAGCCTCGCCGAACTGGAGCCGCCGCTCGACGCTCATCGCGTCGCCCTCGACGAGGGCGAAGAGCGCCTCCGCGCGGTCGAAGTTATAAGGGCGCGCCAGCAGGAGGCCGAGCAGGTCGAAGTGCTGATCCTGGAGCGCGTGGACGAGCTCGTGCGTGAGCAGCGGCTCGTCCTTGAAGGCGCCGCGCGGGCCTTCGGAGACCAGGAGCACCTGCTTGTCGAGCGGCGAGTAGGTGGCGCCCGCGGTGGCCGCCGTGAAGCTCACGGCGAGCGCGGCGAGGTCTGTGCCCGGCGGCAGCATCCCGGCCGCGACCGCTAGCCCGCCGAGGTTCTTGAGGTCGTCGGTGGCGAGTACGTCGGCGATCTCCTTCGTGCGCGTGCCGTACTCCCAGCCCGAAAGCTCGGTCATCCCGACCTCGCCGCGCCACTCCAGGCCGCGGGCGCGCGCCGTCTTCGCCATCGCGCGCTCACGCATGGCGCGCAGGCGCGGGCCCAGTGGGCGCGACGGCAAAGGCGCGAGCGTCCGCCGCGGCTCTTCGACCGCCGGCATCGCCGCCGCCGGCGCCACCGCGCGCGGCCCGCCCCGGCGGTTACACGCCGCCGCGAAAAGCCCGACCGCCGCCGCGATCAGCACCCCCGACACGAAGACTCTCCCCCCGGTTCGCATACCAGACCTTAGACGCACGAGAGGCCCCGCAGGCTGCCGCGCAAATGTAGACAGTAGCCAGTAGTCAGTAGACAGTAGGCCCCGCCCCAAGCGCGCTGAACAGCCAGGCGGAAGCCCGACCGTGAGGGAGGGCGTCTCAAGCCTTATGACGCAGTCGTCAAATGAGCCTTGCGACGCCCTCCCTCACGGTCGGG
>DASZKF010000234.1:0-7474 GCA_035947355.1 Pyrinomonadaceae bacterium | reverse complement strand
GGTGGGGATGGCCGCGTCGGCTTTGACGGTGCGTTACCGCGACCTGCGCCACGCGCTCCCCTTCCTGCTGCAACTGTGGATGTTCGCCTCGCCCGTCCTCTACCCCGTGCGCCTCGTGCCGGAGCGCTGGCGCTGGGCGTTCGCGGCCAACCCCGTGACGGGCGTGCTCGAAGGCTTCCGCTCGGCGCTCGCGGGCACGCCGTTCGACTGGCAGCTCGTCGCCGTCCCCCTGGTGGCCGCGCCCGTGCTGGTCTGCGTCGCCTTCTACGTCTTCCGCCGGATGGAGGACACGTTCGCCGACGTTATCTGAAGTGAGAGAGAGATGGAGCCGGTCGTCGTCAGCGTCGAGGGGGTGAGTAAGCGCTACCGCATCGGGCGTCTGCCCGCGGGCTACGACTCGTTCCGCGAGTCTCTGTCGCGCGCGGTCGTGGAGCGCGTGCGGCGGCTGCGCCGCGCCGACGAGATGGACGACGACCCGACCACGCTCTGGGCGCTCCGGGACGTGACGTTCGAAGTCCGCCGCGGCGAAATCCTCGGCATCGTGGGGCGCAACGGCGCGGGCAAATCGACGCTCTTGAAAATCCTCTCGCGCATCACGCGCCCGAGCACGGGGCGGGTCGAAATCTACGGCCGCGTCGGGAGCCTGCTCGAAGTCGGCACCGGCTTCCACCCCGAGCTGACCGGCCGCGAGAACATCTTCCTCAACGGCGCCATCCTCGGAATGTCGCGCGCCGACATCCAGCGCCGCTTCGACGAAATCCTCGACTTCTCCGAGGTCGGCAAGTTCGTTGACACGCCCGTCAAGCGTTATTCGAGCGGCATGTACCTGCGGCTCGCCTTCGCCGTCGCCGCCCACCTCGAACCCGACATCCTGCTCGTGGACGAGGTGCTCGCCGTCGGCGACGCGGCCTTCCAGAAGAAGTGCCTCGGCAAGATGAGGGACGTCAGCTCGCGCGGCCGCACCGTCCTGCTCGTGAGCCACAACATGACGGCCATCCGCTCGCTCAGCTCGCACGTCGCGCTGCTCTCGGGCGGGCGGCTGGAGATGTTCGGCGGCCGCGACGAGTGCATCGCCGCCTACCTGAAGGGCGGGGGCCAGCCCTCGGCCGAGGCGCGCTGGGACGACCAGGCGTCGGCCCCCGGCGACGCGACGGTAAGGATCAAAGCGGTGCGCGCCTACCCGAGTCCCGAGGCCGGGGCGGACGCGCTGCTGGCGATGTCTACGCCCGTCGAGGTGGAGGTGGACTACTGGGTGCTCGAGCCCGGGGCCAGGGTTCACATCACGCTGATGTTCACCACCGACCAGGGCGTCGTCGCCTTCACGACCGGCAGCGGGCAGCGGCCCGAGTGGGAGGCCGCGGGGCGCGCGCCGGGCCTCTACCGCAGCGTCTGCCACATCCCCGCGCACCTGCTCAACGAGGGCGGCTACGAGGTCAAGCTCTTCGTCATCGGAGACCGCGCCAGGGTGCTCTTCGAGCTGGACAGGGTGGTCGGCTTCGAGGTTAAGGACACCTCCGACCGGGGGGTCGGGGCCTGGTACGGCCGCGAGCCGGGGCCGGTGCGCCCCCGCCTCCCCTGGGACAACTTCCCGCTCGGCACCGACGCGGAGGCGGGCGCCGGCCCCGCCGTCTCCGCGGCGCAGGAGCCGTCGAGCCCCGCGCGCGAACAGAGATGAGTGCATCCGACCTCAGCAAACTCCCCCGCCGCATCCGCGGCCGGCTGCGGCGCGAGGGCGACCGCCTCCGGCGCGAGCTGAACCTGCGCGGGAAGCGGCGCAAGTGCTACGTCTGCGGCGCGACCTTCAACAACTTCCTCCCCTACCGCGACGCCGAGCGCAGCCCCTTCCTCCGCCAGCTCGAATGCGTCGGCAGCGACGTCGAGAACTTCTACTGCCCCGTCTGCTCCTGCTTCGACCGCGAGCGCCACCTCTTCATGTACTTCGACGCCCTCGGCCTCTGGGACGCGGCGCGCGGCGCGCGGGTGCTGCACGTCGCGCCCGAGGCGAAGCTGGCCGAGAGGATCGCCGCCGCGGGGCCGGCCGAGTACGTCCGGGGCAACATCGCCCCCGGCCCCGGCCAGGTGAGGGTGGACGTGACCGCCATCGACTTCCCCGACGGGCACTTCGACCTCGTCATCTGCAACCACGTCTTAGAGCACGTCCCCGACGACGGGCGGGCCATCGCCGAACTCTACCGGGTGCTCAAGCCGGGCGGCCGGGCCGTCCTCCAGACGCCCTTCTCGACCGTCCTCGCCCGAACCTTCCAGGACCCCGGCATAGACACCGACGCGAAGCGGCTGCGCTTCTACGGCGAGGCGGATCACGTCCGCGTCTACGGCCGCGACCTCTTCGAGAGGCTCGCCTCGGCCGGCTTCAGCGTGGCGGCCGAGCGCCACTCAGACCTCTTCCCGCCCGAGGCGGCCGCCTACTACGGCGTCAACCCGGCCGAGGACTTGCTCCTCATCCTGAAACCCGCTTAGCCTATCCCGACATGAGCGCAGCCCTGCTTCCGACCAAGAGCATCAACGCCCCGGCCGACCTCGCCGTGCTCGGCGCGCCGCCGCTGTTCGCCGACAAGCTGCACGTCGGCCGCCCCAACGTCCTCGGCCGCGAGCGCTTCCGGCGGAGGGTCGAGGAGATGTTCGACAGCGGCTGGCTGTCGAACAACGGCCCGCTCGTGCGGGAGTTCGAGCGGCGGGTCGCCGACTACGTCGGCGTCAGGAACTGCGTCGCCGTCTGCAACGCGACCATCGGGCTGGAGCTGCTCATCCGCGCCGCCGGCCTCCGCGGCGAGGTCATCGTCCCCTCGTTCACCTTCATCGCCACGGCGCACGCCCTCACGTGGCACGGCGTCACGCCCGTCTTCGCCGACATAGACCCGGCCACGCACTGCCTCGACCCGGAGAGCGTCGAGCGGCTCGTCACGCCCGACACCTCCGGCGTCATCGGCACGCACCTCTGGGGCCGCCCCTGCCCCGTCGAGGCCCTCGACGACATCGCGCGGCGGCACGACCTGGTCTTGATGTACGACGCCGCGCACGCCTTCGGCTGCACCCGCGGCGGGCGGATGGTCGGCGGCTTCGGCCTCGCCGAGGTCTTCAGCTTCCACGCCACCAAGTTCCTCAACTCGTTCGAGGGCGGCGCGATCACCACCGACGACGACGAGCTGGCGGCGAGGCTCCGGCTGATGAAGAACTTCGGCTTCGCCGGCTACGACAAGGTCGTCTACCTCGGCACCAACGGCAAGATGACGGAGGTCTGCGCGGCGATGGGTCTGACGAACCTCGAACTCATTGACGAGCTGGTCGCCATCAACCGCGCCAACCACGCGCGCTACAAGGCGGGGCTCGGGGGCGTCGCCGGCCTGCGCCTGATGGAGTACGACGCGCGGGAGCGCTCGAACTACCAGTACGTCGTCGTCGAGGTGGACGAGGCCCGCGCGGGGCTCACGCGCGACGAGCTGATCGAAATCCTCCACCGGGAGAACGTGCTGGCGAGGAGATACTTCTGGCCGGGCTGCCACCGGATGGAGGCTTACCGCGGCGACCCGCGCTACGCGGGCCTCAGCCTCCCGGCCACCGAGCTGGTCTCCTCGCGCGTCCTCGTCCTCCCGACGGGGGCCGCGGTCGGCGAGGCCGAGATCGGCCTCATCTGCGACGCGCTGCGGGTGGCCGTCGGGGGCGCGGGGGAGGTCGCGCGCGCCTTGCGCGGCGGCGCGGAGGGTTGAGGTTGTTTCGTTAAAACTAAAGGGCGGGCCAGCCCGGCCCGCCTCAACCGTCGGACAGATTGCGAAAGGCAGACCGAAGCAGATGAGGATTCTTGTCACAGGGCAGTGCACGGTTCACTGGGGGCGGCTCGAGTACGGCAACATCGGAAACTACTACATCACCGAGACCCTCTTCCGCGAACTCCACAGGGTCTTCCCCGGCGCGGAGGTGGTGACGACGTTCCAGATGACCGAAGGGTTCTGCCGCGCGGAGCGGGTCTCCTGCCTCCCGATGGAGCTCTTCTACTCCTGGTCGGAAGAAGACCTCCCGCGCGCGCTCGAAGAGCTGGGCGTCGCCAACATCTACGCCACGACGGGCCGGCTCGTGAAGACGACCCCGTTCATCGAGGAGGTTCTGAAGAGCGACCTCGTCATAGACTTCAGCGGCGAGATGTGGGGCGACCACGCCGAGCCGGTCGGCGAGAACCGCTTCCTCGTCGGGCTGATTAAAGACCGCGTGGCGCAGCTCCTCGGCAAGCCGGTCGTGCTCCTCGCCGGCTCGCAGGGGCCTTTCAACGACGCCGGGACGAAGCCGTTCGCGCAGGAGGTCTTCCGTAACTTCCGGCTGGTGCTCAACCGCGAGGCGGCCTCCGAGGAGCTGCTGCGGCGCGAGGGCTTCGACGTCTCGCGCGTCGGCAACTACACCTGCCCGGCGTTCCTCTTCGAGGGCCGCTCGGACGCCGAGATGGCCGAGGCGCTCGCGCGCGAAGGCATCGGCGGCGGCCGCCCGAGCGTCGGCTTCTGCCTGTGCGGCTTCAACATGCTGGAGGGGCCTTACGACAAGGCCCCGCGGCGCGACGAGGAGTTCACGCAGTTCGCCGAGGCCGTCGAGTTCATCGTCAATGACTTGGGCGCGCGCGTCTTCCTCATGTCGCACCAGAACGGGTTCGAGCGCGACCCCGAGTTCAAACTCATCAACGGCCGCGACTACCCTTACGCCACACAGCTCCACGAGGTCGTCGCCCGGCGCGGCAAGGTTCCGATGTCCGAGGTCGTCTGCCTGCGCGGCCCGCACGGGCCGGCCGAGACGAAGGCCATCATCCGCCAGTTCGACATGTTCGTGAGCGGCCGCATCCACGCCTTCGTCGCCGCCGTCTCGCAGAACGTCCCGACGGTCATCATCACCCGGGGCCACGGCGGCGTCTCGCACCGCAACCTCGGGTTCGCGCGCGCCGTCGGGCTGGAGACGCTCGTCTCCGACCCGGCCTCGGCCGACGACATGAAGGCCAAGATCGCCGAGTGCTGGGCGAGGCGCGAGGAGCTGCGGGCGCGGCTCGCCGAGCGCATGCCGGCCGTCCTCCGGCAGGCCCACGACTGCTTCGACCGGCTGCGCGAAATCTTCGAGCCGGCGGCGGCCGCGGCCGGCGGCCGGTAGGTTTCGGCGATGCGAGTCGGGATCATGCAGCCCTACTTCTTCCCCTACGCGGGCTACTTCAGCCTGATCAAGCACACGGGGCTGTTCATCCTCTTCGACACCGTCCAGTTCATCCGCCACGGCTGGGTCGAGCGCAACCGCGTCCTCAAGCCGGGCGAGGGCTGGCAGTACATACGCGTGCCGCTCTCGAAGCACCCGCGCGAGGCCCGCATCCGCGAGGTCGAGATCAACGACCGCGAGCCCTGGCGCGAGCGGCTGCTCGCGCAGTTGGAGCACTACAGGAAGAAGGCCCCGCACTACGAAGACGTCCGGGGGCTGCTCCGCGGGCTGCTCGCGCGCGACTTCGCGACCGTCGTTGACTTCGACTACGCCGCCCTGCGGGCCGTCTGCGACTACCTCGGCATCGAGACGCCGATCTGGGTCTTCTCCCGGATGGGGCTTGAGGTCGAGCCGGCCCAGGCCCCGGACGAGTGGGCCTTGAACATCTGCCGCGCGCTGCCCGGCGCCGACGAGTACTGGAACCCGCCGGGCGGGATGAGCTTCTTCGACCGCGAGAAGTACGCGGCCGCGGGCGTCGCGCTCCGCTTCCACCGCATCCTCCCGTCCGAGTACGACCAGCGGCGGCCGTCCTTCGAGCCGGGCCTCTCCATCCTCGACGCGCTGATGTTCAACCCGCCCGGCGCGGTGAACGAAATGCTCGACCGCTATGAGCTGCTCTGACATCTCCTACCGCCGCGGCGGCGCGACCCGCGCCCAGATTCTCGAACACCTCCGGGAGTGCGACGCCGACTTCTCGCCCCCTCTGCACACCTACGCCGACCTCGCGGACTACAGCGCGAAGATCGCCGGGCGCGCCGTGACCTTCGAGGCGTGGTCGGGCGGCGTGCTCGCGGGCCTCGTGGCCGCCTACCTGAACGACCCCGAGGGCCGCTCGGGCTTCATCACGAACGTGAGCGTGCTGCGGGAGTTCGCCCGCCGCGGCATCGCCTCGCGGCTGGTCGCGGACGCGCTGGAGTACGCGCGCGCCCGAGGGTTCGAGGCCGTCTCTTTGGAGGTCGAGGCCTCGAACGCGGCCGCCGTCGGGCTCTACGAGAAACTCGGGTTCGAGCGGGCGGAGGGCGGCGCGGGCCGTCGCCTCCGCATGCGGGTCAGGCTCTAAGGACGTTCGGATGAAGAGGCCCGGAACCAGCGCCGAACCCTTGGTGAGCGTCTGCTGCGTCGCCTACAACCAGGCGCGCTACATCCGCGACGCCCTCGAAGGCTTCCTCATGCAGCAGACCGACTTCCCCTTCGAGATCATCGTCCACGACGACTGCTCGACGGACGGCACCACCGAGATTCTCCGCGAGTACGAGGCCCGCGCGGGCGGCCGCCTGCGCGTCATGTACGAGGAGGAGAACCAGTACTCGAAGGGGAAGAAGGTCTTCGCCATGACGTTCGCCGAGGCGCGCGGCCGCTACGTCGCGCTCTGCGAGGGCGACGACTTCTGGACCGACCCCTTGAAGCTCAGCAAGCAGGTCGGGCTGCTGGAGGCTCACCCCGGCTACGCCTTCTGCTTCCACCCGGCGCGCTGGCTCGACGAGCAGTCCGAGCGGCCGCGCCACGAGGCCATCGAGCCGCCCTCCGTCAAAGAGTTCTACACGCTCGACGACCTCCTCGAAAACGCGAACTTCATCCCGACGTGCAGCACCATGTTCAGGCGCGAGCTGCTCGGAGACTACCCGGAGTGGATTCAGAAGACCCGCTTCGGCGACGTCGCCCTCTACCTCTTCGCGGCCCACCGCGGGAAGATCGGTTTCATCAACGAGCCGATGGCGACCTACCGCTTCCACGGCGGGGGGGTGTGGGGGCGGGAGGCTCGCCGGGCGCACCTCGAGACGCTGGTCAAGACGCTCACGCTCGTCGGCGACAACCTGCGGCTGTGGCGGCGCGCGTCGTTCAGGGCGGGGCTGACCAGGTTCAGCCTGGAGCTGCAGGCGGTCTGCGCCCGCGAAGGGGAGTGGGCGAAGGCCGCGCGCGCGGGGCTCGTGGCGCTCAGGGCCGCGCCCGCCGGCCAGCGGAACTACGTCCTCTGGACGCTGGCCGCCCGCCTCCCCGCGCGCTACCTGAAACACACTCTCCGGAAGATACTCAAAGCCCGCCGGCGCGGCGAGTCTGAACTCCCTTAACGGCCCGCGGGCAAGTCGGGCGGGTAAGTCGTGGATCAGTCGGCCGCGAATACGTCGGCCGCGTCGCCCCGCGCCGCCAGCGCCGTAAGGCGCGGCAGGGAGTAGCCCCGCCCGTGAGGGCGGGGTACGCGTCGCGTTAACAAAAGCCGGAGCCCCGCAGGGGCGGC
>DASZKF010000233.1:0-13057 GCA_035947355.1 Pyrinomonadaceae bacterium | reverse complement strand
GGACGCCACGTCGGCCTCCCGGCCCGCGCCCGTGTCGGAGACGATCAGGGTAATCTGCGCGGCTTGCGGCGCCCGCGCCGCAAGCCCCCCGCCCTTCACGGCCGAGAGCGCGCGCCGCACGGCGTTGACCTCACCGATGCTCGCGCCGCAGGAGACGAGCACGCGGTTGGCCTCGCGCAGGTCTTCGAGCGTGAGGCCGCGGTCGCGCGGCCACTCCATCATGGCCGAGCCGCCGCCCGAGACGAGAAAGAGGACGGGCGCGCGGCGCGCGTCGGCCTCGCGTAGCAACTCGAATGCGGCGCGCGCCGCCGCGAGACTCTCCTCGTTCGGCAGCGGGTGGCCCCCGGCGAACACGCGCCAACGCCCCGACAGTCGCGCGCCGCGCAGAGGCCCGGAGAGGACGCCGCCCGCGAGCCGCGGGCCGAGCCTCTCGTCAACCGCCGAGGCCATCGCCCCCGCGGCCTTTCCGAGCGCGACGCAGTAAACGACACCGACCGTCTCGCCCACGTCGAACTCGTCCCCGGCGACGCGCAGCCGACTGCCGCGCAGCTCGACCGCGTCGAGGACGGCGCGTCGCGCGTCCACGCTCACCAGCGCGTCATCGAAGATTTCGCGGGCGGCGCGTCGCAACGCTTCGAGCTCGGTCGGGGGGGCAGTCAAGGCTAATCACTCCGCCGTGACGAGGTGGCGCAACTCCTGGAAGCGCCGCTCGCTGACGCCGCGCACAACCAACAAGTGCTCGACGCGTCGGAACGGGCCGTGCCGCTCGCGGTGCTCGACGATGCGCGCGGCCAGCACAGGCCCGACGCCCGGCAGTCGCTCCAACTCTTCGCGCGTTGCGCGGTTCAGGTCGAGGCGCGGCACGTCCGAGATGGTTGCCGCGTGCGCCGGATTTACGGCGGGCGGGGCCGGCCTGGCGCGACGGGGCAATTTGACGCAGGCGGTCGGGGCGAGGGCCGCGGCGCAGCACAGAAGGAAACAGTTGAGGGGCTTACTAAAATAGGTTCGCTTCACGGGCTAAAACCGCTGCCTGCAAAGGATTTGTGATTGGCGGGGGGCTTGTGCCGCGGACGTGTGCAAAATGCTAGAAGTCTAAATTTTTCAGAAACTTGTCACGTGGAAAAATGAGATATTCACAGGGTTTTCCACAGAAACTGTGGAAAAGTTGTCGAAAGCTTGTCGGGTCGCGGCCGACCCGAAAGTCGTTAGAATCCTCGCCGGAAAGGGGCGGGCCGGGCGGTTCAACCCGCGTCTACGAATCGGTCGGCGCCGGCCCGCGCGCCTATTCGCCTGCGGCCCTGCGTCTTTAGAAATCCTCCGCGTCGTCAGGCTCGCGCAGGTCGTCCCAGTGGTTGACGGTCTCGAAGGCGCGGCCGAGGACGGGCCGGGGCCGCGAGCCGTCGGCCTGGCCGATGAAGCCCTCGCGCTCCATCGCGTCGAGGATGGCGGCGGCGCGGCCGTAGCCGATGCGCAGCCGCCGCTGCAGGACGGAGGTCGAGGCGCGCTTCATCTCGCAGCAGATGCGCAGCGCCTGCTCGAACAGCTCGTCGCGCTCGCCGCCCTCGCCGTCCGCGCCCGCGGCCTCCTCCTCCGACTGCGTGAAGGTTTCATCGTAGACGGGCTCGCCGCCCCGCACCTTAACGTGCTCGACAACCTTCGAGACCTCGCCCTCGTCGAGGTACGCACCGTGAACGCGCACCAGCCGCGAGGTGCCGGGCGGGAGGAAGAGCATATCGCCACGGCCGAGGAGCTGCTCCGCGCCGTTGGCGTCGATGATCGTGCGCGAATCCACCTTCGAGGAGACGCGGAAGGCGATGCGCGAGGGGAAGTTGGCCTTAATCAACCCGGTGATGACATCAACGCTCGGGCGCTGCGTGGCGAGGACGAGGTGGATGCCGACGGCCCGCGCCATCTGCGCGAGGCGCGTGATGGCCTCTTCCACGTCCGAGCCGCAGGTCATCATCAGGTCGGCCAGTTCGTCAATGATGATGACGATGTAGTGCAGGGGCTTGTGCGGGCGGCCCTCCTCGTCGAAATCGAGGACGTTGTTGCGCCGCTCGACCTCGGCGTTATAGCCGTCAATGTTGCGCACGCCCCACTGGGCGAGCTGTTTATATCGCAGCTCCATCTCCGAGACGGCTCGCTTGAGTGCGTTCGAAGCCTTCTTCGGCTCGGTGATGATGGGCACCAGCAGGTGTGGGATGTCGGCGTAGAGGCCGAGCTCCAGACGCTTCGGGTCGATCATGATGAACTTCACCTCGTCGGGCCGCGCCTTGTAGAGTATCGAGACGACGAGCGAGTTCAGGCAGACCGACTTGCCGGTGCCGGTCGCGCCGGCGATAAGGAGGTGCGGCATGCGCGTGAGGTCGGCGACGTAGTTGATACCGTCTATGGTCTTGCCGAGCGCGAGCGTCAGCTTCGAGTCGGACTCGCGGAACTGGCGCGACTCCAGGACTTCCCTGAGGAAGATGGTCTCGCGCTCGGGGTTCGGGACCTCGATGCCGACGTGCGGCTTGCCGGGCAGGCGGTCTATGCGGACGCTCTCGGCTTCGAGCGCGATGCAGAGGTCGTCCACGAGGCCCGTCACCCGAGAATACTTGACGCCGGGGTCGGGCTTGAACTCGTAGGTGGTGACGACGGGGCCGGGGCAGATGTGCTTGATCTGGCCCGTGACGTTGAACTCCTTGCACTTCTCTCTGACGCGGTTCCCGATCTTAATCAACTCCTCGTCGGCTTGCTCATAACGCGGCGGGGCGGCGTTGAGGTAGTCCATTAAAGGGAGCTTGTAGTCAAGCATGGCGATGTCATCGCCAACCTGACTACGGCGGGCAGGTTGCAAGGACGCGCGGCCTCGGGCGCGCGGCTCCGGTGCGACACCGTCCAATGCGGCAGCATCCTCGTCCGCCTCCACGCGGACGACTTCAGCCGTGCGCATCATGTCGGAAACGTCGGGCGCGTCCTGCTCGTCAACAGGCGGGGAAGGCGTCGCGGGACGTGCGGCGGCCGCGCGCTTCGCCGCCGGGGCGGGCTGCGTCTCGTCGGGCGCGGAAGGGGCGGCCGTGGCCGTACGCGGGTCGGGCTTGGCGACGGTCGGCTGCGGGACGATGGCCGCGAGTTCCGCCTCGGCCTGCGCGAGCCGCGCGAGGATCTGCTGCTCGCGTGAGGGCGGCTCGTCGGCGGCGACGGCCGCGCGCTTGAGCGCGGAGGCGGCGGAGCCCACGACCTCGCCGTTCGGGACGCGCTTGGCGGCGATGGTTGGGGCCGGGGCCTCGGCTGCTTGCTGCGCGAGCCTGCGCGCCTCCTCCTCGCGCTCGCGCGCGGCCCGCGCCTCGCGCCGCATCTCGATGCGCGCCTCGCGGCGCGCGCGCCGCGCCTCGCGCCAGAGGTTCACGCGCTCGACCGTGCGGCGGAACGCGCCCGAGGGGTTGGCGATGGCCGCGGCCACGCGTTCGTAGGCGCGGACGAAGGAGAAGTTTGTGGCGAGCAGGAGGCCGACGGCCGCGGCCGCGACGAGCAGCACGGTCGCGCCCACCGTGTTCAATACGCCGCGCAGGCTCTCGGCCGCGAGCACGCCAACGACGCCGCCGGCGTTGAAGCTGCGGTCAACGAGCGGGTCCGAGACGTAGAGCGCGCAGAGGGCCGCGGCCGCGAGCGTGAGCGCGGCCAGTCCGACGACGCGCGTCAGCGGCGCGTGGATGCACCGCGTGCGGAAGCGCCGCCAGGCGGCGGCGAGCAGAAGCAGCGGCAGCAGGACGGCGGCGAGGCCGAAAGATTGGAAGAGCGCGGCCGCGACGTTCGCCCCGGCCCGGCCCACCCAGTTGCGCACGCCGCCCTCGGCCGCGGCGCTCCAGGAGGGGTCGTCCGGGTTGTAGGAGGCGAGGCACAGCCCCAGCAGCGCCGCCAGCGCGAAGAGCGCGATGGCGACGATCTCGTTGCGCCTCGTGTTGCGCGGGGCCGCGGCCCCGCCCGGCGACTTGACCCGCACGTCAGTCTGCGCAGTTGCCATAGCTTCTCCGTGTCAATCCTGCCCGGCAGTTTACTTCTTTTTCAAAACCTTGATGCGGAAAACCTCATTGTGCTTGATCTTCTCTTTCTGACCAGTGACCTTCTTTTCCTTGCGGACATAGTAGACGGTAACGCGCTGGCCGAGCAGTTGATTCGGGTCTAGGGAGCCGGCTGCGGCCGCGGCTGTGACCGCGTCTTTCTCCGCAGGCTTTTTGCCGGCGGTGACAAAATCCAATGGGAAAACGGCATAAACGAGTTCATCCGGCTTGTTAGTTCTGAGCCTATTGATAGGCCGCTCGGACAATACGCAGTTGAAAGTCGTCGTCTTGTCGCCTTTTGTGTGGGTCAGCTCGATGTCGCGTGTCGCGGCATCAACCTTAGTTACCTCGCCGGTCCAAGTGTCGCCGTCGTAACCGTTCGGGACAAACTCCAGCTGCGAGAGATCGGCGGTGCCCTTCTGTGCCATCGCGACTGAGCATACGGCGAGGATGAAGGCGAGGTAGGTGAGTGTCCTTCTCATATGGTTCGCTCCTCCGGGTAAGAATTCCTTAGTTCCGTCATGCAGAACGGCGCGCGAGCAGGTACGCCTTGATGAAGTCGTCTATGTCGCCTGCGAGCACGGCGTCCACGTCGCCGCGCTCGACCTTCGTGCGCGCGTCCTTGACCAGCCGGTAGGGCGCGAGCACGTAATTCCTAATTTGCGAGCCGAAGGAGATGTCGGCCTTGTTGGCTTCGAGCGCGGCCGTCTCGGCCTGACGCTTTTCGAGTTCCAGTTCGTAGAGCCGCGAGCGCAAGACCTGCATCGCGACGGCGCGGTTCTGGTGCTGCGAGCGCTGGTTCTGGCACGCGACGACGATCCCCGTCGGCAGGTGCGTGATGCGGACGGCCGAGTCGGTCGTGTTGATGTGCTGGCCGCCCGCGCCGGTCGAGCGGTAGGTGTCAACCCTCAAGTCCTTGTCGTTGATCTCGACCTCGATGTCCTCGTCTATCTCGGGCGAGACGAAGAGCGAGGCGAAGCTCGTGTGGCGGCGCGCCGCCTGGTCGAAGGGCGAGATGCGGACGAGGCGGTGGACGCCGGCCTCGGCCGACAGAAGCCCGTAGGCGTACTCGCCCTCGACGCGGAACGTCACGCTCTTCAGGCCCGCCTCCTCGCCCGGCTGGTACTCCAGGACCTCGGTCTTGAAGCCGCGCCGCTCGGCCCACTTCAGGTACATCCGCAGGAGCATCTCGGCCCAGTCCTGCGACTCGGTGCCGCCCGCGCCGGGGTGGATGGTGCAGATGGCGTTGCGCGCGTCGTTCTCGCCGGCGAGGAGCATCTCGGTCTCGGCCTGCGAGACCTCGCCTTCGAGGCGCGCGACCAGCTCGCGCAGCTCCTTCGCGCTCGCCTCGTCCTCCTCGGCGAACTCGAAGAGCACCTCGGCGTCGGCCACCGCCGACTCGAAACCCTCCTGCCGGCGGATGACGCGCTCCAGGCGGCTCCGCTCCTGGAGCACCTTCTGCGCCGCCTCCTGGTCGTTCCAGAAGTCGGGCTCGGAGGCGCGCGCTTCGAGCCTTTGCAGCTCCTCGCGCTTCGCGGCTACATCAAAGAAACCTCCCGAGCTGTTCGACCCGCGAGCGCAACTCGTCGGCGCTCGCGCGCAAATCCTGTAGCGTCAGAGTCTCGATCATCTTTCCCTCTCGGACAAAAAAATTACCGGCCGGCCGGGTGCCGCCGCCTCGTCGTCAGGAGCAGCGCGAGCGCGCCCGCCGCGGCGCAGAGCGCGGCGAAGAGGTCGCCGTGCCTGACATAAAAAGTCTGACCGCCTTTGGCGCGCGAGACCGGCCAAGCGCGCACCGCCGGGCGGGACTTCGGGGCGGCGTCCTCGACGCGGCCGCGCGCCGTGACGCGCGCCGTGATGCCGGTGTTGGTGACGCGCAGGACGGGCCGCGCGGTCTCGACGGCGCGGAAGACGGCGTTGGCCTGGTGCTGCCTGAGCACCGCCGTGTCGCCCTGGTAGGCGTCGTTCGTGATTTCAATCAGCACGTCCGCGCCCTCCTCGGCGAAGCGGCGCGTGATGTAAGGGTAGGCCGACTCGACGCAGATGAAGACGCCCGCCCGCGGGCCCCCGTCGCCGCCGAGCGGCATCAGCGCGTAGCGCGCGCCCGGCGTGAAGTCGCCGACCACGCCGCGCACGAAGCCCGCGCCGGGCACCCAGGAGGGCAGCGGCACGTACTCGCCGAACGGCAGCAGGCGAATCTTATCATACTGAACGGCGAGCTCACCCTCCTCATTTACGAGCACGGCGGCGTTGTAGTCGCCGCCCTCGGGCACGGGCTCCAGCGAGTTGAAGACGAGCGAAGTCCTGTGCGCGCGGTTGAAGCGCGCGACCTCCTCGCGGAAGCGCGCGTCCATGGCGAAAGAGAAGTTCATCGGCGACTCGGGCCAGACGACGACGCGCGGCAGACTCGAAAGGCCGGCGTCGAGCGAGCGCAGCGCCTCGGCGCTCATCTCGAAGTGCCGCTCGCGGAGCGCGTGATATTCCGCCGCGGGCCGGTTGAAGTCCGGGATGACGTTGGGCTGCACGGCGACGACGACCGCGCCCGGCGGGCCGGGGTCGTCCTCCCCGCCGTGCAGGCCGAAGCCCGCGACCGTGAGAGCGACGCAAGCCAGCGCCCCGGAGCAGACGGCCGCGGCGCGCAGGCCCCGCCGGAGCAGCAGGTAAGCCAGCGCGGCGTTCGCCGTCAACAGCAGGCAGCTCACGGCGTAGACGCCGCCCGCCCGCGCTGCCTGGATCAGCTCCGGGGCCTCGGCCTGCGAGTAGCCGAGCGCGTTCCACAACTGCCCGACGGCGCCGAGCCGCGCCCACTCCGAGGCCGCCCACAGAGGCCCCGCGAGGAAGAGCGCGAGCGCGCCCCACCTCGCGCACAGGCGCGCGAGCGCGAGCGCGAAGACGGCCGTGAAGAGTCCGCCGGCGAGCGTGGCGGGGAAGAGCAGGGGGTAGGCGACCCACGCGGGGATGCCCGCGTAGTGGATCATCGGGTAGGTCAGCCAGTAGCAGGTGGCGTAGAAGAAGAGCGTGCCCGCGAGCCAGCCCGCGACGAACGACTGCGGCGCGCGGGGCCGCGCGGCAATCGTGTAGAGGAGCGGGACGAGGCCGGCCCAGGCGAGCGGCCACAGCCCGAAGTCGGGGAAGGCGAGGGTGAGCAGCGCGGCCGAGGCGACGGCCGCGAGCACGTCGGCGAGCGTCGGTGCCGCGGCGCGCGCCCGCGCGGCGACCGGGCCGAAGCGCCTCCCGGCCCCGGCCGGCGCGTCGAGTGATACTGCTTCACGCACGCCGGCGAGTGTAACAGAGCCGCGACTCGCGCGTCAGCGCACGGACTAAACGTCGGGCTCCGCCTAACGCCACAAGAAAAACCAGGCCGCTACGAGAAGCGCCGCGGCGACGAGATAGTCCGTCGGCTTCAGGTTCAGCTTCCCGCAGATGCGGCACAGCCTGGTTCTCCTGGAGATGCGGTTGCGGCACCGGCGGCAGTAGCGACTCCGTGAGGTGGGCACGGCAGAAACTCCTTGTCTGGTGGCGATCAGGCGAGTCGGGTAGAACCTGCCCGTCACCTTCGGCCGACACGGTTTCCTCCCTCACGTGTCAAACGCTGGCACGCGTTTCGGTCGTTCGTTCGGCCTACTAATATCATCTACGGCCCTCGGTGAGAACCCCTTGTGTATAGCCGCGCGCGGCGCGACGGCGGCTCACACCATTTAGGGCAAATTCCCCCGCGGCCTAAACTTTTTCCTCAACCGGCCCGGCCCGCCGCGGGCGTCGGCCACGAGTCATCGCGCAAAAAACGTCACCAGTCCGGTGACAAATTTTGTCGGAGTGACACCCGCGTAAGGGGCGGGCGTGCCCGGCGGGCGACAGGATTTGGCCGGCGCGGGGACATGCCTGTCGCCGGCGGGGGACACGGGGAGGGGCGCCGAAACGGCTGAAAAAGGGCGGAAAAGAGAATTTCCCCCAAAAGCGGGAGAACCCGGCCGGGGAGGCCAGGTTCCTGAAAGGGGGGAATAATGATAGGGTCGCTCGGCGGGCGGCTGGCGTAGCGGCAGGCCACGCTCAGAGAAGTGAAGGCGGCGGGGTCACGGTTCAACTGCTTCCGTGCTTGCCGCTGCTCTTAAAGGCACTTCCCGTGCCACGCCGCGCGCGTTTCCAGAACCGCCGCCGCGCGCGTTTCAGGAACCGCCTGCCGAGACTTCCCGACCCAGCGGCTCGACCTCGAGGACGTGACCCTTGGCCCCGACCACGCGGACGTTGTTGCGGCCCGGCCCGACCGCCTCGCCCCCGCGCGTGCGCGCCGGCCACAGCTCGCCGTCCACGAGCACGAAGCCGTCCGGCCTCAAAGGCCGCTCGACCGAACCCACCCGCCCGACGACTTCGAAGGGGAGCCGCGAAGACTTCTTATGCCGCGCCGACAGAAGGACGTAGGCGAGTAGAACGAGGGCGAGCGCGGAGAGAACAACGAGGAAGAGGGCGACGGCGCTCATCATTAAAATCAAGTTGCAGGTTCCAAGTTCAAAGTCTCAAGTTAAAGCAATCTGTCTTTAACTTGAGACTTTGAACTTGGAAGCTGCAACTTCTACTTGATCCCGACCTGGAGCTGGCGCTGGAGGGCGATGGCCTCGGGGTTGTTCGGGTCGAGCTGCATGGCGCTCTGGGCGTAGGCGCGCGCCTGGTTGTGGTCGCCGCGTTCGAGGAAGATGCGGCCCAGGAGGATGTGCGGGTCAATGAGCGCCTTGTCCCAGAAGATCGAGGTCTTCAGTTGGTTGATGGCCGAGGCCAGCTCGCCGCGCCGAAGGTAGATGCGGCCCGTCAGGAGGTAGGCCTCGGCGTTGTTCGGCTCGATGCGGACGACGTTCCGAAGCTCGGCCAGGGCCTCGTCGTCCTGCCCGGCCCCGTAGAGTTCGCGCGCCTTGGCGAGCAGGTCTTGCGAGCCCGCGCCCTCGATGAGCGTGCGCCGCCGGGCCTCCTCCTCCTGGACGGTGTTGATGAAGACGGCGCGGTCGAACTTCGACTGGAGGCGCAGCGGGAGCTGCGAGGTGGTCTGCGACTGCTGCCACTCGACCTGGGCCTTGCCGTAGTTGGAGAAGACCTTGCGCGCCTCGTTGTCGGTCTCGGCGGCCTCCTCGGCCCGGCCGGCCTTCTCCTGCGCCTTGGCGAGGAGGAAGAGGCCCTCCGGGTTCTTCGGGTTGAGTTTGATCAGCTCGCGCAACTGCTCGGCCGCCTCGGCGTACTTGCCCGAGAGCATCAGCGCGTGCGCGTAGTTGTAGCGCACGTAAGGGTCTTCGGGAGTGGACTCGACGGCGCGGCCCAGGACGTTCGTGGCCTGCTTGAGCAGGTTCTCGCGCTTGGCCGGGTTCTTCTCGGCGCGCGCGGCCTGCGTGGCGAGCGCGCCGGCGTTGTTGAAGACGCTGGCGAGCGGCGTGCTCTGCGTGACGGGGAGCAGGGCGTCGAGGGCGCTCTGCAGCTCGCCCGCGTGCCAGAAGCTCAGCGAGGCGTAGAAGGCGGCCTCGGCGTAGTGCGGGTCGCGCTCCTGCAACATCGAGAAGTGCTCGGCGGCTCGGCGGTAGTCGCGCCGCTCGAAGAAGAGGTGGCCCAGCTCGAAGGCGGCCTGCTTGTAGACCGAGCCGGGGTTGGCCTTGGCAAACTCGTGCATCGCGTTCTGGAGGTAGCCCGGCTTGTCCTGGTGCGAGTTGGGCAGCATCGTCCCCTTGACGTACGCCTCGAAGGCGCGGGGCGGGACCTTGGTCGCCGCCTCGACGACGGCGTTCTGCGAGTAGTGGAGGAGCGGGTTCTGCTCGTAAAGAATCTGGTAGGCGAGCTTGCCCTGCACGGTCTGGAGGTTGACGAGCGCGTCGCCGAAGAAGAACTCGTGCGTGGCCCAGCGGCCGTCGGGCATCTCCTTGCCGGAGATGCGCCCCTCGTTGACGCGGACGAGCTTGGCCGAGCCGCGCGCCTCGGCCACGGACTTCTCGTCGCGGGCCGGCGAGACCTCGTAGTTGCCGAGCACGACCAGCGACGCGCCGGCCTGCTGCGCGAGCTTGATCGCGGTGGCGCGCGACGGGATGACGTGGAGCGGGAGCCGGAGCCGCTGGTAGGCCAGCTCGCGCGCGTCCGGCGAGACGACGCGCAGGCCGTGCGCGCCGAGCAGCTCCGAGAGCGAGTCGGCGAAGCTCTCGCCGATCCAGTGGTACTCGCGCAGGCCCGAGGTGTTCTCGAACGGCAGCACCAGCACCGTGTCGGAGCCGGCCTGCGGCGCGGGCCCGGGCGCCGCCGCCGAGGCGGCCGGCGCGCAAACGAGGAGCGCGGCGAGGAGCGTGGCACCGAATCGTCTGAGCATCATCATCAACATGTCTGTCAAAAGCCGAGAGGCCGTCCGCGCGCGGGAGTTGCACGGCGTCGGCGGCCTCTCTCTGAAACCCTCGTCTGAAGGAGCGTCGCGGACGCTCACGGGCCTCTACCGCGGAAGGCCTTTAGAGGCTCACGGCACAGCTTAGCACGGGGCCGCCGGGGTTGGCAAAAGCTCTGCCTTTTCAAGCAGATAGACATAGATGCGCCGGGCCCGGGCCGGGATGCTTGAGGCGACCGCGCGGGGCCGCCTCGCGGCCCGCAAAGCCCGCGAAAGCGCACGGGATTAGGCCGCGCCCGGCCCTCACGGGCGGGGAGCCGGCTGTGATTGCACGCGCGGGCGGCCGCGCCGTTCACTTAGTCTTGTTACTTAGTCTTGTTCTCGCTCTGCACCTCATCTTCGTGCAGGCTGTTAAGCACGTCGGCCATGCCGTCGGCGATCTTCTTGGAGCCCTGCGTGAACAGGTCGGCGCGGTTCTTATCAATCTTGCGGTTCGCCAGGAGCGACGACTGCAAGAGCACCTGCTCGACGAGCGGCGCGGCGGCCGACAGCTTGTCCGGCCCGCCGTGTCCGAGTTGCTGGCCTATCACTTCGACCTGCGCGATGATCTGCGCGATCTGTGAGAGGTCTTGCGAGATTGTCTGCACCGGCCCCGACAGGCCGGGAATCTGCGAGAACGCGGGGGCGACGCCGGAGACGATGGCGATGCCTTTGAGGACCGCCTGCCCGAGCTTAGTCAGAAATTTCATACGGCTCCTTCCTGCGACTTTAAGGTTTGCACTTCGAGGCCCGAATCGAACGCCCAGAGTCGTCTAAATTTTCCAGGGTATACTTTAATTGAATTCGGGCTTGTCCTTTACCCGAGCGTCACCGCGGCGAGGGAGATCATAAGGGAGGGAAGGGTAACTGCTTGAGAGGGGGCGGCGTCCCGTACGGGTGACGGTTACTTTTAGAAGAGTCTGCGCCGAAGTGGAAATCGTTAATTTCAGATTTCACGACCTCAGACACACGGCGGCATCATAGCTGCGTATGAGCGGGGCGGATATACACACGGTAGCACAGCTTTTAGGCCATAAAGACCTTCGCATGGCAGCCCGCTACCAGCATCTCAGCCCTGCATTCTTAGCGGATGCTGTTAGCAAGTTGGATGTAGTGTTTGGCAACTTCTCAGGAGGGAGTAAGAAAGCCCTTGTTCCTGCGGCTAAGACTCTCGCCGCTGCGGTTAGCTGATTACGTTAATGCTGAATAGCTTATGCCACTTAACGCCAGAATCAACGCGCCACGGGCGTAAAACATTCAACGTACGCCGGAATAGACAAGCATGAAAGGCATTCTATCGGCGCGTCCGGTTGAATGAGTTGTTAGATTGCGTTTTACCGCTACTACCTTGAACCCGTCTCAAGAGAGCCAATAAAATTTTTGTACCAAGTTGAGTGATTTTCATGAGCCTTATTTGCCTCTCTCAAAAACTCCATGGTGTATTGTTGTTTCAACATCACATCAAGGTGATTGTCTAACAATGCTTTTTCGTACAACCTAATTACTGCTTGACGACCCTCTTTAGTTTTATGAAAGGCTAAAGGGTTAATAATAGGGCAGCAAAGTCGCCCTCCTCCTTTCAGCGGCATGTCATACGGGTCAACTATGAGGGGTTCAGCTAAAGACTGCTTTGAGCCTTCCAAAAGCTTTGAGCGCCTTTTTTTAGCGTAGAGAAGTCCGATCGTCTCCTGCTGGATTTCTACAGCATATCTGTACAATGCCGCCGCCTCTGGGGTAAGCCAAACGAAGGCACCTTGACACACCTCCATGTTTTCCGCGGCATCATCCACAGCTTGACCGACAATGAAGTTTTCTTTATGGGCAAGCGGACCATAAGTTATACACCCCCGTAGTACCATGCTAGGCTTGCCATCAAGATAAAGGTCAAGAATTTTAATTGTCGAAGCGCAAATCAACCATACTAAGTAGCTTTTCTCGCGTTTCTTATCTTTTCTTTTCTAGCGTTTCTTCTCTCCTTTAACTTCTTTTTTGTAAGCGTCGTCTTTGTATTGCAAGCTGATAGCAACGCTATCAGAGAGTAAGCTAGGTTTGATTATGAAACGCCTCTGAAGAAGATCGTATGGTATTCCTCTCATTAAAAACTGGGGTTGAATTTTCTCAACAATATTCTCAAGCTTATCTAGCAGAAGAGCAGAGTCCGGCCTTTTCCAAATTCCTTTGAATCCCAAGCAATCTATTAAAGCGAAAGCTCCTTCACGCATAACGTACCTCCCCACTTTATTTTTATCACCCCGAAAGGGGAAGCAATCTAACGCCAGGCATCACCCGCCGCGCATTCAATGTATCAATCATCCAAGTCTTGCGGATGAAGGCCGCGCTATTCGCGGTCGGGTGCATGCCGTTGTTATGTTGCGGCCTCGATCTCATCCGCCGCCAGCGTGTGCGCATAGCCCGCGCTGATTACCACGTCGCAGGCGAGCCTAAGATTGCACCGCCCCCCGCCCGAATCGTCCCGGAAGGAGATGTCCCCCACCCGGATTTCATCATACGGTGTGAGGTTATGACCCCGCGCGTTCAGTCCCTCAACCACCTTCATGAAGGCGGCGAGCACTGCCCCGTGAACCTCTCTGGCAACATCACCCTGCAACTCGTCGGCGAGTCGGGGGGGGGGGGG
>DASZKF010000232.1:0-4486 GCA_035947355.1 Pyrinomonadaceae bacterium | reverse complement strand
CCAGTGCTTTTCCTACTGGCTACTGACTACTGACTACTGTCTACTGTTTGCGCCCCGCGCTCGGAGGCGAGGGCGTAGTTGGGGAGGATGCGGAAGGAGGTGAGGCCGAGGGCGACGCGGTCGCCGACGTGGAGCGGGGCGGCGTTGGCCTCGGGCTTCGGGCGCGTGACGAAGACGGGGACGCCGAGCCGCTTCTCCGGCGTGTTGACCGTGACGCTGTAGAGCGGCGGCTCGCCCTCCTGCGGGCGGCGCGCGACGAGGTCGAGCCGGACGGTGAGCCGCTCGTAGGCCCCGACGAAGTGCTTCTCCTCGACGACGCCGTTCGTCAGCCGGCGGCACCCCGGCGGGAGCGCGCCCGTCGGCGAGAGGTGCGCGTCCTCGGGCCGGAAGACGAGCTTGACGGGCTGGCCCTCGCGGTAGCGCGCCACCTCCTCGCCCGCTTCGAGCGCCACCGTCCCGGTCTCGACGCGCGTGCCGGAGACCACCCCGAGCAGGAGGTTGGCCGCGCCGAGGAAGGTCGCGACGTACTCGGTCTCGGGGCGGTTGTAGACCTCGTCGGGCGTCCCGACCTGTTCGAGGTGGCCGGCGTGCAGCACGGCGATGCGGTCGCCCAGCTCCAACGCCTCCTCCTGGTCGTGCGTGATGAAGACGGCCGGCACGTTGACCTCGCGCAGCAGGGCGCGGATCTCGCGGCGCAGGCGCACGCGCGTCTGCGCGTCGAGCGCGCCGAAAGGCTCGTCGAAGAGGAGCACCTGCGGCTGGTAGGCGAGCGTGCGCGCGATCGCCACGCGCTGCTGCTGCCCGCCGGAGAGCTGCGCGGGGTACTTCCGCCGGTGCTCCGTGAGGCGGACGAGTTCGAGCAGGCGCGCCGCCTCCTCGCGCACCTCGCGCCGGGGGCGGCCGCGTATCGAGAGGCCGTAGCCGACGTTCTGCTCGACCGTCATGCGCGGGAAGAGCGCGTAGGACTGGAAGATGACGCCGACGCCGCGCTCGCGCGCCGGGAGTTCCGTCACGTCGCGGCCGTGGAGGAAGACGCGCCCCGAGTCCGGCCTCTCCAGCCCGGCGATGATGCGCAGGATCGTCGTCTTCCCCGAACCCGACGCGCCCAGGAGCACCAGCGCCTCGCCCTCGCCCACCTCGAAGCTCACGTCTTCGAGCACGCGCGCGCCCTTGAAGCTCTTACTCAGGCGGCGGACGCTGGCCGCGGCCTGAGCGGTCGCCGACGCCGCCGCCGCGCCCCCCGCGCCGCCTTTGCTCGTTTCGGGTAGCATTCTCGTCAACCTCACTTGCCTTCCAGCCAGTCGCGCGCGAAGAAGAGGACGCTGAAGATGAAGAAGGAGAAGAGCGCGAGCACGACGGCGACGGCGTTGGCGGCCTCGACCTGCCCCTCGTTGAACTTGGCGAAGATGTAGAGCGGCGCGGTCTGCGTCGAGAGCGCGAGGTTGCCGGAGACGAGGATCGTCGAGCCGAACTCGCCGACGGCGCGCGCGAACGTCAGCAGCGCCCCCGTCAGGAGCGCGCCGCGAAGGCTCGGGAGCGTGACGTGCCAGAACGTCTGCCAGCGCGTCGCGCCGATGGTCGCCGAAGCCTCTTCGAGCGAAGGGTCCATCGTCTCGAACACCGACATCAGCACGCCGAAGGCGAGCGGGAAGGTGACGAAGATGTTGGCGATGATGATCGCGTAGGGCGTGAACATCACCTGGAAGTGCTCCGGCAGGTACTGCCCGAGCAGCCCGTAAGGCCCCCACAAAAGCAGCAGCGCGAAGCCGGCGACGGCCGTCGGGATGGCCGTCGGAAGCGAGATGGTGACGATGATGGCCGTGCGCCCGAAGAAGACGTAGCGCGACAGGACGTAGGCCGCCAGCAGCCCGAACAGCACGTTGAAGACCGTCGCCCAGAAGCTCGTCACCAGAGAGAGCTGGAGGGCGAAGACCGCCTCCGGGGCGGTCAGCGCCGCCCAGAAACTCCCCAGCCCCTTGCTCGTCCCGAAGATGAAGATGGACGCCAGCGGTAGCAGCACCAGCGGCAGCATCAACAGGATCACCATCCCGAGGCTGAACGGCCTCACCACGTCGAAGCCCCGGACGTGACGCATCGTCGCGATTGCTGTGCTCATAAGGTTTCAAGTTCCAGGTTTCAAGTTCCAGGTTTTTTTAGGGGCTACTTGTACTTTGTTCCTTTAAGCTGGGTCGCGCGCAGGTAATTCATTAGGCCGGCGATCATCCGCGCCGTCTCCGTCGCCAGGTTGATGAGATGCCTGAACGTCTCCTGGTCAATGTAACTTTGGTCGGCGGCGATGTAGAGCTGAGACCTGACTTCGCCGGCCGACCCTTTGGCAATGGCGAGGAAGTGGTTGAACTCGCCCGTGCCGCTCCGTTCATACCCTTCCGCGATGTTCGACATGACGGAGACACTGGCCCTGCGTATCTGATCGCGCAAGCCGAAATCTTTCGCGAAGCTACCGCGGTTGGTTGCGGTGTAAATCTTGCGCGTTAACTCCCGTGCTTTCTGCCACGCCTCAATCTCTTCAAAACTCTGGAAGGTTGCCACGCCTCCTCTCTTCCGGTGGGACAGCGTATGGAAACACAAACTTGAAACCTGAAACTCGAAACTCGAAACTATTTCTTCTTCTGCACCTGGTCGCGCCACACCCCTTCGATGACTTCCGGGTAGGCGCGCCGCCAGCCGCCGAAGAGTTCGACGGTGAAGGGCAGCTCGATGCGGGCGAAGTCGGGGTTGGCGTCGTTGAACTCGTCGTGGGTGACGGAGCGGAAGTGGTGCTTGACGAAGGCCCGCTGGGCCTCGTCGCTCCAGAGGTACTGGACGAAGGCTTCGACGAGCGGCCGCTCCTCGGCCGTCACGTTGCGGTCTATGACGGCGACGGGGTGCTCGCTGAAGATGGTCGCGCGCGGGACGACGACCTCGACGGGCGCGCCCGCCTCCTTCATCATCAGACCCTCCAGCTCGTAGGTGATGAGCGCGTCGCCGTAGCCGGTCTCGAACTGCGTGCGCGCCTCGCGGGCCGAGCCGGGCGTCGAGATGACGTTACGCCAGACCGACTGCAGGAGCCCGAAGGCCCGCGCCCGGTCGGGGCCGCCCGTCTCCTGCTGCGACTTGACCAGCTCCGAGCCGTAGATGGCGAGGATTGACCACATCGCGCCGCCGGAGCTGACGGGGTCGGGGTGGATGAGGCGGACGCCGGGGCGCGCGAGGTCCGCGAAGTCGCGCACACCCTTCGGGTTCCCCTGCCGGACGAGGATCACGAAGGGCGTCTTGTTGACGACGCCGCGGTGCGGCAGCGCCTGCCAGTTGCCCGTGACCGCGCCGCCCGAGGCGAGGCGCTCGACGTCGCGCTCGATGGAGAAGATTCCGACGTCGGCCCCGACGCCCTGCAGGATTTGGTTCGTGATCGTCTCCGACCCGGCGTAGGAGGAGGTGAAGCGCACCTCGCGGCCCTGCTCGCGCCGCCACTTCGCGTTGAAGCCCGGGATGACGGCCTTGTCCATCACCTCCTTCATCACCGAGAAGGCGTAGAGCGTGACGGCGGCCTGCGCGGCGCCGGGCGTGGACGGCGCTTGCGGCAGGCACCCGGCGGCGAGGAGCGCCGCGAGCAGGACCGGCGCGGCGACGCGCGCGGCGCGGGCGCGCAGCGCGCGCCTCGTGTTCGGCGAAGCCTGTCGCCTCGTAGTGACTCTCATCCTCACCTCCGGCGTCCGGGGACGCGGCCTGCACGGTCTGGTCGGGCTGAAAAGGATGGGCTTCTATAGCACAGTTTGCGCCCCGTCCGGAAGCCTCGCCTTCCGCCCGCCGGCCTTCTGTGCGATGCTATACTCGTATAAAGTCTGGAGTCTCAAGTCTCAAGTCCGGAGTCAAAGACAGTTGTTGCTTCCGACTTGAGACTTGAGACTCCAGACCTGAGACTGTTTTTCGAGGGTGAGGGAGATGCGAAAGATTCTGTTGACGGCGGTGATTTTGAACGGCGCGGCGCTGGCGCTGCTGGCGGCCGCGTGCAAGGCCCCGGACGGGGCGGAGACGGCGCGGCGGGGCGCGAACGCGGGCGGAACGCCGGCCGCCTCGAAGAACGCGGCGGGCACCAACGCGCAGGCCCCCGTCCAGCCCCCGCCCAACGTCGTGCGGCGCGTGACGGTCGCGGAGACGAAGGAGTTGGTCGAGCGCGGCGAGGCCGTCATCGTGGACGTGCGGACGAAGGAGCAGTACGACGGCGGGCACATCAAGGGCGCGGTCTCTCTGCCGCGCACCGAGCTGGCGGCGCGCGCCTCGGAGCTGCCGAAGGATAAGCTCCTCGTCTTCTACTGTGCTTGACCGAACGAGAGCCAGAGCGCCGGTGCGGCGCTCGACATCAAGCCGAAGGGTTACGACAAGACGGCCGCGCTGCTCGGCGGCCTCGCCGCCTGGCAGAAGGCCAACCTCCCGACCGAGAGCGGCAAGTAGCAGGAGAGGGTGCCGGGTGTCAGGTGGCGGGGGG
>DASZKF010000231.1:0-3386 GCA_035947355.1 Pyrinomonadaceae bacterium | reverse complement strand
TCGAGACTTCGTCGCGCGGCCTTCGTGTTTCGCGGCGGCTTTGCGGCCGCCGAGGGTTTGCGGGCCTACTGCCTGATGCTGACGGCGCGCTCGGCGACGCCGCCCAGCGGGGAGGCGGCGCAGACCGAGGTCGGGATGGTCGCGGCCGGGCGCTGGCGGAACGACCAGCTCCCGTCCAACTGGCTGACGGTGGCCGAGCCGAGCTGCGGGCCGCCGCAGCCCGTGCCGGTGGAGTTGATGTTGCCGGCGTGGATGGCGACGCTGGCCGCGAACTGGCCCTGGCTGTTGCGGGTGTTGATGCCGTTGACGCGCAGCTCGCGGTCGCTCGTGCGGCCCTCGGCCCCCGTGATGGCGACGCCGTCCTTGCCGGGTTGCTGGGTGATGACCTCGGTCTCGGCGGCGACGGCGAAGAGGACGTTCTGCGTCGCGTCGAAGTAGCCCTCGGCCGAGGCGAGCGTGCCCTCGAAGCCGAGGAGCTTGTCAATCGTGATCTCGTTGCCGCCGGCGTCCTGGAGCTTGTGCGGGAAGCGCGCGTCGGCGTTCATGCGGATGAGCGCGCCGTTGACGCGGAACGACTGGTCGTTGACGTTCACGTCGCTGAGCACCCCGGCGATGACGTTCTCGGCGAACTCGACGAAGACGGAGGTCGCCACGAACGAGACGCAGGTGCCGGCGGCCGTGCTGGTCGTGGTGATGTCGCCGACCGAGATCGCCGTGCCGCCGATGATCGAGCGCGACGACTCGGCCGCCGGGTCGGTCAGCGCCTCGAACGTGATGTTGCCGGCGGGCGCGTCGAGGTCTTCGGTCTTGACGAGCAGCGTCGTCGGGACGCCGAAGGTCATGCCGTTGGCCGTGATCGTGCGGTTCGTGCGGTCGTAGGCCGTGATCTTGCCCTCGACCTCGTAGGTGGTGGCGGCGGCCTGCGGCGCGTGCGAGACCGGGACGCAGGGGGCCGTCTGCGCACTGGCGCGGGCGGCGGCGAAAAACATCAGCCCGGCCGCGAGGAGGGTGAGCAGGGCCGGCTTGCGGGTGGTCGCAGTGTCGAACTTCATTTCGGGTCAGTCTCCTTAAGAGTGGGTGTGGGTCGAGGGGTTAAGGTTGGCCGGCGGAGTGAAGCCGCCCGCGCCGCCGTCGCCGGCGACGCACGTGACTTCCTTCCGCGGCGTGACGTGGTGAGCGTAGACACACACGCCGGCCGGCCCGCCGCGCGCTTCCGCGTGGCAGGAGTTATGGCGAATGCTCCGCGCCGCGAGGCGTGACGCACTCGTGCGGCGCGACACGTTTGGTGTCGCGCGGGGGCCGACGGCCGGTGTCGGTATTACTGCCGGAGTGCTCGCCGAAGACGAAATGAATATCGGCGAGCTTCGAGAGAGCCGGAGATGTTTCGCCGGCGACTGTGGGAACGCGCGGCACGCGTGTAGCGGGCGTACCGGCGAGCGGCGGTGTGGCCGCTCCACGTCAAATCAGGCAGCGGCGAGACGCATGGCAATCGCCGTGCCTCCGGCGTCATGACACGGAAAAGCCTTGCGCCTGCCCGTCCCTGCCTGGCGTCGGGCGACCGGGGGTGTTTCAAGATATGCCACGCCCGCGGCCCCTTTGTTCAAAAATGAAACCCGGCGAAGGATTAAGAACCGGAATTAGCCACAGAGACACAGAGACACAGAGAAGAAGCAGAAGAAAAGAAAACCCTTGCCGGAGACTTGAGCTTTGGGTACTTACGCTCAAGTCTCCGGCAAGGGTTTTGATTTGTCTTTCCTCTGTGTCTGCGGTGCCTCTGTGGCTAACCTTCTTAGAGTTGCTGTCGGTTCTTGAGAATCTTGACGAACGAGCCGGCGCGCAGTTCTTCGGGAGTTAACCCGGTGAGGCGCGTCGCCTCTTCTTCGGTGACGGCCCCGCAGTTGGTCGCGCGGAGGAAGTAGTTGAGGAGGCCCTGGCCCGTGGCGGCGTCGTCGAAAACGTCGCCGACGAGCGTGGCGCGGGCCGCCTTCTCGACGAAGTTGCGGAGCCGCTCGGCGGCCGGGTCGAGACCTTCGAGGAAGAACGAGTAGACGGCGGCGTAGCGCGTCGGCAGCTGCGCCGGGTGCAGGTCCCAGCCCTGGTAGAAGGCGTTCGTCAGGGAGTGCTGGATGTGCTCGTAGTGCAGCCGCCACGCGCGGCGGACGCTGCGGCGGTTCTCCTCCTCCTGCTCGGGCGTGAGCGCCGCGCCCTCGGCGGGGCGGTGCGGGGCGACGGGCATGACGTTGGTCGCGCCGTCGGAGAGCCAGACGCCCGTGCCGCCGAGGGCGACCTGCATCGCGTGGCGCGCGAAGTCGCAGGCCGGGTGGAGCATGTGCTGGTGCGCGGCCGTGACCTGGCAGCTCGCCGTGTAGTCGTAGGTTCCGAAGTGCGCCGCCACGCAGCGCCCCCGCGCCGCCTCGACGAGCAGCGGCAGGTTCGACTCGCCCCGGTGGTTGATGACGGCCTGCGTCGTCTCGATCATCATCTCCATCCGGAGCGTGCCGGCGTCGAGGCCGAGCGCCGGCTCCAGAATGTCGAAGAGGTCGGAGAGGGCCGCGACGTGCGCCGGGTCGGTCACCTTCGGGAGCGTGACGACGAAGTTCGGCGGGAGCGCGCCGCCGTTCTCCCCGACCAGCGTCGAGACGAAGATGTCGAGCGTGCGGAAGCTGCGCGCGCGCAGCTCCTCCGTGAAGGGCTTGATGCGGATGCCGACGAAGGGCGGGAGCGTGCCGGCGCGCGCGCCCCGGGCGGCCTCGCGCGCGGCCTGCTCGGCGTGGCCGTCCTCCTCGGCGTCGGGGCGGTTGCCGTAGCCGTCCTCGAAGTCAATCCGGAAGTCCTCGACCGGCTCGCGCCGCAGTTTCTCGACGACCCGTGTGTAGACCGTGTGCGCCAGCCAGAGGGCCTTCTGCTCGCGGCGGAAGCCCTCGGGGTCGCGCCCCATCAGCGCGCGCAAGGACGCGTCGTCCTCGACCGAGGACGGCAGCGACTCCGCGCCCGGCAGCCCCGCGGCGCGCGCGAAGGCGGCGAAGTCCGGCGCGTAAGTCTCAAGCGCGCGCAGCGCCAGAGCGCCGAGGCGCGGGGCCGAATCGGACCGGAACAGGTGCGCCCCGCCGTAGACGGTGTGCACCGGCTGCCGGCGCAGGGACTCGCCGGGGTAGCGCTCGGCGAACTCGTGGTTGACCGCGCGCAGACTCTCCGCCACGTCCCGCGTCGCCTCGTCCGTCAGTGATGTCTTCATGCTCTCCCTCGCGTGTTTGAAGTCCCGGCATTCTACTAAAAGAAGTAGACAGTAGTCAGTAGGCTCCGCACCGTGGGCGCTGAACACACAGTCAGAAGCCCGACCGTGAGGGAGGGCGTTGAGCTTTACGCCATCGCCAACGCCCTCCCTC
>DASZKF010000230.1:0-10745 GCA_035947355.1 Pyrinomonadaceae bacterium | reverse complement strand
CCCGAATCTCGTCACCCGAAACTTTTTGCCGGTTGATTTTCCCTCACACAACCTTTTATAAATTCCGCCATGAGAAAGACGCTGTACCAGAACCTCGCGCGCGCGTGCCTGCTGGCGCTCGCCGTCTCGCCCGCGGCCCTCGCGCAGGAGCCGGGCGGCTCGGCGGCGGCCGCCCCTCCCGCTTCGCCCAAGGCCCCCGCGCCGAAGGCGGACGAGAAGGCCGAGGAGATCGTCCGCCGCGCCGTCGAGACGATGGGCGGCCCGGCCTACCTCTCGGTGCGCACCGTCGTCTCGCGCGGCTACTTCACGCCGTACCGCGACGGCGTGGCGACCCTGCCGATCCGCTTCGAGGACTACATCGTCTTCCCCGACCGCGAGCGGACGGAGTTCAGCGGCACCGGCCTCCGGAGCATCCAGACCAACACGGGCGAGACGGGCTGGCTCGCCGACCTCAAGATGAAGAAGATCACCGACATCACGCCCGAGCAGGCCGAGGACTTCCGCACCTCGATGCGCGTGAGCCTCGACAACGTCCTGCGCGGGTGGTGGCGCTCGGAGGGCGCCGCGCTCACCTACGTCGGGCGGCGCGAGGCGGGACTGGGCCGCCGCAACGAGGCCGTGCGGCTCAGCTACCCGGACGGCTTCACGGTCGAGTTCGAGTTCGGGGCGCGCGACGGCCTGCCGTCGAAGGCGCTCTACCGGAGGCAGAACAAGGAGGGCGAACTGGTCGAGGAGGAGGATCGCTACGCGCAGTTCCAGGAGGTCGGCTCGGCCCGCGCGGCCTTCATCATTGACCACTTCCGCGCCGGCGTCCAGTCGAGCCGCGTCAACTTCGAGGCCGTCGAGTTCAACCGCCCCGTCCCCGACGCCCTCTTCGCCCGCCCGGCCGACGTTAAGGCCCTGAAGTAAACCGAACAGGGCCGCGAGCGGGTGTCGCGGCCGCACCTGACAGCAGAGGCACGGGGACACAGTTAAGATAAAAACTGTGTCCCCGTGCCTCTGCTGTCAGGTGCGGGCGTCGCTCAGGGCTTCCTCACGACGGCCCCTTCGCCGGCCTCGGCCGGGGCGGGCTGAGTGTGCGCGGCCTCGCGGGCGGGCAGGGGCAGGCGGGCCATCTGGGCGAAGAGGTCTTCGTAGCGGTCTACGACGTGCTCCCAGTCGTAGAGCTGGCGGACGCGGGCCTGCGCGCGCTGGCGGTACTGGTTGACGATGGCGCCGTCGCGCAAGACCTTCTGCAACTGCGCGGCGAGGTCTTTCGTGTCGGCGTAGAGGATGCCGGCCTCGCCGACGGCCTCGGCGTTCTCGGGCGTGTCGAGGGCGAGGACGCAGTTGCCGAAGCCCATCGCTTCCAAAAGCGCCGGGTGCGTGCCGCCGACCTCGGTGGCGTGGACGTAGCAGTAGGCGTTCTGCTGGAGCGAGCGGTAGGCGTCGCCGAAGACGAAGCCGGTGAAGACGATGCGGCGGTCGCGCCGGGCCAGCTCGCGCAGCCGGCTGATGTACTCGTGGGCGTAAGGGGCGTCGCCGACGACGAGCAGCTTGTGCGGCGTGCGCACGCGCTTGAAGGCCTCGACGACCATCTCGGCGTTGTTCTCCGGCTCGAGGCGTGAGACGTAGAGGACGTAGCGGTTCGGCTCGACGTTCCAGGCGCGCACCGCGGCGCGGTCGAGCCGGCGCTCGACCTCGGCCCCGTAGGCGATCATCGTCGAGGGCGCGTTGTACTTCGAGAGGTAGTAGTCCTGTATGACGCGCGCGTCCGTCACCGTCACGTTCGGCAGCCAGACCGAGAGGCGCTCGGCGAGGCGGTAGTAGTTGCGCCCGACCCAGTTCCACTTCCGGCGCTTGTGTTCGAGGCCGTCGACGTTGATGGCGACGGGCGTGCCGGCCCCGCGCAGGAGCGGCGCGAAGGGGGCGTTGGCGGCGTTGCAGATGAGCGCGGCGTCGAAGCGGCGCGGGGCGGCGTCGAGGGCGGAGAGGAAGGCGTGGACGACCGTGTCGAAGTACTTGTGGCGGATGGTCGGCAGCACGCGCAGGCGGACGCCCTTGTACTCTATCTGGCGCGGTGAGACGTAGTGCGCCCGGCAGTAGACCGTGACCTCGTGGCCGCGCGAGACGAGCCGCGTCGAGAGCTGCTCGGCGAAGGTCTCGAACCCCCCGTAGCTCGCGGGCACCCCCCGCGTCCCTAGAATCGCGATGCGCATGATTTAAATGATGAATGAGGAATGATGAATGATGAATATCGAGCGGCTCGGACGATTTAATTCATCATTCCGCATTCCGCACTCATCATTTCTTCCTCGCCTTCCTGTAAACCTCAAGGGTCATGCGGGCCGTGTCCCGCCAGTCGAACGCGGCGGCTCGTGCGAGGCCGCGCGTGCGTAAGGTCTCGCGCAACTGCGCGTCGTCTATCAACCGCCCGAGGGCGCGGGCGAGCGCGGCGGTGTCGAAGGGGTCTACGAGGAGGCCGGCGTCGCCGACGACCTCGGGCAGGCTCGCGCGGTCGCCCGCGAGGACTGCCGCGCCGCAGCGCATGGCTTCGAGCGGGGGCAGCCCGAAGCCTTCAAAAAACGACGGGTAGGCGAAACAGAGCGCCCCCGTGTACAGTGCGGGCAGGTCGCCCTCTGATACGTAGCCCGTGAGGATGATGGAGTCGCGCGCCCCGCTCTCCTCGACGGCCCTCAGCGTCTCGCCGTAGAGCCAGGCCCTTCTTCCGACCAGCACCAGTTGCGGCAGATTACTCCTCCCCCGTTCGCGGCGCAAGTCCGAGTAGGCGCGCACCAGCCGCGCCAGATTCTTCCGCGGCTGTATCGAGCCGACCGCCAGCACGTACTCGCCGCCGATGCGGTAGCGCGCCCGCACGCGCGCCAGCTCCGCGGCGTCCTCGACGGGGCGGAACCGCTCGCCGGCCGCCAGGGGGATGGCGCTCACGCGCGCCGGGTCGAGGCCGTAGGTCTCTATGAGGTCCCGGCGCGTGAACTCCGAGGGCGCGATGACGTGCGCCGCGGCGCGCGCCGTCCGGCGCACCGTCAGGCGGAGCTGCGCGCGGCTGCGGCGCTTGAAGGTCTCCGGCAGGTGCTCGAAGGAGAGGTCGTGGATGGTCGCGACGACCGCGCAGGGCGCGAGCGGAGGGGCCGTGTACTGCACGTGCAGGAGGTCTACGGGGCGCCGCCGCAGCTCGGCCGAGAGCGTCAAAGGGATGCGCACCAGCGGCGTGTGCGGAAGGGTCTTGCGCACGCTGACGTTCGGCCAGCGCCCGGCGAACCTCGCCTCGGCCTCCGGCCTCGTCACGTAGACCGTGTAGCGATTCCCCCCGCCGACCTCGGCCAGCGCCTCGACCAGGCTCGCCGCGTACGTCTCGTTGCCCGCCAGCCCCGTCCCCACCGAATGCGCGTCAATGGCGATGTGCACGGGCGAAAGAAGACCCTCCGAGAGATTAGCCGGTTCGGCGCGCGGCGGAAAACGCCCTTGATAATACTCCAGACAGGCGTATTATCTGGAACAGCCCCGCCTCATCAGTAGTCAGGAGACACTGCCGCCGCATGCGAGACAACGCGCATGATCGGAGAGGCTAGAGGAGGGCGGAAATGGCGGAGCAAAACGAGAGTTTGGAATCCGGGCAGGCCGTCTCGAGAGAACTGCGTAACGTGCGATACTGCGAGATCATCCCCGTCACCCGGAAGGGATTAAAGCTCACCTCCTGGGTCTATAACACGCTGGGGCTGAACGACTGTCCGGCCGCCGAGTGGGAAGCATTGACCGAAGAACAGGTCAACGAGGAATTCGGTTCTGTGGCCGCCAAGCTGAACGGCCCGCGCTACTGGGTGATTGACAAGCTGGTCGCGTCGGGGTCGACGACCACCGGCGAGAGGTTCACCTTCGGCGGCATCGAGATGGAGCTGCGCGCCAAGCTGGAGACGAGGCCGAGACAGGGGACGGTCGGCGAAGAGTTTTACGTCCCGAACGAGGTGCAGCGCGACACGGTGTACATCTACAGGGCCGGCAGGCCGGTCTACGAGCTGACCGCGCCGGACGGGCACGTCTACATCATGCAGTCCTACACGCAGGTCAAAGACAAGAGCCTGACCATCGCCGACCTGCCTTCGCTCGGGAGCAGGCTTGCGCTCCCGGAGGGCTGGACTTACGCGACGCGCACGCTCGCCGAGGACTTCGAGCTTGCGGCCACCGGGCTGGCGTACGTCATCAACGACGACCTCTACAACGCCTACCAGCGGCGCACCTGAACTGCCGCTGATGTCACGGCCTCTGAGGCTTCGTTTAAGCGCCCGGCCTCTGCTCACTCTGATCAGGCGCGGCTTTGGTTTCAGACTCCTGACTCTCTTCGCCCCCGAGGACGCCGCGGAAGCTCTTGCGGTGGATGGGGCAGCAGCCGTGCGCGCGCAGGGCCGCCCAGTGCTCGCGCGTGCCGTAGCCGACGTGGCGGGCGAAGCCGTATGCGGGGAACTGCTCGTGGTACTCGCGCATGAGCGCGTCGCGGTAGGTCTTGGCGAGGACGGAGGCGGCGGCGATGGAGGCCGAGACCGAGTCGCCGCCGATGATGGCGCGCTGCGGCAGCGGCGACTCGCGCAGTTGGAGAGCGTCTATCAGGAGAAAGTCGGCGCACGGCTCAAGCTTCTCTAAAGCCTCAAGCATCGCGCGCCGCGTGGCGACGAGGATGTTGGTGCGGTCTATCTCTTCGGGGCCGACCAGCCCGTAGGCGTAGCAGACGGCCCGGTCGCGCAGCTCCGAGGCGATGCGCTCGCGCTGGCGCGCGGTGAGCTTCTTCGAGTCGTCGAGCCCTTCCGGCAGGGGCGCGTCGGGGTCGAGGATGACGGCCGCCGCGACGACCGGCCCGGCCAGAGCGCCCCGCCCGACCTCGTCGAGCCCCGCCACCCGCCCGAAGCCCCCGGCCCGCGCCGCCTCCTCGAACAGCGTGCCGATGGCCGACTTCTTCATAAGAAAACAGTTTCAAGTTCCAGGTTCCAAGTTTCAAGTTCTGGCGGCGTAAGTTGAATAGCTCAACCCGCGCCGAACAAACTTGAAACTTGGAACCTGGAACTTGAAACTTACTTGTTGCTCTTGCTCGAAGCCGACGCGCCCTGGGCCTGGCCGCTGCTGCCGGTCGAGGACTGGCGGGTGTCGCGCTCGCGGATGCGTGCGGCCTTGCCGCGCAGGTTGCGCAGGTAGTAGAGCTTGGCGCGGCGGACGCGCCCGCGCCGGACGACTTCGATCTTTCCGATGATGGGGCCGTGCAGCGGGAAGATGCGCTCGACGCCGACGCCGAAGCTGGTCTTACGCACGGTGATCGTCTCGCGCACGCCGCCGCCCTTGCGGGCGATGACGACGCCCTCGAACGCCTGCAGGCGCTCCTTCGTCTCCGACTCCTTGATGCGCACCTGCACGCGCACCGTGTCGCCCGGCTGGAAGTCCGGGATGTCCGTGCGCAACTGCGCCTTCTCGATCGTGTCCAAGCGGTTCATATGTCACCTCAAAAAAGCAGTAGACAGTAGTCAGTAGAAAGACAGTCGCTAGAGAATCGTTCCTGTCTCAGCGTCAGCGGCCGTAGTGCGGAGCCTACTGTCTCCTGACTACTGTCTACTGGCTACTTTTCAAATTCATTCTCCCCGAGCAGGTCGGGGCGGTTGCGGCGCGTCTTCTCAAGTGCCGCCTGCCGGCGCCAGCGCGCGACCTCGGCGTGGTGGCCGCCCAGGAGGACTTCCGGGACTCTCATCCCGCGGAACTCGGGCGGGCGCGTGTAGTTCGGGAAGTCCAGGAGCCCTTCCGAGAAGGACTCGTTGACCGCCGAGGTCTCGCTTCCGAGGGCGCCGGGGACGAGCCTCACGACCGCATCAACCAACACGACCGCGGCCGGCTCGCCGCCCGACAAAACGTAGTCGCCGATGGAGACCTCGTCGGTCGCCAGGGCCTCGGCCACCCGCTCGTCCACGCCCTCGTAGCGGCCGCAGATGACGACGACCTGCTCGACGGCGGCCAGCTCCGCCGCCAGCCTCTGCGTCAGCACCCGCCCCTGCGGCGAGAGCAGTACGACGCGCTTGCCCGCGGCCCGCAGGCTCTCGGCGTCCGACGCGCCCGCCAAAGATTCGACCGCCTCGAAGATCGGCTCGGGCTTCAAGACCATCCCGTCGCCGCCGCCGAACGGCCTGTCGTCCACGACCTTGTGCCGGTCACGCGTCCACTTCCGCAGGTCATGCGCCTCGACCTCGACCAGCCCCGCGGCCCTCGCCCGCCGCACGATGCCGAAGTCGAACACCGCGCCGAAGAAGTCGGGGAAGATCGTGATGATGTCAAAACGCACGGCGTTCAGTTTCGAGTTTCGAGTTGCGGGTTTCGAGTTAAAAGCCTGTCTTCAACTCGAAACTTGAAACTCGCAACTCGAAACTAAAGTTCTATCAGTCCTTCCGGCGCGTCCACCCGGATGAGCTTTTCGCCCACGTCCACCTCGACGCAGATGGTCTCGGCGAAGGGGACGAGGTTCTCGCGGCCGCGGTCGTCGCGGATGACGAGGACGGGCGCGGAGCCGCCGAGGTGGAGCACTTCGGCGACGGTGCCGAGGGCGATGCCTTCGACCGTCTCGGCCCGGCACCCGACGAGCTGCCAGTCGTAGAACTCGCCCTCTTCGAGTTCCACGGCCTCGTCTTCGGGCACGGCCAGCTCGCAGCCGGCCAGGGCGGCGGCCTCCTCCGGCGTGTCGAAGCCGGCGAACTTGAGCACCACGCGCCCGCCGTGGAACCAGTGGTCTTCGAGCGCGAGCCGCCTCCGCCCGCCGGTCGGCGCGACGGCGATCAACTCCGACAGGCCCTCGAAGCGCTCGGGGAAGTCCGTCAGGAGGTCGGCCGCGACCTCGCCTCGGACGCCGCGGGCCTTCGCCACGCGCGCGACGGCGACCAGCTCCACGCCGGCGAGGTCTTCGTCGGCCCCCTCGCCTGCCGCGCTCATTCGACGATCTCGAGGACGTAGCGCCGGTTGTGCTTCTGCCCGGCCGCGTGGAGCAGCGAGCGCAGGGCCTTGACGGTGCGCCCCTGCCGCCCGATGATCTTGCCCACGTCCTCCTGCGCGACGCGCACCTCGATGACGGTCGCGCGGTCGCGCTCGACGGCCCGCACGTCCACCGCCTCCGCCTCGCGCACCAGATGCCTGACGATTAACTCGACCGCTTCTTTCATCGCTCAAGTTTCAAGTTTCAAGTTTCAGGTTTCAGGTTTGTGGAGCGTCAGTTGAGGGCTTCAACTCAAGTCGCTCGAACTCGAAACCTGAAACTTGAAACTTTGAACTAGGCCGCCGGCTGCTCGGCCGCGGCGGCCTTCGCCTGCTTCCGGATCAGTTGGCGGACGGTGTCGGTCGGCTGCGCGCCGCGCGCCAGCCAGTAGTTGACGCGCTCCATGTCGAGGCGGACTTCCGCCGGGTCGCGTGTCGGGTTGTAGAACCCGACGTTCTCGACGTAAGCGCCGTCGCGCTTCGACAGCTTCTCCTTCACCACCACCCGGTACGAAGGGCTCTTCTTCGCGCCCATGCGCATCAGTCTGATTGCTAACATTCAACCTCCGAAAAACAGTAGTCAGTAGCCAGTAGTCAGTAGAAGAACTTTCGGCAATGAATCGTTCGAATATCAGCGTCAGCGCCGGCGGCGCGGGCCTACTGGCTACTGACTACTGTCTACTGTCTACCTGCGTTTCTTGTGCCTCGGTTTCTTTTTCCGGCGGTGGCCGCTGCCGGGGGCGGCGGGCAGTTGGGGCGCGCCTTCGGCGTCGCCGTCGCCGCCCATCATGCCGCCGAGGTCGGGCATGCCCATCATGCCGGCCGCGCGGCGCATCAGGCGGCCCTTGATGCCGCCGCCGCCGCCCGCGCCGCCGAAGAGGCCCGAGCGCGACATCTGCTGCATCATCTGCCGCATCTCGACGTACTGCTTGACGAGCTGGTTGACCTCCGTCACGCTCGTCCCCGACCCGCGCGCGATGCGGCGGCGGCGGCTGGCGTTGAGAATCTTATGGTCGCCGCGCTCCTCCCGCGTCATCGAGTCTATGATCGCCTCGGTGCGCTTGAGCTGCGCCTCCATCTCGGCCGACTGCTCCTCGTCGAGCTGCGGCATCCCGATGCCGCCGAGGAGCTGGTCGGGCAAAAGCTTCATGATCTTCGAGAACGAGCCGAGCTTCTTGACCTGCCGGAGCTGGCTGCGGAAGTCGTCGAGCGTGAACTGGTTCTTCTGTAACTTCTGGAGCTGCGCCTGGGCCTCGTCCTGGTCAACCTTCTGCTGCACCTCCTCGATGAGCGAGAGCACGTCGCCCATGCCGAGGATGCGCTGCGCGATGCGGTCGGGGTAGAAGGGTTCGAGCGCGTCGTACTTCTCGCCGACGCCGACGAACTTCACGGGCTGCCCCGTCACCTGCTTGATCGAGAGGGCCGCGCCGCCGCGGGCGTCGCCGTCCATCTTCGTCAGGATGACGCCGGTGATGCCGACCCTCCGGTGGAACTCCTCGCCGGAGCGCACCGCGTCCTGGCCCGTCATCGCGTCGGCCACGAAGAGGATTTCGACCGGCTTCGTGTCGGCCTTGATGCTGACCAGCTCCTCCATCAACTCGTCGTCAATGTGGAGGCGGCCGGCCGTGTCAATTAAAAGCGTGTCGTAGCCGGTCTGCTGCGCGTGGCGGAAAGCCTCGCGCGCCAGCTCGACCGGGTCGTTCGACTCCGGCTTCTCGAAGATGGCCTGCCCGGTCGCCTTCGCGATGACCTTCAACTGCTCGCGCGCGGCCGGGCGGTTCACGTCCGTCGAGACCAGGAGCGGCTTGCGCTGCTGGTTCTTCGCCAGCCACATGGCGATCTTGCCGGTCGAGGTCGTCTTGCCCGAGCCTTGCAGGCCGACGATCATCACGACGTTCGGAACCTGCCGCGTGAAGACGAGGCGCGACGAGGTGCCGCCCAGGAGTTCGACCAGCTCGTCGTAGACGATCTTGACGACCTGCTCCGAGGGCTTCAGCTCCTGCCAGACCTGCTGGCCCTCGGCCTTCTGCTTGACCGAGGCGATGAAGTCTTTGGCGACCTTGTAGTTAACGTCGGCTTCGAGGAGCGCCATGCGGATTTCGCGCAGGGCGGCCTCGACGTGCTCCGGCGTCAGCACGCCCTCCCCGCGCAGGTTCTTCAGCGCCCGCTTCAGCTTGTCGGATAAAGACTCGAACATAACTCTACAGACACGGCGGCGGCCCCCGGCCGAAAACAAGGATGATAGCGGCGGCGGTAAGTAGTGTCAAGGAAAGGGGGATAGAGGTAGTGGGGTAATAGTGTGTTGCTAGGCTGTGAGTGGGTTGGCGGGCTGTGTGTCCGACTGGTTACGGACTAGCGCGGAGCTGTACTTTACCCCGCACGCGATTGCTCGCCACAGCCCATAGAAGAGCATTATACGCTCCCCCGGGTGGGGATTGCGGGCTCGCGTCGCGGCGCAGGGTGGGTGTCGCAAAGCACCGGGGGCGCCGCCCTCCCGCGCTATTTCATTGACACGCGCGCGCCGAAGTTCTACGCTCTGCGACACCCGACCGCGCGAACCTTACCGCCTCGCCTCATTCATCCCCGACACTTTCCGGACCCGACCCGACTCGCGTCTACCGAAGCTCCCGACCAGAGGGCGAGGGCGGGCGTCGAGCGTTGACTCACGCAGCCGCTCCCGCCTCACACTTTCCACCAAGAAAAGGAGGAGCACGAGTATGCAGCGGGAAGAGACACACCTGTCTGCCGTCGGCGCACGCGTCCGCGTGGCGGCGAGGGCTCGGCGGCGTGCGCGGCGCGCCGCCTCATGGCGGGCCTGCGCCGTCCTGGGCGCGGCTCTCGCCGGCGCGCTGCTCGTCGGCCCCGACGACGCCCGCGCCGTCGCGCGTTTCGGCACGCGCTGCCAGGCCGACTTTCAGATCGACTGGGAGGACACTCCCCCCAGCATGTGGCAGGACTACCTCCCCTACATGTGGGAACGCTGCCAGTGGTTCGTTGACGAACTCAACGACACCGACACCAGCGTCTTCTACTTCAACCTCACGAACTCGAAGTCGAGGTACTCGACCTGCGACAGTTGCGGGACGGGCGTTGACGACGTCGCCCTCATGTACACCGGCACGCACGGCGGCGCGTACGAAAGCCCCAATGTCCTGCTCGCGATGTGGGAACAGGATGTGTTCGCGCTGTCCGTCACCGACGGCTGGCGCTACGGGGACGAGGCCACGCGCTGCTCGATCTTCGCGCAGTACGCCTGCGAGACGCTGACGGCGGGCGACTCCGTCGGCCAGATGATTGATCGCTGGCGCGGCACCTTCCGCGGCGGCCTCCGCATGGCGCTCGGCAGCCACGGCACGCTCTGGGATTCGGTCACGACCAACGAGTGCGGCGAGGACTTCGCCGACGACTTGCAGGCCGGCAAGACCCTCAAGTGGGCCTGGTTCGACGGCAACGACGACGCCTACTCGGATCAGGACGTGAAGGTGCTCGCCACCGGCACCGGCTCGTCCGACTCGGCCGCCAAGTCCAACTGCAAGATACGCCGCGACTGGATGATGTGGCAGAACTTCGGCGACTGGCCGCGGCTGCGTGACGGCGACGTGGACTGGTTCTGCTCCTCGCGCATCAGCAACAACTAGGAGGCACGGAGATGAACAACCGCGAGAATCCCGCGCGCCCGGCGCGTGTGCACTTACGCCTCGTCGTGACGGCCCTCGCCTCGGCCGCCGTGCTCTCTTTAACCGCCGCCGCCCTCG
>DASZKF010000229.1:0-7910 GCA_035947355.1 Pyrinomonadaceae bacterium | reverse complement strand
TCTTCTCCGTGACCTCCGTGTCCCCTCCGTGCTCTCTGTGTTATCCATCCCCCTTACCGGGCTCTCAATGCACAGGCCACCGCTTTGATCCGCCCTCGCCTACAACCTCCGCCGCGATTTACGATTCAGGGTTGACGATTTACTATTGACGGGCGATGAACGAGCAGGCATTCGGGACGCTGGAGTATGAGGGGTTGCGGGCGCTCTTGCGGGAGCGGGCGCAGACGCCGATGGGGCGGGCGCGCGCCGAGGGCCTCGTGCCTCTCTCTTCGACCGCAGAGGTGCGGCGGGCGCTGGCGGCCGTGACGGAGTGCGTCGAGCTGCGCAAGCGCGGGGCGGCGTGGTCTTTCGGCGAGCTGGCCGACCCGTCGGAGGCGCTCGCGCGACTCGCGATTGAAGGGACGATCCTCGAACCGCTGACGCTGCTGGAACTCGCGCGCCTGTGCGAGCAGGCGGCCGACGCGCGCGCCGCCGTCTCGGCCGAGCGCGAAGCCTCGCCGGTGCTCTGGGCGGTGGTCGCCGAACTCCCGCGCACGCTGCCTTCGCTGGCCGCGCGCGTCTTCTCGAAAATCCTGCCGGGCGGCGAGCTCGACGACCGCGCCAGCCCCGAACTCGCCCGCGTGCGCGCCGACATCGTGCGGCTGCGCTCGACCATCACGCGCTCGCTCGAAACCCTCATGCGTCGCTCCGAGGAGGCCATCCAGGACGAGCTGGTGACGGTGCGCAACGACCGCTTCGTGATCCCCGTCCGGGCCGACCACCGCGGGCGCGTGCGCGGCGTCGCGCACGGCTTCTCCTCCTCGGGCGCGACCGTCTTCGTCGAGCCTCTGGAGACGATTGACGCCAACAACGAACTCCAGGCCCTGCGCGAGACCGAGGAGCGCGAAATCGCGCGCGTCCTCTTCACGCTCACCGACGAGCTGCGCCGCGAGCTGCCGGCCCTGGGGCTGGCCGCGCGCGCCGTCGCCGAACTGGACTTCGTCGCGGCGAAGGCGTCCCTGTCCACGCACCTGCGCGCCGCCGAGCCGCTGATTGACGAAGGAGGCACGCTCGAACTCGAAGAGGCGCGACACCCTCTGCTCGAAGAGAACCTGCGCGCGCAGGGCCTGGAAGTCGTGCCGGTCTCCTTGAGGCTCGACGCCGAGCGCCCCGTGATGGTCATCTCCGGCGCGAACGCGGGCGGCAAGACGGTCGTCCTGAAGACCGCGGGGCTGCTCTCGCTGATGACACTCTCGGGCCTGCACGTCCCGGCGCGGGCCGCCCGCGTGCCGCCTTACGCGTCGGTGCTCGCCGACATCGGCGACCGGCAGTCGCTCGCCGCCAACCTCTCGACCTTCACCTCGCACGTCGCCAACATCCGCCGCATGATCGAGCTGTGCGAGCGGCCCGCGCTCGTCCTCCTCGACGAGGTCGGCACCGGCACAGACCCCGAGGAGGGCTCGGCCCTCGGCGTGGCGGTCGTTGACCACTTCCGGCGCGCGTGCGGCGCGCACGTCATCGCCACGACGCACTACAGCGGGCTGAAGATGTACGCCTCGAACGAAGAGGGCGTGCGGAACGCGAGCGTCGAGTTCGACGAGCGCACCTTGCAGCCGACGTACCGCCTGCTCGTCGGCGTCGCCGGCTCTTCTTCAGGTTTGGAAATCGCGCGCCGATTCAAATTGCCCGAAGCGGTCGTCGAGTCGGCCCGCGCCCGCGTGGACGAGCAGACCCTGCTCGCCGCCGACTACCTGCGCCGTATCCAGCGCGAGGCCGAGGAGGCCGAAGCCCTGCGCCACGCGCTCGAAGAGGAGCGGCGCGCCGTCGCCGAGAAATACGCCTCCTTAGACGCCGAGGCGGCGCGGCGCGAGCGCGAGCGCCAGGCCGAGTTCGCGCGCGCCTTCGAGCGCGCCGTCGCGGACTTCGAGCGCCAGGCCCGCGAACTCTACTCGAAGATCGAAGACCGCGCGGCCCGCGCGCGCGTCGAGCGCGAGGCCGAGCGCCGCGCCGCCGAGCTGCGCCGCGAGGCGCAGCAGCAGAAGGCCCAGGCCCGCGCCGCCGCGGGCGCGCGCGGCGAGGCGACCGCCGGCGGCGTCCGCGTCGTCAAGCCCGAAGGGGGCTCCCGCACAGCCACTCCCCCGTCGACCGAGGACGGGCCGCGCGAAATCGAGGCCGGCGACCAGGTGCGCCTCGCCTCGATGAACGCGACGGGGACGGTCGAGCGCGTCAGCGGCGGCGTCGCCGAAGTCCTGGTCGGCCGCCTCCGCTTCCGCGAGAAGGTCTCGAACCTCGAACTCGTCCGCGCCGCGGCCAAGAAGGAGGAAGACAACACGCTCGCCGCGCGCCTCCAGAAGATGCAGCGGCGCGGCACCGAGGTGCGCCTCGCGCGCGAGCGGCGGGGCGCGGACGCCGAGATCAACCTCATCGGCCGCACCACCGACGAGGCCCGCGACGAGCTCGACAAGTTCCTCGACGAAGCCTTCCTCCAGGGCCACCAGCGCGTCCGCATCATCCACGGCCACGGCACGGGCGCGCTGCGCCGCGCCGTCGCCGAGCACCTCCGCCGCCACCCGCACGTCGCCTCGTTCGACCTCGCCCCCGACAACGAAGGCGGCGCCGGCGCGACCGTCGCCGAGTTGAAGCAGTAATAACCACAGAGGCACAGAGACACAGAGGAAAGACAAAGAAAGAAAGACATGTTTGAGGCAGAGTTGAGAGGTGCGGTCAACGAGGCGCGGGCGGCCCGGCGGCGTCCGCTCGTCAGAGCATCACCCGCCGACTCTCCCTCTAGCACTGTTCTTTCTTTCTTCTCTGTGTCTCTGTGCCTCTGTGGCTTATCTTTGAGCGCACCCCGCGGAGTCACCTTGCGATGTCACGCCCGCGAGTGAAAATCTGCTGCATCGCGAGCGTCGAAGAGATGCGGCTCGCGGTCGGGTGCGGCGCGTCGGCCGTGGGGCTCGTCTCCGCGATGCCGAGCGGGCCGGGCGTCATCGGCGAGGAGTTGATCGCGGAGGTCGCGGCCCGCGTGCCCCCGCCCGTGGCGACCTTCCTGCTGACGTGCAGGCAGGACGCGGCCGGCATCGTCGCGCAGCAGCGGCGCTGCGGCACGAACACGCTCCAGCTCTGCGACCGCGTCGCGCCCGGAGTCTACGCGGAGCTGCGGGCGGCGCTGCCCGGCGTGCGGCTCGTGCAGGTCGTCCACGTCCGCGGGCCGGAATCAATCGAGGAGGCCCTGGCCGCCGCGCCCCGCGTGGACGCGCTGCTGCTCGACTCGGGCAACCAGAGCCTCGCCGTCAAGGAACTCGGCGGCACGGGCCGCGTCCACGACTGGCGCTTGAGCCGCCGGATACGCGAGCGCGCCCCCGTCCCCGTCTTCCTCGCCGGCGGCCTCACGCCCTCGAACGTCGCCGAGGCGGTCGGGGCGGTCGAGCCCTTCGGTCTCGACGTGTGCAGCGGCGTCAGAACCGAAGGCCGGCTCGACGCTGCGAAGCTGCGCGCCTTCTTCGCCGCCGCCTCCTGAGCGCGCGTCCGGGCCGGCCGAAGCCCGCGGCGCGCGCCGCACTTCACAGGGCCGAACCCGGTCGGCTAACATCTGTGGCGGCCAAACTCCGGGAGAGGTGAAATGGGGATGCGAACGGTCGTGCGTTACCTGCGGCGTGCTGTCTCAGTCGGCCTCATCGCGGCGGCGCTCGGCGGGCCTCCGGCCCGGCCGGCCGCGGCGCAGGTTGACAAGTGGGGCTTCTGGGAGAACGGCGTCTCGGAGGCTTGGTGGCTCTCGGCCAAAGACTTCACGGAAGAGGACGGGGCCGGGGTGGTCGCGCGATGGAACGCCGCCGGCCGCGCGGGGGCGTCGGCCAACGCCTGGGCAGGCGACTACTTCCGCGGCGGCAGCACGCACGGGACTTACGTGCGCTGGTCGCCGGAGGGCGGCTTCGTCATCGCGCACGTCAACAAGTGCGCGGCGCAGGCCGTGGGCGTCGTCTACGGGCGGGCCGAGTTCACGCCTTCGCTCGTCAGGTTCGTGCCTGAGTTCAGCCGCGGGGCGTCCCGCCCTCACGCGCACGGTGACCAGCACCACGCGCCGCCCCCCGCCGAGCTGCGCTTCGTCCCCGTCGAGTGGGGCGGCCAGCGACTGCTCGTCCCCGAGGACGAGATGGACGACTTCGGCGACTTCCTCGCCGGCCTCGGCAGGTACAACGACTGGGGCGTCTTCCTCTTCCTCGGCTACACGGAGTTTCTCACGCAGTTCAGCGGGCCGGAGGGCGGCGACGGCGGCGGCGGCCCGGCCGTCTCGGCGTCGCGGCCCAAGGTGCCGGCCGGCTACGAGCGCTTCCTGAAGCGGCCGGTCGAGGGGGCCATCATCGCGGTCGGCCGCAGCCGCGTCGTGCGCGACTACAGCGAGGGCGTCCCGAACGGCAGGGTGATGTACGGGCGCGCGCGGCTCACCCCCGTGACCGTCAACGTCGGGACCGACCACGGGGCCGCCGACGGGATGATGCTCAGGGTGTCGGAGCCGGCCGAGGGCGATGGCGTAAGAATCGTCCGCGCCGGCAAACGCACGTCGAAGGGCGTCGTCGCCCGCAGCCTCGACAAAGACGGCCGCGCCACCTTCTACGACTACCAGAGCGGGCAGGAAAGGCCCCACTCTCCGGTGAAGGCCGGCTGGAGTCTGACCACCTCCATGTTCTGACGCCCGCGCCCGTGCCCGAACATGCGCTTCCCGCAATCCTTCATTGACGACTTGAAGCGGCAGGCGGACATCGTCCGCGTCGTCTCGGACTACGTGACGCTGAAGAAGAAGGGCGCGAACTGGATGGCGTGCTGCCCGTTCCACCAGGAGAAGACGCCGTCGTTCTCGGTCAGCCCGTCGAAGGGCATCTTCTACTGCTTCGGGTGCGGGCAGAAGGGCGGCGTCTTCAACTTCGTGATGGAGATGGAGCGCGTCTCCTTCCCGGAGGCCGTGCGCATCGTCGCGGGGAAGGCGGGCGTGGCGCTGCCCGAGTTGGTCGAGGACAAGCGCTTCGAGGCCCGCCGGCAGGAGGCCGACGAGGTCATCCAGCTCAACGCCTGGGCGCTCGAATTCTGGGAGCAGCACCTGGCCGAGGGCGGGGCCGAAGGCCGCGCCGCGCGCGAGTACGTCGAGGGGCGGGCAATCTCTGACGAGACGCGGCGACTCTTCCGCCTCGGCTACGCGCCGAACAGTTGGGACGCGCTCGGCAACTACCTTAAAAGCAAGGGCGCTGGGATAGGGCAGATCGAACGCAGCGGCCTCGTCGTCAAGAAGGATTCGGGCGGCTACTACGACCGCTTCCGCGGCCGCCTCATCTTCCCCGTCCTCGACGCCCAGGGCCGCCCCGTCGCCTTCGGGGCGCGGGCCATGCGGCCGGGCGACGAGCCGAAATATCTGAACTCGCCCGAGACCGCGGCCTACACCAAGGGCCGCCACCTCTTCGGCCTCCACCTCTCGCGCGACGAGATTCGGCGGAAGAAATTCGCCGTCCTCGTCGAGGGCTACCTCGACCTCATCATCCCCTTCCAGGCGGGGGTGAGGAACGTCGTGGCGAGCCTGGGGACGGCTTTGACAACGGAGCAGGCGAAGCTTCTGGGCCGGTTTGCGCGCAAGGTGGTCGTCAATTATGATGGTGACCGCGCGGGGGTCGCGGCCGCGAAGCGTGCCATTGAGGTGCTCCTGGCCGAGGACTTTGAAATCAAAGTGCTGGTGCTCCCCGACGGCGCGGACCCGGACGAGTTCGTCCGCGCGCACGGCCCCGAGGAGTACAACCGGCGGCGGGGGCAGTCCATCCCACACATCCAGTTCGTGCTCGAGCAGGCCCTCAGCGAGCGCAACCTCCGCGTCCCGGCCCAGAAGGCCGAGGCCGTCGAGGAGGTTTTGCCTTTCGTCCGCGCCGTCCGCCACCCGATCCAGCGGCGCGAGTATTTCGACATCGTCATGGACTCTCTGCGCGTCGAGGAGCCGGCCCTGCGCCAGCAGCTCTGGAAGGGCTTGGGCGCGCGGGCCGGAGGGGCGGCCCCGCCCGCGGACGTGCGCCAGCAGTTCGCGCGCGCGCAGGCCGCCGAGATGACCGTCGCCGAGCGGCGACTCCTCGAACTGCTCGTCCACGACCCGGAGCTGCGGGCCGCCTTCATGCCGCACGTCATGGAGAGCGACTTCGCCGAGCTGCCCTCGGCCGCCGTCTTCCGCGCCCTGAAGTCTCTCGACGCGCGAAACGAAACCGTAGACTTCGCCATGCTGAGTGAGGCGACGGCCGACGACCCGGCGGCCGCGGACATCGCGGCGCTCGTCCTGCTGCACGAGCCGGAGCGCGCCGAGGGCGAGGCGGCGGACGCCTTCCTCGCCGAGGCCGAGAGCTGCCTGATGACGCTGCGCCTGATGAGCTACGACCGGCGCATCAAGGAGCTGGCCTCGGAGATCGCCGCGGCCGACCGCGCCGGCGACACAGACAGGCGCGACCGCCTCATCATGGAAGACCTGGAACTCAAAAGACTCAGGACGGCCCTGCTGCCCCGCGCCGCGGGCGTCGTGCCGGGCGGCCCCTCATCCTCTTGAGAGGCCGCGGCGCGGCCCCGTCACCCCCGAGAAGCTTCGGCGACCCCGACGTGGATGGAACAAGCATGAGCATGGACGAGAAAGATCAGGACGACGTGGTGCAGCGCCTGCTGGAGCTGGGCGGCGACAAGAAGTACCTGACCTTCGACGACCTCAACCGCGAGCTGCCCGACAACATCGTCTCGCCCGACGACATCGAGGACGTGCTGCAAAAGCTCGAAGGGTCGAACATCACGGTCGCCGACTCCGACGAGAGACTCATCGAGCAGGCCGCGGCCTCGGTCGCCTCCGACGAGCTCGACTCCGACCTCGAAGACGACATCGAACTCGACCTCTCGGCCGGCGCGCTGGAGAAGACCAACGACCCCGTCCGCCTCTACCTCCGCGAGATGGGCGTCGTGCCGCTCCTGACGCGCGAGGGCGAGGTCTCCATCGCCAAGCGCATCGAGCGCGGCCAGATCAAGACGCAGAAGGCCATCTCGCGCTCGCCCATCGCCGTCAAGGAGCTGTGCCGCCTCGGCGACGAGCTGACGGCCGGCCGCGCGCAGATACGCGACATCGTCACCTTCTCCGAGCAGGCCGAGCTGACGGGGCAGGAGGACAAGGCCGACGAGTACCTGCGCTGGACGCTCGAAGGCGTCGAGAACATCCGGAGGGTGTTCAAGGCGGGCCTCAAGGAGTGGGAGAAGCTGCGGGCCGAGCAGAAGCTTTTGCGCGGCAAGAAGTCGAAGAAGCTTTTGCGCCTCAAGCGCAAGGTGGCGCGGATGCGGCTCGAAATCTCGCAGGAGATGAAGCTGCTGAATCTGACGGAGAAGGCGCGCCAGCAGCTCATCAACGCCATCCGCAAGGTCGCCAAAGAGATTCGCGTCGCCGAGAACGAGATCACGAGCTACACCGAGAAGCTCAACCGCAAGCGCGTCCGGCCCGACGAGGAGCGCGAGTACAAGCGCCACATCACGAACGCCCGCAAGCGGCTCCAGCAGATCGAGGTTGACCACCACGTCTCGCCCGTCGAGATCAAGCGCTCGCTCCAGGCCATCGTCACCGGCGAGACCGAGACCGCGCAGGCCAAGCGCGAGCTGATCGAGGCCAACCTGCGCCTCGTCGTCTCCATCGCCAAGAAGTACACCAACCGCGGGCTGCAATTTTTAGACCTGATCCAGGAGGGGAACATCGGCCTGATGAAGGCGGTGGACAAGTTCGAGTGGCGGCGCGGCTACAAGTTCTCCACCTACGCCACCTGGTGGATTCGCCAGGCCATCACCCGAGCCATCGCCGACCAGGCGCGCACCATCCGCATCCCCGTCCACATGATCGAGACCATCAACAAGCTCATCCGCACCTCGCGCGCCCTCGTCCAGGA
>DASZKF010000228.1:0-19405 GCA_035947355.1 Pyrinomonadaceae bacterium | reverse complement strand
CACCTTCACGCCGCTCTCGACGACCAAGATCAGGGTCTCGGTCAAGAAGGCAATGGCGGGCTACAGCCGCATCACAGAGGTCGAGGCGTACTAGGCCGGTAGCGGGCAGCTCAAACGCGCACCCCTCGGGGGGCGCCTTTGCGCTTACCGCTACCGGCCTAGTACGCCTCGACCTCCGTGATGCGGCTGTAGCCCGCCATCGCCTTCTTGACCGAGACCCTGATCTTGGTCGTCGAGAGCGGCGGGAAGGTGAGCTTGCGCCAGACCTTGTTGTTGCCCGTCACCATCCCGCCCGGCACGATCTGCCAGGTCGAGCCCGTCCAGTACTCCACGTCGAAGTCCTGGACGCCGAACTTGGTGAAGGTCAGCGCCTCGGTCGGCTCGACCGGGGCCGGGTGGTTGTCCTGCAAGGTGAAGACCGACACCTCGCTGATCGACTTCGTCCCGCTGAAGGTGATCTCCAGGCGGTCGGGGAAGGCGTTGTTGGTGCCGTCGGTCCAGCCGCTGCCGGTCGCCGGGTCGCCGGCGCCCCACTGCACGCCCTTGCGGTCGCCGTTGATCGCGCCGATCGGCAGACGGGTCTGGTCGAAGACCGAGGTGGCCGCGGCGGTCGCGCCGTTAGCGGCGGCCGCCACGTTAACGCGCGTCGCCCCGGTGGCCGCGCCCCACGCCTCGACCTCTGTGAGGCGGCTGTTGCCGGCGAGGCCGCTGTTGACGACCACCCTCAGCTTCGTCGTCACGAGCGGCTCGAAGGTGAGTCTCGACCACACCTTGTTGTTCGAGACGACGAGGCCGCCCGGCACCATCTGCCAGGCCGAGCCCGTCCAGTATTCGACCTGGAAGTCGGTCACGCCGTACTTCGTGAAGGTCAGCGCCTCGGTCGGCTCCACGGGCACGGGGTAGTTGTCCTGGAGGGTGAAGACCGACACCTCCTGCACCGGGCGCGGGCCGGGGAACTGCACCTCGACCCAGTCGGGGAAGGCGTTGCTCGTGCCGTCCGTCCAGCCGCTGCCGGTGTTCGGGTCGCCGGTGCCCCACTGGAGACCTTTACGGTCGCCGTTGATGACGCCGATGGGCAGGCGCTTCGCGTCAAAGGTTGAGGAAGCGGTGGCGAGCGCGCCATTCGAGGCGAGCGCATGATTGACCAGCGGCGATGCGGGCGGCGGCGCCGCGGCGGGGCCGGCCCAGGCTTCGACCTCTGTGAGGCGGCTGCTGCCGGCCAGCGCGCCGCTGACGACGACTCTGATCTTCGCCGTCGTCAGCGGGGCGAAGGCGAACCTGCGCCAGACGCGGTTGTTGCCCGTCACCGCCGCGCCCGGCACCGCCGCCCAGGCCGTGCCCGTCCAGTACTCGACGCGGAAGGCCGTCACGCCGTACTTCGAGAAGGTCAGCGCCTCGGTCGGCTCCGCCGGCGCGGGGTGGTTGTCCTGCAAGGTGAAGACATCTATCTCGTCAATGGTCCGCGCCCCGGCGAAGGCGACTTCGACCCAGTCCGGGTAGGCGTTGCTCGTGCCGTCCGTCCACCCGCTGCCGGTGTTCGGGTCGCCGGTGCCCCACTGGAGACCTTTGCGGTCGCCGTTAATCACCCCCACGGGCAGGCGCTTTGTGTCGTACAACGAAGAGGCCGTGGCGGTCGCGCCGTTCGCCGCCAGCGCGACGTTGACGCGCGACGCGGTGGCGGCGGTGAAGTCGGCCGTCTGGTCGGCGCTCACCGACGCGAACGACTTGCTCGCGGGCGTGAACTCGTAGCCCTTGAGCGAAGGCGTCACGGTGCAGTTGGCGCCGGCCGGGAGGTTCGTGAACGAGTAGCGGCCGTCGGCACCCGTAGTCGCCGTGGCGCTCCGCGTGCCGGAGAGTGTGACGGTGACGCCGGCGAGGGCCGCGCCGCCGGCCGTCACGCGGCCGCCGACCGCGTAGGTCGGGGCCGGCGTCGGCGTGGGCGTCGGGGCGGGGGAGCACGTGAGCGTCACGGCGCTGGTCGCCGAGGTGCGCGTCGCGCCGGTGTTGTCGGTCGCCATCGCGGTGACGGCGAAGGTGCCGCCGGCCTGAGGCGTCCAAGAGAAGCTGTAGGGCGCGGCCGTGTCGGTGCCGACGCGCGTCGCCCCGTTGTAGAAGTCAACGACGGCGACCGTCCCGTCGCGGTCGGCGGCCGCCGCGGTGAGCGTGACGCTACAGCCGTTGACCGTCGTGGTGTTGGACGCGAGGGCCGCGGCCGACGGCGCGACGCTCAGGCTCACCTCGGGCGGCGAGTTGGGCGCGGCCGAAGAGGCCACGGCCAGCTTGACGAGCGAGATGTCCAGGGACTCCGCGCCGGCCGCGTTGCGGATGGTGGCCGAGCCGGCGAGGTAGAGGTTGCCCGCGCCGTCGGCCCGCAAGCCTGAGAGCTGGTCGGTCGTGTGGGCCGGGTTGTCGTAGCGGTAGACCCACGCCTCAGTGCCGTCGGCGCCGTACTTGATGACGGCCGTGTCGGAGTTGAAGAAGCCCTCGGAGTAGGCCCCGACGTAGGCCGCGCCGGCCGCGTCGAGCGCGACGCTTCGGCCGACGTCCGCCTTGCCGGGGAAGGCGCGGTAGACGCGCTCCCAGATGAGGTTCCCCGCGGCGTCGAACTTCACGGTCGCCACGTCGGTGGTCGCGTTGTTGGTCGCCGCGAAGTATTCGGCGTCGCGCGTCTCGCCGGTCAGGACGACGTTGCCGGCCGCGTCCACGGCCGCGTCGCGGGCGTAGTCCTGCGCGGGCGCGGCCCACGTGCGGCCCCAGAGGGTCGCGCCGGTCGCGCCGTTGAGCTTGACGAGGAGGAAGTCCTCCCGCGTCCGGCCCGCGTTGCTGTAGCCGTAGACGTAGAGGTGGCCGGAGGGGTCGAGCAGGACTCCGACCGGCACGTCGGCCGCCGCGGTCGCCTCGCCGTTGAAGCGCGAAGTCCAGAGCACTTGGCCCGCGGGCGAGTACTTGACGGTGACGACGTCGTAGCCGGTGTCGAGCACGCCGTAGCCGGTGACATAAGAGTTGCCGTCGGCGTCGACGGCGATGTCGACGGCGTAGTGGTTCTGGAGGTACTGCTTAGTCGAGTGCAGGCGCACCCACTGCTCGGCGCCGGCCGGGTCGTACTTGACGGTGGCGAACTCCTCGAATACGCGGCCCGTGGCGGGCTCGGCCGAGGTCACGCAGCCGGTGACGTAGACGTTGCCGGCCGCGTCGAGTTCGAGCGAGCGCGCCATGTCGGTCTCGCCCTTCGGGCCGTTGTAGTAGCGCACCCACCGCTCGTTACCCGCGGCGTCGTACTTGAGGGTGACGAAGTCCTGCCAGTAGGTCGCGCCGCGGTGCGCGTAGCCGGCGACGTAGACGTTGCCGCCGGCGTCGACGCGGAGGGCGGCCGGCTGGTCTTGACCGGCGCCGGGGCCGGCGAAGGTCTTGGCCCAGAGGAGCGCGCCCGCCGGGTCGTACTTCGCCGTGACGATGTCGGTGTCACCGGCACCCGTGGCGCCCGTGGTGACGCCGGCGACGTAGCTGTTGCCCTGCGCGTCAACGAAGAGGCGCGAGGCGCTGTCGGACTGGCCGCGCGGCCCGTCGTAGAACTTCTCCCACGCGAGGACGTTGGCGCCCGGCGTCGGCTGCGGCTGGGGCTGCGGCGGGACGGGGCCGTCGGCGACGAAGTCCTTGATCGAGTCTTCGACGATGCCCGACCAGCTCACGTAGGGCGGGTAGAAGGTGTAGCCCGGCTCGGCGGGGCGGAGCGTGAAGGCGCCGCCGTAGCCGAGGTTGTCGAAGCGGAAGTTGCCCTGCGCGTCGGTGCGCGTCTCGCGGTAGGGCCGGTTGTCCAGCTCAAGCTTGACGAGCGCGTTCGTGAGGAAGATCTCGTTGCCGGGCTGGCTCGCGTTGTGGCGGATGCTGCCCGAGATCGAAACCCGGCGCGAGTCCTCGAAGATGACGTGCACGGGGGACGATTTGGCCGACACGCCCGCGCTGTCGTAGGCCACGGCCACGATCTCGTAGAGGTCAGTGCCGTGGCTTGAGAGCGTGCAGTTGTAGGGCGCGTTGAAGTCGGTGCAGAGCACCTGCGCGCCCACCCAGACGAACTCGACGCGCGCGACGGTGCGGCCCGCCGAGGCCGTCGCCTCGGCCGTGAACTGCACGGTCGTGCCGGCCGGGTAGGTGCCGCCGCCGGCCGGGTTCGTGATTTTAACCGCCGGCGCGGTCGGGTTGGGCGTCGGCGTGGGCGTGGGCGTCGGGGTCGCGGCCGAGGCCACCGTGATGGTGATCGAGGAGGCCCCGCGGTCGCCGTCGTTGTCCGAGGCCCAGGCGGTCAGCGTGTGCGTGCCCGAGGCCGGGTTGACGAAGTCAACGCTGTAGTCGCCGGCCGCGTCGGGCGTCGTGTCGGAGCCGACGAGGCCGAGCGCACTGCTGTAGAAATCAACCTTCGTGACCGTGCCGTCGAGGTCGGTCGCCTTCGCCTTGAGCGTGACGGTCGCGCCCTGCGGGAAGCTGGCGCCGTCGGCCGGGCTGACCCAGGTCGGGCGCGGCAGCTCGTTCGGGACGTAGAAGCTCGACGTGGCCTCGCCCTGGAGCTTCCCGGCGTCGCGCGCGACGACGCGGATGCTGTAGGTGGCCGGGGTCGTCGGCGTATAGGTCGTGCTGTAGGGCGCGGCGGTGTCGGTCGCGACGAGCTGCGTGTTGACGTAGAAGTCCACGCCACTGATCGCGCCGTCGTCCGAAACGTCGGCCGAGATCGTGACCTGCGTGCCGCGCGCGACCTTCGAGCCGGCGACGGGGCTGGTCATGGTGACGCGCGGCGGCTGGTTGACCGGCACGTCGGCGGCCGAGGTGTCGAGCGCGTAGAAGTAAGAGTAGAGGGCGCTGCCGTTCCGGGAGTTGTCGCCGAGCACGTCGGCCGCGATGTAGGCCGTCTGCCCGTCGGCGGTGAAGCGCGCGCGCGAGCTGGGCGCGACCTGCCCGTACTCGGCGAAGCCCGGCTCGTCGGGCAGATTCTGACGCCAGAGGAGGCGGCCGTCGGTGCCGACGCCGGCGAAGAAGCCGGCCTGCCCGTAGCCGAGGCGGCCGCCGAGGAGGACGACCCGGTTGTCGGGGCTGACGACGGGCGCGTTGACGACGTAGGGGTCGTCGTACTTCCAGCGCGCCGCGCCGGTCGCCGGGTCAACGGCGTAGAGGACGCCGCCGTCCACGGTGACGTAGACGGTCTCGTCGGGCGCGGCGTCCGGGGCGGACATCCCGCTCACGGGCGAGATGGGCGACTGCCAGCGCAAAGTGCCCTGCGGCGTGTAGGAGCGCAGGCGCGTGCCGACGCCCGTGGGGAACGTGACGGTGAAGACGTTGCCGGCCAGGGGGCCGGCCACCGGCTGCCCCTCGATGTTCGTCGCCTGCTCGAAGACCTTGCGGCCGTCAATGGTGTAGCCCTTGATCGTGTCCTGCGGGCCGGTGGTCGGGTTGTTCTGGAAGTAGAACTGCGTCGGCGGCTGCCCCGGCGCGGCGGGGCCGAAGGAAAGCTCCGCGCCGAGGTTGCCGGTGTCGGTGCCCCAGCGGCCGTCCTGCCACGCCACGGCCCCGTCCGGTTTGAGGGCGAACGCGCCGAGGCCGCCCACGTCCGTGACGCCGTAAATCCTCCCGTCGGGGCCGACGTTGGGGCCGGCCACGAGGGTGTCGCACGTGCGGTTGAAGAGCCACTTCTGCGTGCCGTCGGGGTTGACGGCGAAGATGCCGTGGACGTTGACGGGGTCGAACGAGCAGGTCTGCGCCGGGTCGCGCGTCGTCCAGCCGCCGACGTAGACGGTGCCGTCCGGCCCGACCGTCACCGGCCCGACCGAGCCGCCGATGCCCGCCTGGAAAATCCACTTCAGCCCGCCCGAAGGCGTCAGCGCGTAGAGGCGGCCCGCCACGTCGTTGACGTAGACGGTGCCGTCGGGGCCGACGGCCGCGCGGTGGAGCGTGTAGTCGGCGGCCATCGTGAACCGCCAGCGGACGCGCCCGTCCGAGGGGCGAGCCGTGACGTTGATCGAGGAGCCGCCCGCGCCGGCGGCCGTCGTGACCTGCACGGCCGCGGTGCCGAGCGCCGCGCCTTCGGGCACGTAGGCGATGATCTGCGCGTCCGTCCAGCGGGCGACGACGGCCGAGAGGCCGCCGACCGTGACGCGGCCGCCGTTCTGGGTCGCGCCGAAGTTCGAGCCCTCGATGCGGAGGTAGCCGCTGCGCGGCGCGCTCGCGGGCGAGACGGAGGCGACGACGGGGACGCCGCGCGCCGTGCCGTAGAGCGAGAAGACGGCGTCGCAGTTCGCGGGGCCGGTCGCGCCGGGGACGGCCACCCAACTGTTGCCCGCGTAGGCGTCGCGCACCTTCACCGGCGAGTTAAGCGGCGCGCCCGTCCGCGCGCTCAGCCAGTACCAGTAGCCGGAGGTGCCTTCGACGACGAGCTGCACGGAGAAGAAGTGCTTGCCCGTGGCGCGGAACGAGCGCGGCAGTCGCAGGTCGAAGACCGTGGCCGTGCGCGCGTCGTAGACGAGGCCGGGGTCGCCCGCGGGCAGGAACATCTCCTCCTGCAAAGCGCCGGGGACGCCGGCGGCCCACGCGTAGAAGCGTACGTAGGCGCCGCGGATGGCGGGGCTGTCGGGCGCGTTGAAGCCGCGCGTGCCGTGGACGACGACGCGGTCAATGTCGCCGGCGAGGTCGAAGTCGTCGGCCATCTCCTTGTTCATGGGCGCGCCGGCGCGGCTCCGGACGCTCGGCTCCAGGACGGAGCGGCCGTCGCCGACCGAGGAGACGAGTTGCGCGCCGGCCGCGCGCGCGACCGTGACGGCGGCCGCGGCCGAGGTGGTCGCGCCGCCCTGGTCGTCAACGGCGACGGCCGTGATCGTGTGCGTCCCGCCGGGCAGCGACAGCTCGGCCCCGTAAGGCGCGGCCGTGTCGGACTCGACGAGGAAGCCGTTGGCGCGGAACTCGACGCGCGCGATCTGCCCGTCCGTGTCCGAAGCCGTGGCCGCGACGCCGACGCGCGCGCCCGCGGCGACGCTCGAATTGTTCGCGGGTGCGGTGAGCGTGACGGCCGGTTTCGCGTTCGTGTCGGCCGGGGGCTGAGTGCCGACGTTGATGCGAACCGGCGCGGAGACGCCGACGAGGCCCCAGTTGCTCGTCGCGTGCGCCGTGACGCTGTGCGCGCCGGCGGGCGCGTTCTGCCAGGTGAAACTCCAGGGGCCTTGCGCCGTCGTGCTCGTGCCCTGGCCGACCCAGACGTCGCCGGCGTAGAAGTCGAGCCGCTGGATGTACTCGTCGCTGCGGCCGTTGGCCGTCTGCGCCGAGGCCGTCAGCGTGACGGCGGAGCCCGCGGCGAACGTGGCTCCCTCGGCCGGCGCGGTGACGGCCGCCGAAGGCGCGCGCCGCACGAGCACGGTCGTCTCGTAGGCGACGGTCGAGGAGCCGTGCGCGTCGAAGGCCTTCGCCGTGATGTGGTAGTAGCCGGCGGGCGCGGCCCAGTCGAAGCTGTAACGACCCTGCGCGTCTGCCGTCGTGTCGGTGGCAATGAGCGCGGGCGCGCCGGCCGGGTCGAGCGCGGCGTAAAACTCTACGCGGGCGATGCCGTCGGGGTCTGAGGCGGCGGCGGCGACGGGGACGACGGCCGGGTAGTTGTAGACGGTCGCCGACGGCGGCGAGACGAGCGTGGCGACGGGCGGCGACGCGATGTTCGTGTAGGCCGAGTCGCCCGCGGCGTTGTAGGCGCGGACGCGGAAGTAGTTCTGCGACTGCGAGCCGGCGGTGATGTCCTGCGCCGCTGTGGTGCCGGCGGGGAGCTGTCTGATCTGGCTGAAGCTCGTGCCGTTCGTGCTCAGCTCGACGCGGAAGCCGGCCTCGTCCGTGCTGTTGTCGCGCCACGCGAGGCGGACTGAGCCGTAAGCCGGGCCGGTGTTGACCTGCTGGGCGACGAGCGAAGAGGGCGCGGCGGGGGCCGCGCCGAGGTCGGGCGGCGCGAAGCGCGCGGCGCGCAACGTCAGCCGGTGCGCGGCGAAGGGCGCTTCGGGGTAAAACTTCGCGTAGGAGAAAAGGGTCAGGCCGTTGGCGCTCACGACGAAGGGCGTGTCTTCGGGGAGCGCGGAGTTGGCGACGGGGAACTCTTCGAGCCGGACGTTGGTCGCCGAGACGCGGGCCGCGTACACGTCGCCGGTCGCCTGGCGCGGGAAGGGCGCGTTGCGGTGGTCAACCCACGTGACGACGTACTGGCCGCCGTCCCAGGCGACCGAGGCCATGGCCTGCACGTCGGCGGCCGTCACGAGCGGCGTGCCCGCGTTCGGCTCCGGCGAGGTGCCGTCCGGGTTGAGGCGGCGCGTGTTGATGTCGCCGCTGCGGCCGACCGTGTCGCCGTAGTGCCAGGCGAGGAGCGCGTGCTCGCCGGCGACGGCGAGGTGCGGCGACTTGTCGTTGCCGGCCGTGTCGCCCGCGACGAAGGGCTTGGTGAAAGTGCCGTCGGCGGGCGAGACGAACGAGCCGAGGATCATGCCGGGCGCGTCGTCGTGGTTGTTGTGGCGCTCCCAGACGACGAGCCAGCGGCCGCCGAACGCGGCGGCGCGCGGCGCGAAGTTGAAGACGCGGTCGAGGTTGAAGGGCGATTCCATCACCGCGCCGGCGCCCGAGACGCGCACGGCCCGCGTCGTGCGAATCTGCGAGGTCTCCTGGAGGATGTTGACGACGAGGAACGTGCCGTCGAGCCCGGCCACGTCCGGCGTCTCGCCGTTCATTACGAAGAAGGCGGGCGCCGGCGGCGGCCCCGAAGAAGGGACGGCGCGCGCGAAGGTCTGCTTCGTGCCCGTCGCCGTCCGCGCTTCCCACACGACGAGGTAGGCGCTCCCGTTCCAAGCCACGGAGGGGCTGTTCGCCGTGCCGCCCTCGGCGATGACGAAAGGCTCCTGGTCAACGGCGGCGCCCGCGGCGTCGAGGTGCTGGCCCATGACGCGGTGGACGCCCGAGGTCTGGCTGTTGAAGACGGCGAGGAAGCCGTTGCCGTTCGAGGCCATGCGCGGCTCGCTCTGGCGCGGCGCGCCGCGGCTGACGGTGACTTCGGGCGAGGCGGCGCCCGCGGCCGAGACGCGCGCGGCGTTGATGTCGCCGGCGGCCGCGTCGTGCCACACGACCTGCGCGCCGCCGCCCGCGAGCGGCGCGACGGCCGAGTAGGTCTGGTGGCCCGCACCCGCGTCGAGCGTGGTGCTTCCGAGCACCTGCCCCGCCGGCGAGACGCGCGTGACGGCGATGTTGTCGCCGTTAGAGGTCCCGACGTTGTGCGAGACGAGCCAGTTGGCGCCGTCCCAGGTGACCTGCCCGGCGTCCTGCCCGCCGGCCGTGGAAATCTGTATGCCGAGGGGGTCGAGCGGGTCGCCCGCGCGCGAGATGCGCGTCCCCGTCTGACCGTTGAAGACGGCGAAGAAGGTGTCGCCGTTCGAGGCCACGCGGGGGCGCGAGCCGGGGCCGATGCGCTCGGGGCCGGGGCGCAGCGGGTTGAAGCTCGCGTCGAGCGGCATCGCCCAGGACGCCTGCACGCTTCCGACGTAGCCCTCGAAGGTCAGCATGTAGAGGTCGCCCGCGCGCGCGAGGTCGGGGAGGCTCAGATACTGGCTGTGGTGGTTGTAGGCGAGCCAGCCCCCTGGGTCGAGCACGGTGCCGTCGTCGGCCACGCGCGCGACGAAGACGCCGCGCGGAATCGAAGTCCCCTCCTGCGGCAGGAAGTCCGTCCAGACGACGACCCAGTTGCCGGCCGCGTCGGTGATGACCGTCTCGGGCCAGTGGCCGCTCTGGAGGTCGGAGGCGATGAGGATGGGTTCGGGGTCGAGCACCTGCCCGGCCGGCGAGACGCGGGCGGCGACGATGTCGTAGGCGTGGCTGTACTGGTCGCGCGGCCGCTTGGTGAACCACGTGACGAGCCAGTTCCGCCCGTTCCACGCGACGCGCGGGTAGATTTGGCCGAACTCGGCCTGCGAGACGACGATGGGCGTGGTGTCAACGACGCGCCCGGCCGCGTCAATGCGCGCCGCGTAGATGTCTATGAGGCTGCCGAGGCCGATGCCGGCGACGGGGTTGTCAATGCTGACCGTGCCGGGGCGGCTCTCCGTGTCGAGCACGGTGCGCACGTCGGTCCAGACGGCCAGGTGCGCGTCCGCGCCCCGCGCGACCTGCGGCTGCTCCTGGCTGCCGGCGGCCGGGACGTTCGTGGCGTCGCCGGGGAGGACTGTCGGCTCGGCGAGCGAGGTCTGACCGGCAACGTTCCAGAGGCCGGGGACGGCGAGGCCGACCGCGGCGAGGATGACGCAAACACAGACGAGCGCACCAGCGCGGAAGCGAGGGTAAGGCATGCGAGGCATCGGAAACTCTTTCCGGGGAGCGCGACTTTAAGGTCTGCGCGAGACCTCCCCGCCCGAACCTTCCGGCGGGGATACGAACCTTGTTTTAAAGCGACGGACGCGGTGGCTGCGCTGGAGGCCGTGCGTGCGTAAACAAATCGGGGCGAGGGCCGCAAATCTAATACTTCAAGAGCAACTGCCGTGCCCGCCGCGCCCGAGAAAACCTCCCGGCGGACACGCTTCCCCGCATCCCAAATCAAAACGGGACAGAGCCGGGCGGGGGCGGAAAAATACACGGAAACAGGGAGCTAAACGCTCGTCTCGTGGGCCGAAGTCGGGGTGCCTGGACGTGCGCGAAAAATCCAGCTTTGATGCTGACGGGCGGTCGTCGGGTGCCCGCCGGGAGGGGCGGCGAGGGCATAAATTTTTGAGGGCCATCACGGTCGCGCGGAGGGTGTTTTATCCTGAACCACGAACGGGCCGGAGTGTTTCAGGGAGGAACACGGAGAGCAGGCAAGAGGGGACGCGGAAATGAAAGTCGGCGGCCGGGCAGTCACGTCCAGGGCATTCAAGCAGTCTCGTCATTCGGCGGCGGCGCGTCCGCTTCTTCGGCGGCTTCGGCCGCCTGCCGCTGCGGCCGCATGTGTGGGAAGAGGATCACGTCACGGATGGAGCGGCGGTTCGTCAGGAGCATCGCCAGGCGGTCAATGCCGATGCCGATGCCCGCGGCCGGCGGCATCCCGTACGACAAAGCCCGCACGTAATCCACGTCCATCCGCATCGCCTCCTCGTCGCCCCGCTCCCGCTGCCTCATTTGTTCCTCGAATCTTTGGTACTGCTCCACCGGGTCGTTCAACTCCGAGAAACCGTTCGCAAACTCCATCCCCGCAATATACAACTCGAACCGCTCCGCGATGGTCGGGTTATCAGGCGAGGCTTTCGAGAGTGGGGAGATTGATTTAGGAAAATTGGTGATGAAAACAGGCTGGAAAATGTAAGGTTCAGCCAGCTCTTCAAAAAGAACAGCTATATCCTGCGCATACTGGCTGTCATCAATCTCGACCCTGCTTTTTACTAGCTCATGTTCTGAACACCGCTCAGGAGCACTACGATCTGCACTTCTGTACCTGTTTGCTAACTCATGCACTCGAAAGCGGTCTTCTATTAAATCCTCATTAAGCAGTTCCTGAGGTGTACCGTCAGAAAAAAGTCCGTATTGAACTATAGCCTCTTTCATGGTGAAGCGGTCGAACCCAACGCCAAAATCAATCTCCAATTCACCGAATCGAACTACCGTGTCACCCTTTACTTCATAAACCGTCTTTCGCAGCAGCTCCTCGCAAAAATCCATCATGCCGTTGGCGTCCATGTAGGCGCAGTAGAATTCGAGCATGGTGAATTCGGGGTTGTGTTTGTAGGAGATGCCTTCGTTGCGGAAGTTGCGGTTGAGTTCGTAGACGCGCTCGAAGCCGCCGACGAGGAGGCGCTTCAAGTAGAGTTCGGGCGCGATGCGGGCGTAGAGCTTGATGTCGAGGGCGTTGTGGTAGGTCTCGAAGGGCTTGGCGGCGGCGCCGGAGGCGAGGGGCGAGAGGATCGGCGTCTCGACCTCCGTGTAGCCGTGGTCATCTAAATAGCGGCGCATCGTGGTGATCATCTTCGAGCGGCGCTCGAAGACCTCGCGCGTGGTCAGCTCGCCCGGCTCGCGCTCGACCTTGAGGCTCGACGCGAGGAGGTCGGCGTAGCGCCGGCGCTGGCGGATTTCGGGGTCGCTGATGCCGTGCAGCTTGTCGGGCATCGGGACGAGCGCCTTGGAGAGGAACTGCAACTGCTCGACGTGCACGGAGAGTTCGCCCGTGCGCGTCACGAAGAGGAAGCCTTCGACGCCGACGAAGTCGCCGTGGTCGAGCAGTTGGAAGAGCTTCCAGCCGCTCTCCGGCTCCTCGACCGGCTGGCCGGAGTCGTTGCTGACGGCGCGCGCGTCCTGACGGCGGACGTAGATTTGCAGCCGCTCGCGGCCGTCGGAGAGGTGCACGAAGGCGGCCTTGCCCATCACGCGCGGCGGCGTCGAGAGGCGGCCCGCGACGCGCACGCGCAGGCGGTTCAGCCCGGCGTTGACGGGTTCGATCTCTTCGGGGGCGGGGCGCTCGCCCGCCTCGGCCTTGCGCGCGAGCAGGTCGAAGGCCGCCGCGAACTCCTCGGTGCCGACCATGCGCTTCAACGCCTCGGGGCGGACGAGCGCCGTGACGGTGTCCTCGCCCTCGGGGCTCCCGGCGAGGTCCGTGCGCCGGAACTTGCTCGGGTAGGCGTTGCCGACGAGCCGCCCGATCTCCGCGAGGTGCTCGCGCCGCGCCCGCGTCTGGTCATTCTCTTCGATGGGGAATTGGCTGCTCATAGGAGGGTAAATAGTAAATGGTAAATGGTGAATAGACAAAAGCGGTGGAATCGGAGTTATCAGTCTTCAGTTATCAGTTGTCAGTAAAGACAAACTGATGACTGACGACTGATGGCTGATGACTCCTCTTCAAGTCTTACCGCTTTTGTCTATTCACCATTTACCATTTACTATTCACCAAAATGGGCGGCAAAGTCATCCTCGACCGTCAGGAGTTGCGGCGCGTGCGCGAGGAGTTGCGCGCCGCGGGGCGGCGGCTCGTGTTCACGAACGGATGCTTCGACCTTCTGCACGTCGGGCACGTCCGCTACCTCCAGCGGGCGCGGGCCTTCGGCGACGCGCTCGTCGTCGCCGTCAACAGCGACCGCTCGGTGCGCGCGCTCAAGGGCGCGGGCCGCCCGCTCGTGGGCGAGGCCGAGCGCGCCGAGGTGCTGGCCGCGCTCGCCTGCGTGGACTTCGTGACGGTCTTCGACGAGGAGTCGCCGCGCGCGCTCATCCGCGAGCTTCTGCCGGACGTGCTCGTCAAGGGCGGCGACTACGCGCCCGCCGAGATACACGGTCGCGAGGAGGTCGAGGCCGCGGGCGGCCGCGTCCTCTCGCTGCCCTTCGTCGAAGGGGCCTCGACGACCGGCATCATCGAGCGCGTCAAGCGCCTCGGCGACGAATAAAGTAGACGGTAGTCAGTAGACAGCAGCGCTCTGCGACCGCGACGACTGACGTTGAACACGCAGGCAGAAGCCCGACCGTAAGGGAGGGCGTTGAAGGTTACGCCATCAGTAACGCCCTCCCTGACGGTCGGGCTTCGGCACGGTTCTTCTACTGACTACTGACTACTGACTACTGTCTACTGCTTTATGTCTACCCCGGTTGAATCAGTCCCGTTGTTGCGGAGCGTGCTGCGGCGCGTGACGGAGGGCGAAGAGTTCCGGCGGCTGGCGGCGGAGGTCGCGGGCGGGGCGCGGGTGGTGTCGGTGGCGGGGCTGACTTCGGCCCCGGCGCGGGCGCTGGCGCTCGCGGCGCTGCGGCGCGAGACCGGAAGGCGCTTCGCCGTCCTCGTCGCCTCGAACCGCGACATGGAGACCTGGGAGCGCGACCTCTCCTTCTGGTGCGGGGCGCTCGGCCGCGGCCGCGACGAGGCGCGCGAGTGCCCGCCGGTGCTGACGCTGCCGGCCTCGGAGGGCGACCCTTACGCGGGCGCGTCGCCGCACGCCGAGACCCTGGAGCGGCGCGCGCTCTCGATGTGGCACCTGGCGCGGGGCCGCGGCGACTTCGCGCTCGTCTCGGCCCGCGCGCTGGTGCGCCGCACGGTCTCGCCCGCGCGCCTCCTGGAAGCCGGCGCGGTGCTCCGCCGCGACGAGGATTTCCCGCCGGAGGATTTGGTCGAGCTGCTTCTGGCCTCGGGCTACGTGCGCGAAGACCCCGTGGGCGCGGTCGGCGAGTTCTCGATGCGCGGCGGCATCCTCGACGTCTGGTCGCCGAACGAGGACGCGCCCGTCCGCGTCGAGTTCTTCGGCGACACCGTTGATTCCGTCCGCCGCTTCGACCCCGAAACGCAGCTCTCGGTCGGTCAACTGCGCGAGACCGAAATCGTCCCGATGCGCGAGCTGGCCGTCGGCCGCGACGACTTCCGCCTGTGGGCCGAGGCGGCCCGCGAGCGCTGGACGGACGAGGCGCACGCGCGCGCACTGCGTGACCGCACCGTCTACGCCGACGAGGGCGAGACCTTCGCCGGCTGGGAGTGGCTCATCCCTCTGCTCTTGAAGACGGACGCGAGCGCCTTCGACTACCTGAAAGACACCGTGCTCGTCGCGGACGAGCCGGCCGGCGTCGAACAGCACCTGGCGACGACCTTCGAGACCTTAGAGGCGCGCTACGCCGAGAACGAGGCCGCGGGCGAGATCGGCCTGCGACCCGAAGAGCTGTACCTGACGCCGGAAGAGCTGCGCGCGCGGCTCGACTCGGCGCAGCGCGTCGAGCTGCGCGCCCTGGGCCGCGCCGCCGCGCAGGTGGACGAGCGCTTCGCCGGCGAGGCCGAGCAGCCGGCCGCGCAGGTCGGGCGGGCGCGGCCCGCGCCCCGGCCGCTCTTCCTGTTCCCGGCCGTCTCGGCCGCCCCCGAAATCGAGTGGCGCTCGCTGCCGGCCAAGCGTTACCACGGGCGGATCAGTGACCTCGCGGTGGACGTGCGCCAGGCGCGGCAGGGGCGCGGTGCCCTGACGCTCTTCGCCATGCCGAGCGCCGGCGTCGCCGAGCGCGTCTCGGACATGCTGGCCGAGTACAACGTCGCGTCGCGCGTCGCCCTCGCGGGCGAGGGCGGCGCGGCCGAGGACTTCGCCGCGGTCGTGACCACGGGCCGCCTCTCGGGCGGCTTCGAGCTGCCCGGCGCGGGGCTCGTCGTCCACGTCGAGACCGACCTGTTCGACGAGGCGAGCGACGCGGGCGTCGAGCGCCGCGCGCCCGGCACCGGGCACGGCACGACGGCCTCGGCCCGGCGGAAGAAGTCGAAGACCGCCGCCTTCCTCTCCGACTTCCGGGACTTAAAGGTTAACGACTACGTCGTCCACATAGACCACGGCGTGGCGCGCTTCGGCGGCCTGCAAACCCTCGAACTCGGCGGCCGGAAGGGCGAGTTCATGCTCCTCTTCTACGCCGACGACGCGAAGCTCTACGTCCCCGTCGAGCGCCTCGACCTCGTCCAGCGCTATTCGAGCGCCGAGGGGCACGAGCCGGCGCTCGACCGCCTCGGCGGCCTCGGCTGGCACAAGACGAAGGCGCGGGCCAAGCGCGCGATGCGCGACATGGCCGACGAGCTTTTGAAGCTCTACGCCGAGCGCAAGCTGGTGCGCGGCTACGCCTTCTCGGCCGACAGCCCCTGGCAGCGCGAGTTCGAGGACGCCTTCGAGTACGTCCTCACCCCCGACCAGGAGACCTCCATCGAGGACGTGAAGCGCGACATGGAGCAGGCCGTCCCGATGGACAGGCTCCTGTGCGGCGACGTCGGCTACGGCAAGACCGAGGTCGCCATGCGGGCGGCGTTCAAGGCCGTCATGGACTCGAAGCAGGCGGCGGTGCTCGCCCCGACCACCGTGCTCGCCTACCAGCACTACGAGACCTTCCGCGCGCGCTTCGCCGCCTTCCCCGTGAAGATCGAACTGATCTCGCGCTTCCGCTCGCCGAAGGAGCAGAAGGAGATCGTCCGTGCCGTCGAGTCGGGCGAGATAGACATCATCATCGGCACGCACCGCCTGCTCTCGAAAGACATCGCCTTCCGCGACCTCGGCCTCGTCGTCGTGGACGAGGAGCAGAGGTTCGGCGTCGCGCACAAGGAGCGGCTCAAGCAACTGAAAAAGCGCGTGGACGTGCTCACCCTCTCGGCGACGCCCATCCCGCGCACGCTCAACATGAGCCTGATGGGCCTGCGCGACATGTCGGTCATCGAGACGCCGCCGCGCGACCGCCTCGCCATCCAGACGCAGGTCGTGCAGTTCTCGGAATCCGTCATCAAGTCGGCGATCGAATTGGAACTCGGCCGCGGCGGCCAGGTCTTCTTCATCCACAACCGCGTCGAGACGATAGACACCGTCGCCGCCCTCGTCCAGCGCCTCGTCCCCGCCGCCCGCGTCCGCGTCGCCCACGGCCAGATGAACGAGCGCGAGATGGAGCAGGCGATGCTGGATTTCGTTGATTACAGGTACGATGTCCTCGCCGCCACGACCATCATCGAGAACGGCATAGACATCCCGCGCGCCAACACCATCATCATAAACCGGGCGGATCACTACGGACTCTCGCAGCTCTACCAGCTGCGCGGCCGCGTCGGGCGCTCGAACCGACGCGCCTACGCATACTTGTTAATCCCTTCGGAAGCGGAGCTGACGCCGATCGCGCGCCGCCGCCTCGCGGCCATCCGCGAGTTCTCCGACCTCGGCGCGGGCTTCCGCGTGGCGGCTTTGGATTTGGAGCTGCGCGGGGCGGGGAACCTTTTGGGCGGCCAGCAGTCGGGGCACATGGACGCCCTCGGCTTCGATCTTTACACGCAGATGCTTGAGCGCACGGTGGCCGAGCTGCGCGGCGAGGAGATTGAGGACGAGGCCTCGGTCTCGATCAACCTCGGCGTTGATGTCTCCATCCCCGAAGATTACATCTCGGACATGGGGCAGCGCCTGCGGGCCTACAAGCGCATCGCCTCGGCGCGCGACGACGAGACGCTCGAACAGATCCGGCGCGAGACGGAAGACCGCTACGGGCGTCTGCCCGAGTCGGTCGAGAGGCTCTTCGCCTACGCGCGTCTGCGGCGCGCGGCCGAGGAGCTGGGCGTCGTCTCGGTAGACCGCACGCCGACGGGCCTCGCCGTCAAGCTCCGCGAGACGGCGCGCGTCTCGCCCGACCGCCTGCTGGCGCTGGTCGGCGCGGGCGCGGGCGCGAGCTTCAGCCCGAGCGGGGTCCTTAGGGTCGAGGCGGACGGCGGCGAGCTGATCGCGCGCGCCCACCGCGTGTTGCTCGACATCCGCGCCGAAGGTTAGAATGTGCGCTTTCTGCGGGGCGGGCCGACGACGCCCGTCCCGGCTGCGTCTCCCGAAAGACACGCGAAGCATCCGCGCGAGCCTGCGCCGCGGTCCGGCGATTCAGGTCTCAATCGTCGCGCAAACGGGGCGGGCCGCCGGAGCCCGCCCGCACGTCCGAGGAGTTAATACTGTGGCATCGAAAAACATTCCGACCCGCGCGCTGGCCTTCTTCTTCGCGGCCCTCGCGCTCGCCTTCGCCCCCGCCCCCGCCCGCGCCCAGGAGGAGGGCGTGCCGGTCGTCTTGGACGAGCCGGTCGTGCAGGTCAACGGCGACGTCATCATGCTCTCGCAGCTCAAGCGGCAGAACGAAGAGTTCCGCGAGGTGCTCACCAAGCAGCGCGGCCTCAGCCCGCAGGAGGCCGAGCAGCAGGTCGCGCAGAAGCAGCCCGAGATCATCTTCAACCTCATCAACGAGTCGCTCCTCATGCAGAAGGGCAAGGAGCTGCCGCGGCTCGAGGAGGAGGTCGAGGCCGAGGTCAACCGCGAGGTCTTGAGGGTCGCCAACCAGTCGGGCCTCAAGACGCTCGAAGAGCTGGAGGCGGCCCTGCGCAGCGAGGGCCTCGCGCTCTCCGACATCCGCGACACCTTGCGCCGCCAGTTCACGCGCCAGGCCGTGCTCCAGCGCGAGGTGGACGCGCGAATCTTCTACAGTCTGACGGAGACCGAGCTGCGGAAGTTCTACGACGAGAACCGCGCCAAGTTCCAGAGCGTGACTCTGTCGGAGATTTACCTGAGCCTCGCCGGCCGCAGCGAGGCCGACCTCCGGGCGAAGGCCCAGCAGATCGTCGCGCAGGCGCGCGCCGGCGCGGACTTCGGCGAGCTGGCCGTCAAGCACTCCGAGCGCGAGCGCGACGGCAAGCGCGTCGCGCCCGAGACCAAGGGCCGGCTCGAAGAGGACGGCAAGCTGCGCTGGTTCCTCATCTCCGACCTCAACAAGGATGTGGCCGACGCCATCCGGGGCCTCAAGGCCGGCGGCGTGAGCGAGCCGATCAAGATGGAGGACGGCTTCCTCATCCTCCGCGTCAACGAGACGGACGACGCCTTCAAGGAGAACTTCGTCCGCCAGATGATCCTCAGCGAGCGGGCCGATAAGGAGCGCGAGGCCTACCTCCGCACGCTCCGCCAGGACGCCTACATCAAGCCCGCCAAGAGCTACGAGGAGATGGTCAAGCCGCTCCTCGAAAAGGACAAGACCGAGACGGCCAACAAGAAGGGCGACAAGTAAAAAACAGTCTGGAGTCTGAAGCCTGTAAGTCCGGAGTCAGAAGCAATTCGGTCTTTGACTCCGGACTTACAGACTTCAGACTCCAGGCTGTTTTTATTATGCGACTGGATCAGTACCTACGCGCGAGCCGGCTCGTGCTGCGGCGGACGGTGGCGCAGGAGTTGTGCGAGGCCGGGGCCGTCGAGGTCAACGGGCTGGCGGCCCGCGCCTCGCGCAGCGTCCGCGCCGGCGACCTCATCACCATCCGCCGCCGCGACCGCGTCCTCACCGTCCGCGCCAAAGCCCTCCCCGCCGCCAAACAGGTCTCCCGCGCCGAGGCCCCGACCCTCTACGAACTCGTCAGCGACATCAGGACGGAGGGAGTAGACAGTAGCCAGTAGTCAGTAGACAGTAGCGCTCCGCACGGCGCACGTTGACGCCTTCACCCTGACCGCGCAGTCAGAAAAGTCTTTCTACTGTCTACTGACTACTGGCTACTGTCTACTCCCTCCGTTTTATTTCCGTTCGCCTTCCGCCCGGCGGGCGCGGGTTTGCCGCGGGGGCTGTTTTAAATCGGGACGGGGCGGAAATGGAAAAAGGGCCGAATTGGGCATGTGTTGAGGTGGAACGCCATTTGCCCCGTCCTCACACCGGCAACCGTGACTGCATCACATCGGCAACCGTGACTGCATCCTCGATAAACGGTTCACAGGACACCGGGGTTTTTTATGAACATTCTGAGCAGCATTTTCACTGACGACCTGGCGATTGACCTCGGGACGGTCAACACGCTGATCTACGCCCCCGACCGGGGCATCGTCCTCGACGAGCCGTCGGCGGTGGCGATCCACAAGTACACGGGCGAAGTCCTCTCGGTCGGCGGGGAGGCTTACAAGATGCTCGGGCGCGAGCCGAAGGACGT
>DASZKF010000227.1:0-12062 GCA_035947355.1 Pyrinomonadaceae bacterium | reverse complement strand
CCGGCCCCTACGGCCTGTCGAAACTTGCCCTAAACTTTCGCCCGTTGGTTGACACCGCGGCGCGCGCGGAATACCTTGCAGCACCCGTGGGGCTTTGACTGAGATGGCGGCCGGAGGGGGAGTGTTGACCGTGCGTCGAATGTTCGGGTGTGCGCTGTGCCTGATGCTGTTGGGCTTCGCGCAGTTGATGCCGGCGCAGACCGGCGGCGGGGCGGGGCGGCTTTTGCCGTGCCGCGCGCAGCCCGCGCTGGTCGGCAGGTGCTTCAGCGTGCGCGGCCGCCTGTCGCTCTACAACGGCGCGCCGACGATCCGGCTGTGGCGGGCCGGGACGCGGCGCATGCTCGGCGTCTCGGCGAGCTACGGCCGGGAGGGCTACAGCAGCATCCCCGAAGAGCTGGAGCGCCGGCTCTCGTGGGAGACGGAGCTTTGGGGAGACTTCCAGGTCTGCCCCTTCACGCGTCGAAAGCCCGGCGAGATGCAGATGATCTGCGTCGAGTCGGCGAAGAACGTTTCCGCCCGCGAGCGGCGTTAGGGCGCGCCGGACGGTTTAAGCGCGCAAGGGGAGGCCGTGCCGAGGCGTCTGAAGATTAAAACCCTGGCGCTCCTGTTCGTGATCGCGTCGCCGGCCGCGGCGCTCTTCTTCGTGCAATCGAATTGCCCGACGCGGGGCCTGGCGCTTTCGCGCGCGGTCAGGGAGTCGGCGCTGCTCAAGAACCGCACGGCCCCGCCCGCGCCGCCGGACTTCGACGCGCGCGTGACGCTCGCGGCCCTGCTCGGCCCCGGCGGAGACCGCGGGCGTTGGTCTGCCGAGCGGGCGGCCGTGGTCGAGGGCTACGTCGTAGAGGTCGGGAAGGGAGGCGTCGAGGCGGCCAACTGCTACTCGTTCGGCCGGCGCGACACGCACATCTACCTGGCGCTGGTGCCGGGCGCGACGCCGCGCGAGCGCATGGTGCTGGAGGTCACGCCGCGCATGGAGGCTTGGGCCGCGGGCCGCGGGTGGGACTGGTCGGAGGCTGCGCTGCGGCGCGAGCTGACGGGGCGCCGGTGCCGCTTCGAGGGCTGGCTCTTCTTCGACGAGGAGCACGCCGACGAGGCGGAGAACACCTCGCCGGGAGCCGCGGGCAACTGGCGCGCGACGGCCTGGGAACTCCACCCCGTCACCGCCATCAGCGTGTTACGGTAGAGCGCACATGAGAGGCTACATGCTGGCGGCCGGGTGCGGGCTGTTGTTAGTCGCGGGTTAATCGAAGAGGCTGTCTACTGGCATCGTCCAACCGGGGACAGCGGGCTCGGCTTCGGCAATCTCACCCCTGCGATAAATTTTAGGATTCTGCGGGTCGGAGGCCCGGTGGACTTTAATCGTGTCAGCGCCGAGAAGATCAACATCCCATACGACCTGCGTCCCCGCCGCAAAATAGTCGGCAATCTTCTGAGCAATCTCTCGCTCCGCCTTCGGCCCGTAGTCATGCTCACCCCGCACTCCCGCCGCGAACGCCGGTGCGCCCTCAAAAAATTTCATCCCGCTAGTCTTACCGATGTAAAAAGCGGCGTCGGGGCTTAGAGACTCTCGGGGAGGCAAGTTGACCTTGAAGCCGGCATTATCCGTCACGGCGCGGCCTAGTTTCGCCCTGCGCGAGAACTTCGATTGTTGCATTGGCCTTTGTACTCATACGGCACCTCGACGAACATTACAGGCCGTAAGATTGCTCCTCTCCAACATGTGGTCTCGGCGTAACTCTTCGGTAACAACGCCCGCCCGCGCCCGGCCTCTTTTAATAAACTCTTAAGGCTGCATTCACTCCGTCTTAACTCGAGCGCCCTAACCTCCGGGGGCTGGCACCAACCTAGCGCCGCGCGCCCTGCGGGCCGGCGACTCATCCGGGTGTCATGCGGCAATCAAACCGACAGGGCTTTCGTTAGCACCCGCAAACCCCTACAGGAGAGAAATATGTTCGTGAGCTTCCGCCTTCTCCGCCGCGCGTTCGCCGCGGCGCTCGCCGCGGCCCTCCTCGGCCTGTCGGCGCTCGCGCAGTCGAGCCCGACTGGGACGCTGACCGGCACCGTCCTCGACCAGAACGGCGCGGCCGTCGCCGGCGCGACCGTCACCGCCCGCCACCTCGGCACCGACCAGACGCGCACGGCCGCCGCCGACGGCGAGGGGCGCTGGACGCTGGCGGCGCTGCCCGTCGGGGCCTACGAGGTTTCGTTCGAGGCCCCGGACTTCAAGAAGAGCGTCCGGCCGAGCGTCGAGGTCGAGGCCGCCGTCCCGCGCACGCTCGACGTAGCGCTCCAGGTCGGCGACCTCACGGGCGAGGTCGTCAACGTCACCGACACGGCGGCCGCGCTCTCGACGCCCGACACGGCGGCGGTCGCGCGCCAGCTCACCTCCGAGCAGCTCGTCGCCATCCCGACCTCGACGCGCAGCTTCACCCAACTGCTCTCGGCCGAGGCCGGCGTCAACACGGAACTCTCGCCCGTCCTCACCAACAGCAACGGCAACCAGTCGCCCTCGGTCAACGGCACGCGCACGACCTCGACCAGCCTCTTCTTCAACGGCGTCGACGCGACCAACATCACGACCAACGAAGGGTCTCTGAACGACAACATCGCGCCCGCGCCCGAGACGCTGCAAGAAGTCAAGTTGCAGACCTCGCTCTACGACGCCTCGACGGGCCGCTCCGGCGGCGGCAACTTCCAGCTCGTCACCAGGAGCGGCACCAACGGGCTGCACGGCTCGGCCTACTACTACCTCCAGAACGAGAAGTTCAACGCCAACGACTTCTTCTTCAACAAGGAGGGGATTGACCGCCCGAAGGCGCGCCGCAACGAGGCCGGCTTCACCCTCGGCGGCCACCTCGTCAGGGAGAAGTGGTTCTTCTTCGGCGGCTACCAGGCGACGTCCGCCCTGACCGGCTTCGTCCCGACGGCCCGCAGCACGACCGTCCTGCCGCTCGCCCTGCGGCGCGTCGAGGGCGCGCGCACGGCCGAGGCGCTCGCCGCCGCCTTCAACGCCGAGAACGGCTGTGCGGGGTCGAACTGCCTGACGGCCGCGGACATCTCGCCCGTCGCGCTCAACCTCTTCAACCTCATCAACCCCGTCACCGGCGACTACGTCATCCCGGCCCCGCGGGCGACGGCGCGCCTCGTCGGGGTAGACCGCGTCGGCGCGCGCCCGTTCCAGTTCGGCGACGCCGCGTCGGGCGGCGTGACGGCGCGGACGCTCAGGGAGAACAACCCGCTCGCCCAGCAGCTCAACGTCAACCCCTCGGAGTTCCGGCAGCAGCAGTTCACGGCCCGCCTCGACGGCCGCCTGAGCCCGAACAACACGCTGACCGGCAGCTTCTTCTTCTCGAACTTCCCGGCGCTCGACTCGTTCCCCGACCCGTCCTCGCTCGCCTCGCCCTTCACCCTGCGCCGCGCCGACCGCAACCGCACGCTGGCGATTTCAGACCAGCACGTCTTCGGCCCGTCGCTGATTAACGAGGCGCGCTTCGGCTACTTCTACCTCAACAACACGCGCGCGCTCGACGACCCGTTCCTCGCCGAAGAGTTCACGAGCGCCGCCGTCGGCATCCGCAACCCGGCGCTCCTCTTCGACGACAGCCCCGGCACGCGCCGCCTCGGCCACTTCATCGGCCGACCGGGCACGAACATGTCGCAGTTCTCCTTCGGCGGGCCGAACGACTCTTTCAACCGCCGCAGGCAGCAGACCTACAGCTTCTCCGACAACCTGACTTGGATCAAAGGCGCGCACACCCTTCGCTTCGGCGGCGACTTCAAGCGCCACCAGTACGATTCGAGCCTGCCCGAGGAGCAGGCCACCGAGTTCGAGAAGTTCGACAGCTTCACGCAGCTCCTCACGGGCAACGCCGCCGAGGCCGACACGCAGTTCGGCATCACCGAGAAGAGCTTCCGCTTCACGGACGCGAGCGGCTTCGTCGCCGACGACTGGAAGGTCTCCCGCGCGCTCACACTCAACCTCGGCCTGCGCTACGAACTTTTCATGTGGCCGACCGAGCGCGACGGGTGCATCGGCAACTTCGACTTCGCGGCCTTCGAGCCGTGCTTCACCGCGGCCGGCGGCCCCGTCTCGGTCTGCGACAACCCGGCCCCCGGCTTCCTCGTCCCCGACAACGCTCGGCCGACGGGCCTCGCCAACGTGGACGCCGCGATTGCCGCGACCGCGCGCGCCGGCAATAAGCACACGCTCCGGGGCCAGGACCTCGACAACTTCGCGCCGCGCGTCGGCTTCGCCTACTCGCCTCTGGAGTCGAACCGCCTCGTCTTCCGCGGCGGCTTCGGCCTCTTCTACGACCGCCCGTCGGCCGCCTTCATCAACACCGTCTTCAGCAACTACCCGCACCTGCGCGAGATCGAGATCACCGTGCCCTCGGGCAACGTGCCCATCGCCGACGCCTTCGGCGCGCAGCCCACCGGCCTCGGCCTCAACAACTGGCTGCCCTTCCGCGTCGTCCGCGGCTCGGGCGCGGGCGGCACCTACGTCATCCGCGACGCGACGGGAGTGACGCGCGACGCGCGCGGCAACCCGACCGCGCCGGGCAACATCGCCGAGACCTTCGAGTTCCGCGCCGTTGACCGCGACCTGAAGACGCCCTTCGTCCAGCAGTGGAACCTCGGCGTGCAGTACGAGCTGACCGGAGACCTCCTCTTCGAGGCGCGCTACGTCGGCACCCGAGGCCGGAATCTCTTGCAGGCCGTCGCCTTCAACCAGGGCTTCGACCTCAACGACCCCTCGACGCCCGACCACATCTTCGAGCGCTTCAACCAGGCGTACCTCGCGGCCGGCGCGCCCAACGGCCCCTTGAACCCCGGCGCGACCGCCCGCGGGCGCGGCGCGGGCCGCGCCTTCGGCTTCGCCAACCCGTTCCGCGTGGGCGGGCGCGCCACCTGCGCCGACGGCGTCTTGGGCGGCGTCGCCGGCGCGCCGATAGACTTCAACCTCGCCAACCCGCTCACCTGCACGGGCTCGACGCTCGGCGGCGGCCAGGTCATCAACTTCGAGGCGCGCGTCCCCGTCCTCGGCTTCAACGTGCCCGAGGCGCTCCTGCTCCAGTCCGACGGCGAGTCCGTCTATCACGGCGCGCAGTTCAGCCTGACCAAGCGACTCTCGCGCGGCCTCCAGTTCGGCGCGGCCTACACCTGGTCGAAGTCCATAGACACCAGCTCGTCCGACCCCGGCTCGACGGCCGGCTCGGGCAAGCCCGACGTGCCCAACAGCGGCTTCGTCGTCCAGGGCGACCAGCGCCGCCTCTCGGAGAACCGCGCCGTCTCGGACTTCGACCGCACGCACCGCTTCAGCCTCAACTTCCTCTACGAGCTGCCCTCGTTCGGCTCCGCGAGCCGTTGGCTGACGGGCTGGCAGCTCTCCGGCTTCTTCCAGGCGCAGACCGGCGCGCCCTACAGCATCTTCGCGCCCGAGCCGGAGATCAGCACCGCCGCGCAGTACCGCGACCTCGTGCGGGGCTCGGGCGGCCTCTACCGCCTCGGCTTCGGGCGGCCCTCGCTCTGCGGCTCGCTCGACGAACTACGCGAGCAGGGCGACGACATCACCGAGGAAGCCTTCAACCCGTCGGCGCTCTGCACGGCCTTCGGGCAGAGCGGGAGCCTCGGCCGCAACGTCCTGCGCGCGCCCTCGCAGAGCCGCCTCGACCTCGGCCTCGTCAAGCAGACGCGCCTCACCGAAGCGGTCGCGCTCGAACTCGGCTGGGACGTCTTCAACGTCCTCAACCGCGCCAACTTCGCCGGCCCCGACAACGAACTCGGCAGCCCCGACTTCGGCCGCATCACCAACACGGTCGGCGGCCCCCGCGTCATGCAGTTCAGGGCCAAGCTCAGATTCTAAAAACAGTCTGGAGTCTCAAGTCTCAAGTCCGGAGTCACAAACAATTTGCTTTTGACTCCGGACTTGAGACTCCAGACTCCGGACTTCTTTTCGAGGAGAGAGATGTCAGGAGTCGTGGGTCAGGAAGCGGAGCCGGCGGCGGCCGGTCGTTCGTTGGTCAGTTTTTACGACGACGGGGTTCTGCGGGTCGAGCACGAGAACTACTACGTGAGCCTCGGGGGGCGGCAGCTCCGCCTGCCGCGCAAAGAGTTCCTGATCCTCTCCAGGCTCGCGCGCAACGCCGGTCGGGTCGTCGCCGCCGAGGAAATCTGGCGGCACGCCTGGGGGCCGGACTCGCCCGTCAACGGCGAGAGCCTCCACGTACACATCTACCGCCTGCGGCGGCGGCTGGAGCCTTCGGGCCTCCAGATCGAGACGATGGTCAACGTCGGCTACCGGCTGATGCCGGCCGCGCCGTTAACAGACATTTCAGATTCGGTTCAGACCGATGTAACACCGGGCACATAACCTTCCGAGTTCTTACCCCGGAACTCTTTTTCAGGAGCCTCCTATGACCTTCAAAGCTAATCCCGCGGGCCGCGCGCTCGCGCTCCTCTGCGCCGCGGCGCTGGCCGCCGCCTGCGGCGCGCCCCGTCCCGTCGGCAAGGACGGCGGCTCGGCCGCGCCCGGCGGGGCCGTCCGCCTCCAGGGCGCGGGCGCGACCTTCCCCCGCCCGCTCTACGAGAAGTGGATGAGCGAGTACGGCAAGATCAACCCGAACGCGCAGCTCGACTACCAGTCCACCGGCTCCGGCGCGGGCGTCAACCAGATCATCGCCGGCACCGTGGACTTCGGCGCGTCCGACGACCCCATGAGCGACGACGACCTGAAGAAGGTGCAGGGCGGCGAGATCGTCCACATCCCGACCGTGCTCGGCGCGGTCGTCGTCACCTACAACCTCGCCGGCAACCCCGAACTCCGGCTCGCGCCCGAAGTGATCGCGGACATCTACCTCGGCAAGATCAAGCGCTGGGACGACGCGCGCATCAAGGCCGACAACGCGGGCGTCAACCTGCCGGCGGCCGACATCACGGTCGTCGCGCGCGCCGACGGCAGCGGCACCTCGGCCGTCTTCACCGACTTCCTCTCGAAGGTCAGCCCCGAGTGGAAGGAGCGTGTCGGGAAGGGGAAGAGCCCGAACTGGCCGGCGGGCCAGCGCGCCAAGGGCAACGAGGGCGTCGTCGCCGCCGTCAAGCAGAACCCGAACACCATCGGCTACACCGAGCTGGTCTACGCCGAGCAGCAGAAGCTGCCCGTGGCCGCGGTCAGGAACCCGGCCGGCAACTTCGTCAAGCCCACGCTCGACTCCGTCTCGGCCGCGGCCGCCGCCTCGCTGGCGCAGACGCCCGAGGACATGCGCGTCTCGATCACCAACGCGCCCGGCGCCGACGCCTACCCGGTCGCCAGCTACACCTACGTCCTCATCTACAAGGATCAGAAGGACGCGGCCAAAGGCAAGGCGCTCGTAGACTTCCTCTGGTGGGCGCTCCACGACGGGACGCCGTACGCCCGCGCCCTCTCCTACGCCCCGCTCCCCGAAGAGGTACGCGCCCGCGCCGAGGCGCGACTCAACTCGATCACCTCGGGCGGCCGGCCTTTACGCGGAGCGTAAAGGCAGTTACGAGTTACGAGTTTCGGGTTTCGAGTTAAAAACTGCTCTTGCCTTGAACTCGAAACTCGAAACTCGTAACTCGAAACTTATTTATGTCGAATCCCGCACCCGCAACCCCCAGCCCCGCGTCGGAGTACGGCGCGCGGTTCCGCGTGTGGAACTGGCGGCGGGCGCTGATGCCGACGGGCAACCGTGGCGACGCCGTCTTCCGGACGCTGCTCTTCCTAGCGGCGCTCGCCGTCCTCCTGATCGTCGGGGCGATGATCGCGGCGACGGCCTCGGCCTCCGTGCCCTCGATGCGCGAGTTCGGCTTCGGGTTCCTGACGGGGCGCGAGTGGAACCCGATCCAGGGCCGCTTCGGCGCGCTCCCGTTCATCTACGGGACGGTGATGAGTTCGGCCGTGGCGCTCGCCATCAGCGTGCCGCTCTCCCTGGGCGTCGCCGTCTTCTTAGTCGAGCAGGCCCCGCGCCGGCTGGCGCGGCCCGTCACGTTCCTCGTCGAGCTTCTGGCCGCCATCCCCTCGGTCGTCTACGGCCTGTGGGGCATCTTCGTGCTCGCCCCTGCCTTGCGCGACTACGTCAAGCCGCCGCTGCAGAAGCTCTTCGGCTGGGTGCCGCTCTTCCAGGGGCCGGTCGAGACGGGGACGGGCCTGCTGACGGCCGGCGTCATCCTCGCCATCATGATCACGCCGATCATCTCGGCCGTCGTGCGCGACGTGCTGGCGGCCGTGCCCGACTCGCAGCGCGAGGCGGCGCTCGCTTTGGGCGCGACGAAGTGGGAGACAACACGCGTCGTCCTCGCCAACGGCGGCCCCGGCATCGCCGGCGCGATCATCCTGGGGCTGGGTCGCGCCATCGGCGAGACGATGGCCGTCACGATGCTCATCGGAAACCGCGCGCAGATTTCGGCGTCGCTCTTCGAACCGTCCTACACCATCGCCTCCGTCCTCGCCAACGAGTTCGCCGAGGCTTCGGACGAGCTGTTCCTGAGTGCGCTCGTGCAGCTCGGCCTCATCCTCTTCCTCGTCACCTTCCTCATCAACGGCGCGGCGCGCCTCCTAGTGTGGAGCGTCACGCGGGGGACGAGCGGCACGGCGCGGGCGTAGAATGAGGCGGGGTAAAACGGACATGGCAAGGCCGGCGGGAAAGCATGGCGTGAGGCGGCGGGCGACGAACGCCGTGATGACGACGCTGACGACCGTCTGCGCCGTCTGCGCCGTCGCGCTCTTGGCCGTCATCCTCGGCTACATCGCCTACCGGGGCGTGGGCGCGCTCTCGCTCGGCTTCCTGGTGGAGACGCCGAAGCCGGTCGGGGAGGGCGGCGGCATCGGCAACGGCATCCTCGGCACGCTCATGCTGATCGGCCTCGCCACGCTCTTCGGCCTGCCCGTCGGGGTGGCCGCGGGCGTCTACCTCTCGGAGTTCGGCGCGGGGCGCTTCGGCACCCTGGTGCGCTTCGTCACGGACACCCTGACGGGCGTGCCGTCCATCGTCGTCGGCGTCTTCGTCTACGCCGTGATTGTTGTTCCGATGGGCGGGTTCTCGGCGCTGGCCGGCGGCGTGGCGCTCGCCATCATCATGATCCCCGTAGTGGCGCGCACGACCGAGGAGATGGTCAGGCTCGTCCCGGCCTCCCTGCGCGAGGGCGCGCTCGCCTTGGGCGCGCCGCAGTGGCGCGTGACGACGGGCGTGGTGCTGCCGGCGGCCGCGCCGGGAATAGCCACGGGGGCGATGCTGGCCGTCGCGCGCATCACCGGCGAGACGGCCCCGCTCCTGTTCACGGCGCTCAACTACCGCTTCTTCAGCACGGACATCTTCCAGCCCGTCGCCTCGCTGACCGTGCAGATTTTCAACTACGCCATCTCGCCCTACGACGAGTGGCACGCGCTGGCCTGGGCCGCCACGCTCGTCCTGATGGCGATCATCCTCGTCATCAACATCGCCGTCCGCCTGCTGACGCGCAGGCGCTTTTAAGTTTCGAGTTTCGAGTTTCGGGTTTCGGGTTTCGAGTTAAAAGAAAGCCTCCGACTCGAAAACGCGAACTCGAAACCCGAAACTCGTAACTCGAAACTGTCATGTCCATGACCGCACCGACGCCAGTGCTCGCGCCGCGACCGGAGGGCCGCGCCGTCGAGCCGCGCTCCGGGGCCGCGCCGAAGATGGCCGCCCGCAACCTCGACTTCTTCTACGGCCGCTCGCAGGCCCTGCACGGCATCTCTTTGGACATCCCGGAGCGCGAGGTGACGGCCTTCATCGGCCCTTCGGGCTGCGGCAAGTCCACCTTCCTGCGCACGCTCAACCGGATGAACGACACCATCCCCGGCACCCGCGTCGCGGGCGACGTGCACCTGGACGGCCAGGACATCTACGCGCCGGGCACCGACGTGGTGACTTTGCGCCGCCGCGTCGGGATGGTCTTCCAGAAGTCGAACCCGTTCCCGAAGTCCATCTTCGACAACGTCGCCTACGGGCTGAGAATCAACCGCCTGGCCGAGAGCAAGTCTGAGCTGCACGACCGGGTCGAGCAGGCGCTCAAGGGCGCGGCGCTCTGGGAGGAGGTCAAAGAGCGGCTGAAGTCGTCGGCGCTCGGCCTCTCGGGCGGTCAGCAGCAGCGGCTCTGCATCGCCCGCGCCCTGGCCGTCCGCCCCGAGGTGCTGCTGATGGACGAGCCGGCCTCGGCCCTCGACCCCATCGCCACGCAGAAGATCGAAGAGCTGATCTTCGAACTCAAGCGGCAGTACACCATCGTCATCGTCACGCACAACATGCAGCAGGCGGCGCGCGTCTCCGACCGCACGGCCTTCTTCTGGCTCGGAAAGCTCGTCGAGGTCAACTCGACCGAGCGGATGTTCACCGACCCCGACCAGAAGCTGACCGAGGACTACATCACGGGGCGCTTCGGATAAGAGAGTAGCCAGTAGACAGTAGTCAGTAGACAGTAGGCCCCGCATAATGGATGCTGACGCTAGCACCCGAACGAATTGCTAACGAATCTCTTTCTACTGACTACTGACTACTTGAATTTTATGGAACTACACAGAAGGCTCGACGACGAGTTGGACACGCTGCGCGACCGGGTGCTGCTGCTGGGCGGCGAGGCCGAGGCGGCGGTGCAGAAGGCGATGCGCGCGCTGGTCGAGCGCGACTCGGCCGCCGCGCGGGAGGTGCTCGATGGCGACGACCAGATAGACCGTCTCGAAGTCGAGATCGACCGGCTCTGCGTCGAGGTGCTGGCGCTGCGCCAGCCGGCCGCCCGCGACCTCCGGTTCGTCATCGCCGTGGCGAAGATCACGCCCGTCCTCGAACGCATCGCCGACCACGCCTGCAACATCGCCCGCGCGGCCATAGACCTCAACGACGAGCCGCAGCTCAAGCCGCTCGCCGACCTGCCGCGGATGGGCGACGCGGCCTCGCAGCAACTGCGCGCCGCCCTCGACGCCTTCACCAACGGCGACGCCGCCGCGGCCCGCCGCCTCATCGCCCGCGACGACGAGATAGACGAGATGTACGAACACACGTTCCACGACCTGATCCGGCTGATGGCGGCCGACCCTTCGACGACGGCGCGGGCCGCCCGCCTCCTCTTCGTCGCCAAGCACCTCGAACGCATCGGCGACTACGTCACCGACATCTGCGAGCAGACCGTCTACATGGCCGAGGCTTCGATCATCAAACACAGCAACTAAGTTCAAAGTCCCAGGTTCCAAGTTTCAAGTTAAAGACGAACTCTTAACTTGAAACTTGGAACCCGGAACTTGGAACTTTGAACCTTGAGCTCATGGCGAAACCAGTTCTGATCGTCGAGGACGACCCCGATATTGCGGAGGGGCTGCGCTACAACCTGGAGCGGGAGGGGCTGGAGACGCGCGTGGCTTTGACGGGCGAGGAGGGGCTGGCGGCCGCGCTCGACCCGAAGTCGCCGCCCGCGCTCGTCATTCTCGACCTGATGCTGCCGGGCATGAGCGGCACCGAGCTGTGCCGGCGGCTGCGCCGCGAGCCGGCGACGCGCCGCACCCCGGTCATCATGCTCACGGCCCGCACCTCGGAGGCCGACCGCGTCGCGGGGCTCGACCTCGGGGCCGACGACTACATCTCGAAGCCCTTCTCCGTGCGCGAGCTGATGGCGCGGGTGCGGGCCGTGCTGCGCCGCGCCGACGAGTCGGCCGCGGCCCGCTACGAGGACGCGCGCCTCCAGGTGGACTTCGAGGAGATGCGCGTCGCCTGCGACGGCGCGCCCGTCCGCCTCACCCGCAAGGAGTTCTCCCTGCTCGCCACGCTCGCCCGCGCCGCCGGCCGCGTCGCCACCCGCCAGCAACTCCTCGACAACGTCTGGGGCTACGAGTACTACGGCGACACCCGCACCCTCGACGTGCACATCCGGCGGCTGCGCCAGAAGCTCGGCCCCTGCGGCGACTGCATCGAGACGGTCGTCGGCGTCGGCTACCGCTTCGTCGGCTGCTCGCCGCCGAGTCACGCGGCGAGCGACGGGTGATAAAATCAGTGACGGGTGACGGGTGACAGGCGACAGGAAGACCAGCTCTGTCCTGT
>DASZKF010000226.1:0-63602 GCA_035947355.1 Pyrinomonadaceae bacterium | reverse complement strand
GCGGTCGCGCCGCTTGACGGCCGCGCGGAAGGCCGCGAAGAACGGTCGCCAGGCGCGCTGCGCGGCGCTCGGCCGCTGCGCCGCGGCGGCGGCCTGCGGCAGGAGCAGCGCGAGTGACAAGGCCAGGAGTCGGAAGAGTTTCATGCTCACCTCAAGGGCGTGGCGGCCGCCCGGAATCCTTTAATACTTCAAGACCAGCGGGAGCGTCGGGCGCACGTCCAGGGTCTTGCCGCGCGCGCCGCCGTCGAAGGTCAGCTCCGCGTGGTGCGTGTTGCCGCGCCTGAGCGCGACGACCCCGCCCTCCGAGAGCGCCTCTGCGGTCGCGCTGAATCTCCCCGCCCGGTCGGTCTCAATCGTGACCCCGGTCAGCGCGCGCACGCCCAGCGCGTGAGTAAGGTTCTTGCGGAAGTCAGGCTGGGCCGCGAGCAGCGCCCGCAACTGCTCGCCCGAGGGCATAGCCATGTATTCGGGCACGACGAAGTAGAAAGGCTCTTTGAGTTCGGCGGAGCTTTCGGCGATGGAGATGAAGGTGTCGGGCTTCATCCACTCGGCCCAGTACTTCTTCGTCGGGAAAGGCAAATCGCCCGCGCCGGGGAGCCGGCGGAGGCCGACGCCGAAGGGCGACGCCCCCGTCCGCCTCCAGTCGGAGCGGGCGATCATGTTCGTGCCCATCTCCTCGTTCTTCCGCCGCGCCGTCTCCGGCTCGTCCACCCAGATCAGCTCCAGGTAGGCGTTCTCGAACAGGAAGACCACGGAGGAGGTGCCCTGCCCGACGTGCTTGTGAACCTGGCCGTCGGTGTGGAGGCCGAGCTTCCGGAGTGCCGCCGCCTCCGGCGCGCCCGGCGAGACCCAGACGAAGACGTGGTCGCGTTCGAGCGGCAGGGCCTTCGAAGTCTTCTGCGGCACGGCGCGACCCGCGGAGGCCGGAGAGAGAAGCAGCAGCGCGCAGAGCAGCGACCGGCCGGCGAGACTCTGGCTCTTTAGCAACATAGACAGCCCCTCCGCGCGCCGCCTTTGCGAATCGTCAGTCCGAGCAGCGCGCGTCAATGATCGTCCGGGCCTTGCGCACGAACTCGGCGGCCCAGGCCTCGGCCGGCTCGTCGCGCTCGTGGTTGCGCGAGGCGCGGAAGACTCTGGTGATGAGCCCGTTGCTCTTCTCCGCGTCGAGCAGACGCTGGAGGCCGTTGGCGAGGAGTTGGCGGCCCGCCTCGCTGACCGAGGCGTCGCCGACGCTCTTGGCCGTCGTCGTGCAGCGCCCGCCGCTCACCTTGATCGGGTCTTTGCCCTTCCAGCCGTTGAGCGTCGCCTTGTTCTCGCTCGAACGCGAGTGGCCCCAGGTCGAGCCGGCGTCGCTGATGTAGTAGACCATCTGCCCCGGCTCGCAGGTCAGCGTGTTGTCGGCGTTCCTCGTCCACTTGAGGCAGGAGAGCTTCTGGTTGTCGGTCTTGGTGTCGCCGTGGTCTATGAAGGCGAGCCAGAGCTTGAAGGCGTCTACCTCGGCGCGGGGCGCGCCGCCCGCGAGCAGATTCGCGAGCGTCTCGGCGATGGCGGCCGAGTCCTTGTCGTTGCAGTTCACGTCAATGCCCTTGCCGAGGCGCAGCTCGATGCCGGCGGCCGGCTGGAAGGGCGAGAAGGGCGCGCCCTGGAAGCCGCTCGTCAGACTCTTCTGGCAGTCGGGGCAGGTCACGTCGGCGACCCACTCGTCGTCGGAGAAGAAGCCGAGCGCCTTCGAGAAGCGCGAGGTCAGGAACTCGCCGTAGACCTCGCCGTTGCGCTTGTCCCGCGACTGCCCCTTGAAGTGCGGCTTGATCTTGTAGCGGACGGGGTCGCCGTCCTCGTCCACCACGCCCGGCACCGAGCAGTGGAACTTCGGCGTGGTGCCGGTGCCCTTGTCCGGCTTCCGGTCGGCGACGCAGCGGATCGGCTCCGCCAGCCCGTCGGCGTTAACCTTCGGCGCGCCGAGCCGCGGCCCCTTCTCGGGGTTGTAGCCGAGGACGGGGTCGTAGCCGGGGTCCGGCTCCTGCCAGACCTTCGCGCTCCGCTCGGCGAGCGCGCGCGCCTCCCGCGTGAAGCAGACCTTCTGGGCCGCGGCCGGGGAGGCCACGAGGAGGAGCAGCACCGGGACGATGAAGACTTGAGACGGCTTACGAAGCATGAACGCGCCCTTTCGTCACGAGAAGAGTTTTAAGACCCGACCGTAGTGCGAGACGCCGGGAACCGCTCCCGACGCCCGCGGAGCAAAAGTAGCCGAGAGGCCCGCCCCCGATCAAGCCTTGTTTTTTGAATTATGACAGGCCCGCGGAAGGTTCCGCCGACATCAACGTCAAGAGAAGGCCCCACGTCCGGCCACGGGAGAGTTCGTCAGTGCGACTACTTTACCACCCGGCTTCCCCGCCGGCCAAACCTGAGCCGCCGCTGCGGTGGATTTGTCTTTAACTCGAAACCCGAAGCTTTTTTACTCGTTGACGATCCAGCCGTCGGAGAGTTGGACGACGCGGTTGCCGTAGGCGGCGTTGGTCTCGGAGTGCGTGACCTGGATGATGGTGGTGCCCTCGTCGTTGAGCCGCTTGAAGAGGTCCATGATCTCCTTGCCCTGGCTCGAATGGAGGTTGCCCGTCGGCTCGTCGGCGAGGATCAGCTTGGGGCCGGCGACGACGGCGCGGGCGATGGCGACGAGCTGCTGCTGGCCGCCGGAGAGCTGGTTCGGGAAGAGGTCTTTCTTGCCGACGATCTGGAAGCGGTCGAGGATGTCGGCGACGAGGGCCTGCGCCTCGGCCCGCTTCACGTCGCGGTAGGAGAGCGGCACCTCGATGTTCTCGCGCACCGTCAGGCTGTCTATCAGGTGGTAGCTCTGGAAGACGAAGCCGACGTAGCGCTTGTGCAGCCCGACGCGCTCCTGCGGCTTGAGCTTGTGGACGGCCTGGCCCATCAGGTAGTACTCGCCCGTCCAGGCGCTGTCGAGCATCCCGATGATGCTCAGCAGCGTCGTCTTCCCCGAGCCCGAAGGCCCCATGATCGAGACGAACTCGCCCTCGCGCACGTCCAGGTTGATGCGCCGCAGCACGTAGGTGCGCCCCGCGCCCGTCTCGTAGAATTTGTCAACGTTGCGTAGTTCAATCATCACCCGACCCTCAAAGAAACCGCCGTGCCGCAGGCCGACAGGCGGGAAAACCGAACTATTTCGCCGCGGCCGCCGCGCGCCTGTCCGCTAGCGGGACTGCGCCGTCCCAAAAACGGAAAAGTTTCGAGTTGCGGGTTGCGGGTTTCGAGTTTGTTCGGCGTGCGTCGGAGGGCGCAGGCCGCGCCGCCCGAACTCGAAACTCGAAACCCGCAACTTCTTATCTCGGCAGGCGCAGCCGGGCCTCGCAGCCCGGCCCGGCGCGGCGGTTCTCCAGGGCGAGCGTGCCGCCGTGCGCCTCGGCGATCTGGCGGCAGAGGACAAGGCCGATCCCCGACCCGCCGGGCTTCGTGGTGAAGAACGGCACGAAGAGGTTCGCGGGGTTGGCGATGCCCTGCCCCTCGTCCTCGACCTTGATCTCGACGTGGTCGTTCTCCCGGCGCCAGCCGACGCGGACGCGCCCGCCCGTGACGAGCGAGGCGTCCGCGGCGTTGCGCACGAGGTTGATGAGGAGCTGTTCGAGCTGGTCGCCGTCGGCGCGCACCGAAAGCTCCTCGCCGTCCGCGACCTCGACGGGCAGACGCGTCTCGAGCCCCGCCACGCGCCGCACGAGCGCGCCCAGGTTGACCTCCCTCGGCCTCGGCGGCGGCAGCCGCGCGAGCCGCGCGTAGGACTCCATGAAGCGGCTCAGAGATTCGGCGCGCGACGAGACGACCATCAGGCCGCGCTGCATGTCTTCGCGCCAGTCTTCGGGCTGCGGCGTGCGCGTGAGCAGGCGCGCGAGGCTCCCGGCGATGGACTTGATCGGCGCGAGCGAGTTGTTCAGCTCGTGGCCGAGCACGCGGACGATGCGCTGCCAGGCCTTCAGCTCCTCCTCGCGCAGGGGCTGGCTGAGGTCGCCGATGACGAGGAGCTGGTGCGCGACGCCGCGCTCGCGGAAACGGCTGCTGCGCACGCCCCAGCGGCGCATCTGCCCGTCGTCGCCGGGGAAGGCGCGCGTCAGCGTGTGCGGCGTGCCGTCGTCGGCGACGCGCAGGATGTCCGCGAGGCCGACCTCCTCGGCCGTGCGCGAGATCAGGCGCTCGGCCGGCTGCGCGAGCAGGCGCTCGCCGGCGCGGTTGACGAGGCGCAGGCGCGCGTCCGGGTCGAAGGCGAAGACGGCGACCTCGATCTCGCTCATCACCGTGCGCAAAAGGGCCGTCGCTTCGAGCGCGCCGATGCGCTGCTCGCGCATCGTCTCGCTCAGGGCGTTGATCTCGCGGATCACTTCGCTTAAGGCGTCGTCGCCGCGGCCGCCGCGCGCGCGGAAGCTGTAGTCGCCCTCGCGCAGCGCCGCCAGGAGGTTCGAGACCGTCTGGAGGGGCCTGACGACGCGGCCCTGCGCGGCGAAGGAGAAGCCGAGCCAGAACGAGACGATGAGCGTGGTGAGCGTCCACAAGACTTTCGGCGTGTAGCCGCGCGACCAGAGCAGCGTCAGCGCCACGACGACGGCCGGCGCGCCCGCGACGAGCGCCATCACCAGCACACGCCGCTCGTGGCTGAGCCGCTCGCGCCTCGGAACGGGGCGGAACCTCGTCCGGCCCGCCCGCGCGGGCGCGGCCGGCGCGGCGTCGCGCGCCGGGACGATCTCGACGGCCTCGTTCGCCTGCCCTTCGGAGAGTTCTTTCATCCTGCTTTCGCGCCGCCGCGCCTGGCGGCCGTTTGAATTTTAATTGAGGTCGCGGCCATCTCGGAAAAGGAGATGCATGCCCGGCCCCGAACGCGCGCGCCAAGCAGAGAGGGCGGGAGGACACGAGGACGGCGAACGGGCATGATAATCGGCGCGGGCAGCAGGGTCACATACCAGACCCGGTCGGGAATAAGTGCGCCCGGCGGGAGAGGAGGTATGGAAGTCTTTAGGCCCGGCCCGCGACGCGCCTGACGACGGGGGTCACGCCCGGCCTTCAAAGCTCATACTTCTGCATGCGCCGGTAGAGCGCGCTGCGGCTGAGGCCGAGGACTTCGGCCGCCTGGCTGACGTTGCCGCCGAAGCGCTTCAGCGCCTTCTGGATCAGGAGGCGCTCGACCTCTTCGAGGCTCATCTCTTCGAGCCGCCGCTCGCCCACCTCCCGCGCCGGCTGCAGGCCGAGGTCTGCGGCGCGCACCTCACCCTCCTGCGCCATCAGGACGGCGCGCTGGACGACGTGGTCGAGCTCGCGCACGTTGCCCGGCCACGCGTAGGCGGCGAGCGCGGCCGTCGCCCCCGCGTCGAAGCCGCGCAGGCTCTTGCGGTAGCGCTGCGAGTAGACGCGCAGGAAGTGCCCGGCGAGCGGGGCGATGTCCTCGGTGCGTTCGCGCAAAGGGGGCAGGTGAATCTCGACCGTGTTGAGGCGGAAGAGCAAGTCCTGCCGGAAGCGCCCGGCTGTCACCTCTTCCTGGAGCGAGGCGTTGGTGGCCGAGAGCACGCGCACGTCCGTGCGGCGCGTCTGCGACGAGCCGACGCGCTCGAACTCGCCGGTCTCCAGAACCCTCAAGAGCTTCGGCTGGAGGTTGAGCGGGACGTTGGCGATCTCGTCGAGGAAGAGCGTGCTGCCGTCGGCCAGCTCGAAGCGGCCGACGCGGTCGGCCTTCGCGTCGGTGAAGGCCCCGCGGACGTGGCCGAACAGCTCCGACTCGAAGGTGCCTTCGGAGAGCGCGCCGGCGTTGACCGTGACCATCGGCTTCGGGGCGCGGGGCGAGAGCGCGTGCAGCGTCCGCGCGACGACCTCCTTGCCCGTCCCGTTCTCGCCCGTGATGAGGACGTTGGCGTCCGACGGGCCGACGCGCGCGAGCAGGTCGAGGACGGGCTGCATGGCGGCCGACTCGGCGATCAAGAGCGGGCGGTCGGCCTGCGTCTCGGTGCGCAGGATGCGGTTCTCGGCTTCGAGCCGCGCGCCCTGCCGGAGCGCACGCGCCAGCTCGGCCTGCGTCCGCAGGATGGTCAGAAGCCGCGCGTTGTCCCAGGGCTTCTGCACGAAGTCGCGCGCGCCGCGGTGCATCGCCTCGACCGCCAATTCGACGCTGCCCCAGGCCGTCATCACGACGACGGGCAGCGTCGCGTCTATGGCCTGCATCCGGGCGAGGAGGTCTAAGCCCTCCTGGCCCGACGTGGTGTCGCGCGTGTAGTTGAGGTCTATGAGCGCCACGTCGAACGTCTGGCGCGAGAGCGCCTCGACCACGTCTTCGGGCGAGGCGACGGTCTTGATCTCGTAGCCCTCGCCCTTCAGCAGAAGGCGCAGGGCCTCGATCACGGCTGGCTGGTCGTCGGCGATTAGAACGCGGGGCATAAGATTCAACGGTAGTCAGTAGACAGTAGTCAGTAGACAGTAGAAAAGCATCCTTTGTCGAGCCGTCAGGCTTCAGCGTCAGCATCCTCGGCGCGGGGCGCTACTGGCTACTGACTACTGTCTACTGACTACTCGTAGCGAAGCGCCTCCATCGGGTCCACCCTGGCCGCGCGCCGGGCCGGCAGGTAGCAGGCGAGGAGCGCGACGGCCAGAAGGAGCAGGGAGACGCCGGCGAAGGTGGCGGCGTCGGTCGCCGAGACGCCGTAGAGCAGGCCCCCGAGCAGGCGCGTGAGCGCGGCGGCGGCGACGAGACCGGCGGCGACGCCGGCGAGCGCGAGCTTGAGGCCGTGCCCGATGACGAGGCGCAGCACGTCGCCGGTCTGCGCGCCGAGCGCGACGCGGATTCCGAGTTCGCGCGTCCGCTGCGCCACCACGTAGGAGACGACGCCGAAGACGCCGACGCCCGCGAGCAGCAGCCCCGTCAGCCCGAGCAGGCCGGCGACCCACGCCGCCATCCGGATCGGCAGGAGCGACCGGCTGACCGCCTCGGCCAGAGGCATCGCGTCGAGCAGGGGGACGCTCCGGTCCATCTGCGCCACCTCGCGCCGCACGGCCCCGAGCACGCCGGCGCCGCCGCGCACGTGCAGGGTCATCTGCGCGTCGTAGCTTTGCGCGAACGGCAGGTAGAAGTGCTCGCGCGGCTCCTCGCCGAGCGTCCGGTACTTGGCGTCGCGCGCGACGCCGACGACCTCGACCGCCTCCGACCTCTCGCCCGACCCGATGCGGAAGCGGCGGCCGACGGCCCCGCCGCCCGGCCAGTAGCGGCGCGCCATCGTCTCGTTGACGACGGCGACGCGCGGCGCGCCCTCGCGGTCTGACTCGGCGAAGTCGCGCCCCCGGACGACCGGCACGCCGAGCGTGGCGAAGTAGCCCGGCGCGACGACGTTGAAGTCCGTCAGAAACGCGCGCTGGCCCGCGGGCGGCTCGTGCCCCTCGACGTTGACGCCCGCCTCCATGTTCGCGCCGTCGAGCGGGACGATGCGCGACAGCGACGCCGAGGAGACGCCCGGAAGCTGACGCACGCGCTCCAGCAGTTCCTGGTAGAACCTCCGGCCGCGCGCCTCGTCGTAGCCCTGTATGCGCAGGTCGAAGCCGACGACCTCGACGCCCGAGGGGTCGAAGCCGGGGTCTAAGGCGCGGGCGTTCTGCAGCGAGCGGAGGAAGAGGCCGGTCGTGACGAGCAGGACGAGCGAGACGGCGATCTGGCCGGCGACGAAGGCGCTCGTCAGGCGGCGCCTTTGCCCCGCGGAGGGCTCGTCCTTGAGCGCCGGCACGACCTCGGGCCGCGACGCCTGCAAGGCCGGCGCGAGGCCGAACAGGACGCCCGTCAGGACGGCGACGCCGAACGTGAAGAGGAGCACGCGCCCGTCCACGCCGAGGTCTATCTCCAGCGTGAAGGGCGTCGGCGGCTTGAAGGCCATCAGCAGACTCGTCAGCCACATCGCCAGAAGCAGCCCGGCCGCGCCCGCGAGGACGTAGAGCATCACGCTCTCGGTCAGGAGCTGCCGGACGACGCGGGCTCGGGAAGCGCCGAGCGCGAGCCTGATCGCCATCTCCTTGCGCCGCGCCGCCGCGCGCGCCAGAGACATCCCGGCCACGTTGGCGCAGGCGATCAGGAGCACGAAGCCGACCACCGCCATCAGCACGGCCATGAAGGCCGTCGCCGGGGCCTCCATCTGCCCGAGGCCCGTCCGCGTCGGCCGCACGTCGAGGCCGTGCCCGCGGTGCGTCTCGGGGTATTCGGAGGCGAGCCGCCCGGCGACACGGCCGAGCGCGGCGCGCGCCGCCTCAATCCCGACGCCCGGCGCGAGGCGTCCGACCAGTTCGAGGCTGCCGCCGCCGCGGCTCTGTAGCCACCCGGCGGCCTCGGCCCGCGTGTGCACGCTCGACCAGAGCGGCAGGTAAATATCCGGCGAGAGCGCGACGCGCGGCCCCGTGAACCCTTGCGGCGCGACGCCGACGACCGTGAACGGCTGGCCGTTGAGCGTCACCTCGCGGCCGACTACCGAGGGGTCTGCGCCGAAGCGGCGCTGCCAGAAGGAGTGGCCGAGCACGACGACGCGCGACGACGCGCCGCCGGCCGCGTCCTCCTCGGGCGTGAAGAAGCGGCCGCGCGCGGCGCGCACGCCGAGCACCGAAGAGAAGTTGCCGGTCGCCATCAGCCCGAAGACCCGCTCGGACTGCTCGCCCTCGCCCAGGCTGTAGGTGTCCACGGTGTAAGCGAGCAGGTCTCGGAGTACGCCCGGCTCGGCGCGGTAGTCGAGGTAGTCCTGGTAGGAGAAGGAGTGGAAGCCGCTCCCGTCGGGCGAAGTCCGGTGGAGGTTGACGAGCCGCGCCGGCTCCTCCACGCCCGCCAGCGGCCGCAGCAGCGCCGCGTTGACGAGGCTGAAGATCGCCGTGTTCGCCCCGATGCCCAGGGCGAGCGACACCACCGCCACGAGCGTGAACCCCGGCGACTTCGCCAGCACCCGCGCCCCGTACCTGATGTCCTTCAAGAATGTGCCCATCGCTGTACCTCAGTTGCGAGTTGCGAGTTTGTTCGGCGTGGGTTGAAAGGTTCAACTCACGCCGCCCGAACTCGAAACCCGAAACTCGTAACCCGAAACTTATTCGTATCTGAGCGCCTCCATCGGGTCCACCCGCGTCGCGCGGCGGGCCGGGATGTAGTTGGCCGCCAGCGCGACCGCCGCCAGCACCAGGGGGATGCCGGCGAAGGTCGCCGGGTCTGTGGCCGAGACGCCGTAGAGCAGGCTCGACAGGAGCCGCGTCAAGGCGAGCGCGCCCGCGAGGCCCAGGCCGATGCCGACGGCGACGAGCAGCATCCCCTGGCCGACGACCATCCGCAGGATGTCGCGCCGCCCGGCCCCGAGCGCGAGGCGCACGCCGATCTCGTGCGTCCGCTGCGCGACCGCGTAGCTCATCACGCCGTAGAGGCCGACGGCCGCGAGCAGGAGCGCGACGCCGGCGAAGAGGCCGAGCAGCAGCGTCGAGAGCCTCTGCGTCGCCACCGACTGCGCCAGCACCTCCTCCATCGTGCTGATGCTGTAGAGGGGCTGCGCCGGGTCGAGCGCCTGCGCCTCGCGGCGCACCGCCGGGACGAGCGCCGCCGGGTCGCCCGCCGTGCGCGCCGCCACGTAGATGTTGCCCAGGACGTCCGGCAGGAACTGCGGTGGCACCTGCTTGAAGGCGAGGTAGAGCTGCGGCTCGACCGGCTCCGGCGCGTGCGGGCCGAAGTGTTTGACGTGCTCGACGACGCCGACGATCTCGAAGTCGGGCATGTTCGGCGCGTTCGACTTGAGCCGCTGGCCGACCGGGTCTTCGCCGGGGAAGACTGTGCGCGCGAACGCTTCGTCCACGACGGCGACGGGCTGCGAGTTCAGGTCGTCGCGCTCTTCGAAGAAGCGGCCGCGGACGGGCCGGATGCCCATCGCTTCGAGGTAGCCGGGGCTGGTCACGTAGAGCACGGCCTGCGGGGCCTTGCCCGGCTCCGGGTCGGGCCGCCCGGCCGCCCTCACCGAAGTGTCCGGCGCGCCGAGCATCGGCATCCCGGCCGCGTAGGCCGCCGCGCCGACGCCCGGCAATGCCCCCAGCCGCTCGCGCAGTTGGTCGAAGAAGGCCACCGCGCGCGCCGGGTCCTGGCCCTTTCCGACCGTGCGCGACGCCTGCATCGTCAGAAGGTTCTGCGGGTTGAAACCGACCCCGGCCTGCCGCAGGCGGGAGAAGCTCTTGAGCATCAGCCCCGCGCCGATGAGCAGCAGAAGAGAGAGCGCGACTTCGGAGACGACGAGCGCGCCGCGCAGGCGCTGCCGCCCCACGCCGCCCGACTGGCTGCGCCCGCCCTCCTTGAGCGACGTGTTCAAATCCGCCCGCGAGGCTTGGAGGGCCGGCGCGAGGCCGAAGATGATGCCGGTCAGGAGTGAGACGCCGAGCGTGAAGAGCAGCACGTTCGTGTCGAGGCCGACCTCGGCCGTCGGCGGCAGGTTGTCGGCGGCGAGCGAGCGGAGCAGGTCAACGCCCCACATCGCCAGCAGGAGGCCGCAGACGCCGCCCAGGAGCGCGAGCGTCACGCTCTCGGTGAGGAGCTGGCGGACGATGCGCAGGCGGCTCGCGCCGAGGGCCGTGCGGATCGCGATCTCGCGGCCGCGCGCGGCGGCCCGCGCCAAAAGGAGGTTGGCGACGTTGGCGCACGCGACGAGGAGCACCATGCCGACGGCCGCCAGCAGGATCAGGAGCGAGGCGCGTATCTCGCCGACGAAGTATTCGCCGAGGGGCTGCAGGAGGACGCTGTTGCCGCTGTTCGAGGCCGGGTACTGCGCGCCGAGCCGCGCGGCGATGGTCTTCATCTCCTCGCGCGCCCGCTCCAACCCGACGCCCTCCTTGAGGCGCGCGAGCACGTAGATGCCGGGGTGGTAGCCGCGCGAGCTGCGCATCGTCTCGTCGAGCGCCGAGGCGAGCGGCACGTACACGTCGGTCGGCGAGCCGTAGCGGAAGCCCTGCGGGAGCACGCCGACGACCGTAAAAGGCTCGCCGTTGAGCGTGACGGCGCGGCCGACGAGCCCCGGGTCTGCGCCGAAGCGACGCTGCCAGAGCCCGTGGCTGAGGACGACGACGCGCTCGCGGCCCGGCGCGTCCTCCTCCGCCATGAAGGCGCGGCCCAGAGCCGGCGCGACGCCGAGCACGGAGAAGAACTCCGGCGAGACGTTGCGCCCGGACAGCCGCTCCGGCTCGCCGCCGCCGGAAAGGTTATAGCTCTGGAGCTGCATCGCGGCCATCTGCTCGAAGACCGTCTGCTGCTCGCGCCAGTCGAGGAAGTTCGGGTAGGAGACCGACATGCCCGGCACCCGCTCGCTGTCCTCCGACAGCCGCACGAGCCGCTCCGGCTCCGGGTACGGCAGCGGCCTGAGCAGGACGGCATTGACCACCGAGAAGATCGCCGTGTTCGCGCCGATGCCGAGCGTCAGCGCGACGATCGCCACGGCGCTCACCCCCGGGCTTTTCCACAGCACGCGCGCCGCGAAGCGCAGGTCTTGTAAAAGAGTCCTCATCGTTTCACCTCAGCAAAGCAGTCCGGAGTCCGGAGTCTATAAGTCTGGAGTCAGAACCAGGAGCTTGTCTTCGACTTGAGACTTGAGACTCCAGACTCTCGACTGTCTTATTCGTATCTGAGCGCCTCCATCGGGTCCACCCTCGTCGCGCGGCGCGCGGGGACGAGGCAGGCGAGGAGGGCCGTGAGCGCGAGCAGGAGCGTGACGCCGGCGAAGGTCGCCGGGTCGGTGGCCGAGACGCCGTAGAGCAGCTTCGACATGACGCGCGTCAGGGCGAGGGAGGCGACGAGGCCGGCCGCCAGGCCGCCTACTGCGAGCAGCATTCCCTGCCCGACGATCATCCTGATTACGTCGCGGCCCTCGGCGCCGAGCGCGACGCGCACGCCGATCTCGTGCGTCCGCTGCGTCACGGCGTAGCTCATCACGCCGTAGACGCCGACGGCCGCCAGGAGCAGCGCCACGCCGGCGAAGAGCGTCAGCAGTTGCGTGTAGAAGCGCGGCTGCGCCACCGACTCCGCGAGCAGCTGCTCCATCGTCTTCACATTCGCGGCCGCGCGGCTGCGGTCAACCTCGCGCACGGCCTTCTGGACGGCGGGGGCCAGCGCCGCCGGGTCGCCCTCCGTGCGGACGAGGAAGGCCGAAGAGAGCCACGGCCTTTGCAGCGCGCAGTCGTAGACCGTGATGTTGGTCTCCTCGCCCACCAACTGCTTCGCGTCGGCGACGACGCCGACGATCTCAACCGTCACGCGCTCCTCAAGATACTGGATCGTCAGGCGGCGGCCGACGGGGTCCTCGTCGGGGAAGACGCGGCGGGCCATCGCCTGGTTGATGACGGCGACCGGGGGCGCGCCCGCGGCGTCGCGCTCGTCGAAGACGCGCCCGCGCACCAGGGGTATGCCCATCACGGCGAAGTAGTTCGGGCTGACCGAGTTGTAATCCGTCTGCGGGTCGTCGCCGGGGCGCGGCGGGCGGCCCTCGACCGCGTAGGAGAAGTTCAAGACCCAGTCGAGCGGGAGGCTCGAGCCGGCCGCGACCGAGCGGACGCCGGGGAGCGCGGCGAGCCGCTCCTGCATCTGCCGGTAGTAGTCGGCGCGCCTCTCCGTCTGTCCGTACAACTGCGTCGGCGGGTTGACCGTCAGCGTCAGGAGGTTGCGCGGGTCGAAGCCCAGCTCGACCTGCTGCAAGCGCGCGAAGCTGCGGACGAGGAGGCCCGCGCCGACGAGGAGCACGAGGGTGACGGCGACCTCCGCCACCACCAGCGCGGCGCGCGTGCGCTTGAGATGCCCCTCGGAGGTCGCGCCGCGGCCCGACTCCTTGAGCGCCTCGTTCAGGTCCGGCTTCGACACCTTCAGTCCGGGGAGGAGTCCGACGACGACGCCCGTCAGCAGCGAGACGCCGGCCGTGAAGGCGAGCACCGCGCCGTCCACGCGCGCCTCGTCGAGCCGCGCGAAGCGGAGGTCTTCGGGGACGAGCGCGAGGAGCGCGTCCACGCCCCAGAGCGCGAGGAAGACGCCGAGCGCGCCGCCCGCCGCCGCCATCAACACGCTCTCGACGAGGAGCTGGCGGACGACGCGCCAGCGCGTCGCGCCGAGCGCCGCGCGGATCGCGACCTCTCTGGCGCGCGCCGTCGAGCGGGCGAGCAGGAGGTTGGCGACGTTGGCGCACGCGATCAGAAGCACGAAGCCGACCGCGCCGAGCAGGATCAGGAGCGCCGGCCGCGCCCGCCCGACCAGCGTCTCGCGCAGGGGGATGAGGCGCACGCCCCAGTCGGCGTTCGACTGCGGGTAGGCTTGGGCGAGGCGGGCCGCGACCGCGTTCAGCTCCTCCTGCGCCTGCGCCTGCGTCAGACCCTCGCGGACGCGGCCGACGACCGAGAAGTAACGGCTCGTGCGCTGCCGAAGCTCTCCCGACTCGCGCGGCAGCGGCGACCAGGCCTCGGCGAAGGACGGGTATCTGAAGTCCTCGGGCATGACGCCGACGACGGTCGCGCTCGCGCCGCCGGCGAGCGGCAACTGCGTGCCGACGACCTTCGTGTCGCCGCCGAAGCGGCGCTGCCAAAGGCGGTGGCTTAAGACGACGGCGCGGCCCGCGCCCGCGCCGAACTCCTCGGCCGTGAACGTCCGCCCGAGCGCCGCTCCTGTTCCGAGCACGCGGAAGAAGTCCTCCGAGACGCGCACGCCGGAGATCGCCTCGGGCACCTCGCCCGCGTCGAGCGTGAGGCCGCCGCCGGTGTAGGCCGCGAGACCGTCGAACGAGCGGCTCTCGGCGCGCCAGTCAACGAAGTCGGCCGGGGCGACGCCGCGTACGTCGGCCGCGCCGCCGCGCTTGTTCTCGGCGGCGGCGACGACGAGCCGCTCGGCGTCGGCGAAAGGCAGCGGCCGCATCAGCGCCGCGTAGACGACGCTGAAGACAGCCGTGTTGATCCCGATGCTCACGCCCAGCGTCAGCACCGCCACGGCCGTGAACCCCGGCCGCTTCCACATCATCCGCGCCCCGTAACGCACGTCCTGGAGTAGTGTTTCCATCACGAACCTCAAAACAGTAGACAGTAGTCAGTAGCCAGTAGAAGAACCTTCGCCGACGGTTCGTCATCGTGTCAGCGTCAGCAGACCCTATGCGGAGCCTACCGGCTACTGACTACTGTCTACTGTCTACTCGTAGCGAAGCGCCTCCACCGGGTCCACTTTCATCGCGCGGCGCGCGGGGACGTAGCAGGCGGCGAGCGCCACGAGCGCCAGCAGGAGGGGCACGCCCGCGAACGTGACGAGGTCGGTCGAGGAGACGCCGAAGAGCAGGCCCGACATGACGCGCGTGAGCGCGAAGGCCCCGGCCAGGCCCAGTCCGACGCCCGCGAGCACCAGCCTCAGCCCCTGTCCCAGGACGAGCCTGAAGACGTCGCGCACCTGCGCGCCGAGCGCGACTCGCACCCCGATCTCGTGCGTCCGCTGCGCCACCGTGTAGGAGAGCACGCCGTAGATGCCGACGGCCGCGAGCAGCAGCGCCAGCCCCGAGAAGACTGAGACGAGCAGCGTGCGGAAGCGCGGCTGCGCGACCGAGGCCGACATCAGCTCTTCGGCCGTCCTGATCCTCGCCGCCGGCAGGTCGCGGTCGAGCGACCAGAGGGCCTCGCGCACGGCCGGCGCGAGCGCGCGCGGGTCTCCCGCGGCCGAGCGCACGACGAGCGACATGTCGCCCCAAGGGCTCTGCTGGTGCGGGTAGTAGTAGGCCGGCTGCACGGGGGCGTGCAGCCCCTCGTAGCGCACGTCGCCGACCACGCCGACGATCTCCATGAAGGTGTTGTTCGGGCGGTCGGCGCCGCCCTGCTTGAGCCGCTTGCCGACGGGGTCTTCGCCGGGGAAGAACTGCCGCGCCAGCGCCTCGTTGATGATGCAGACGCGCGGCGCGTCCGCGCGGTCGGCGTCCGTGAAGGCGCGGCCCCGCACCACGGGCACGCCCAGCGCGCGGAAGTAATCGGGCGTGACCACGAGCAGGCTGCCGACCGGCTCCTCGCCCGGCGGGACGGACGGCCGGCCCTCGATGCTGAAACTGTCGGCGACCGACAGGAGGTCGGGCGGGAGGCTGGAGCTGGCGGCGGCCGACTCGACGCCCGCCAGGCCCGCGACCCTCTCGACGAGCTGACGGTAGAACTCGGCCCGCTGCCGCGTCTCCGCGTACTTCGTGAGCGGCAGCGAGACCTGCATCGTGAGCACGCGCTCGGGGTTGATGCCGGCGTCCACGCGCTGGAGCCGCACGAAGCTCCTGAGCAGGAGGCCGGCGCCGACCAGGAGCATCAGCGCCAAAGCGATCTCGGCGACGGCCAGCGCGTCGCGCAGCCGCCTCCGCCCGCGCCCCTCCGTGCCGCCGCGCCCGCCCTCCTTGAGCGCGTCCGAGAGGTTCGAGCGCGAACCCTGGAGCGCCGGCGCGAGCCCGAAGGCGAGGCCGCTCAGAAGCGAGACGCCCGCCGTCCACGCGAGCACGCGCGCGTCTATCCCGGCCTCGCCCAGGCGGTGGACGTTCTCCGGGCTCACCCACAGCAGGAGGTCTATGCCCCAGACCGAAAGCAGGAGCCCCGTGACCCCGCCCGCGAGTGCGAGCAGAAGGCTCTCGGTCAGCAACTGCCGCGCGATGCGCCACCGCCCGGCACCGAGCGCCGCGCGGATGCAAAGCTCCTTCTCGCGCGAGGCGGCGCGGGCCAGCAGCAGGTGCGCCACGTTGGCACACGCGATCAGAAGCACCAGCGCGACGGCGCCGAGGAGCACCAGCAGGGCGGGCCGCACGTCGCCGGTGAGGTACTCCCCGACCGGGAGCACCGTGAAGCGGTCGCCCTGCGGCCGTGCCTCCGGGTGCTCGGGGTCGGGCGTCGCGTTCAGGGCGGCGCGCGCCTGCTCCGCCGTCACGCCCGGCTTCAGTCGCGCCAGCCCCGCCAGGAAGTACGGCCCGCGCCGGCTCGGGGGCCGCACCTGGTAGGCGGCCCACAGCTCCACGTCCTGGCTCGGGAAGGCGAAGCCGGCGGGCATCACGCCGACGACGGTGTACGGGCGGTTGTCGAGCGTCACGGCGCGGCCCACGGCCTGCGGGTCTGAGCCGAGATGTTTCCGCCAGAAGGCGTGGCTGACGACGACGACGGGGCTCGCGTCGGGCGAGTCGTCTCCGGGCTGGAAGGTGCGTCCCATCGCGGGCCGCCCCCCGAGGGCGTCGAAGAAGTCGGCGGTCGCCGCCACCCCGCCCACGCGCTCCGGCGTCGGCCCGCCCGTGTAGTTGAAGTAGCCGCCGGTGAAGGCCGCGACCTTTTCGAAGGACTGGTTCTGCGCCCGCCAGTCGAGGAAGTCGGCGACCGAGAGCGGCACGCGGTCGCCGCCCGCCGCCTCCGCGCCCCTGAGCCAGACGAGCATCACCCGCTCCGGCTCGGCGAAGGGCAGGGGCCGCAGCAGGACGGCGTTGACGACCGAGAAGATCGCCGTGTTCGCCCCGATGCCCAGCGCCAGCGCCACGACCGCGACCGCCGTGAACCCCGGCCGCTTGACCAACACCCGGAACCCGTACCGAACGTCATGCAGCAGTGTTCTCATGAGTCAACCTCCGGTTGTCAGTAGTCAGTAGCCAGTAGTCAGTAGTCAGTAGGAAGGCAGTCCTTTGTGAATCGTTCCGGCGTTAGCGTCAGCGGCCGTTAAAGAACCTACTGGCTACTGACTACTGTCTACTGTCTACTCGTAGCGAAGCGCCTCCATCGGGTCTACGCGCGCGGCGCGGCGCGCGGGGACGTAGCAGGCCAGGAGTGCGACCGAGGTGAGCAGCAGGGCGACGGCCGCGAAGGTCAGCGGGTCGGTCGCCGAGACGCCGTAGAGGAAGCCCGCGAGCAGGCGCGTCAGGCCGAGCGCGCCGACGAGCCCGGCCGCGACCCCGACTAAAGCGAGGCTCATCCCCTGGCGGATGACGAGCGCGAGCACGTCGGCGGCCCGCGCGCCGAGCGCGAGGCGCACGCCGATCTCGTGCGTCCGCTGCGTCACGGCGTAGGCCAGCACGCCGTAGATGCCGATTGACGCGAGCAGCAGCGCCAACCCCGCCCCGACCCCGAGCAGCGTGGCCGAGAGCCTCTGCCGCGCGATGGAGTTCGCGACGATCTCCGACATCGTCCGGACGCTGAAGACCGGCTGCTCCCTGTCCACCGAGAGGATTTCGTTCCTCACCGAGCCGACCAGGCTGGTCGGCTCGGCCGGGGTGCGGACGACGAGGGCCATGCTCGACGCGGGGACTTGCGGGAACGGCACGTAGCTCTCGAACTCCGGCGCGCGGTCAAGCCCCGTGTGCTTCACGTCGCCGACGACGCCGACGACGGTCATCCACGTCTCGCCCCCGTCCCAACTCATCCGCCTGCCCAGGGGGTCTTCGCCCGGCCAGAAGCGTTCGGCCATCTTCTCGTTGATGACGACGACGCCGGGCTGCCCCACGGCGTCGCGCTCCGTGAACGCGCGGCCGCGGCGCAGGGGGATGCCCATCGTCTCGAAGTAGCCGGCGCTGACGATGTACTTCTCAGTCATCGGCTCCTGCCCGCGCGGGAAGGGCGGGTGGCCCTCGATGAGGAAGTCGCCGTTCATCCCCCCGCCGCCGAGCGGGAGGTTGTTGACCGCGCCGGCCGACTCCACGCCGGGCAGCGCCGCGACGCGCCCCAGCACGTCGCGGAAGAAGGCCGCCCGCTGCCGCGGCTCCCTGTACCTGGCCGACGGCAGGGAGATTTGCATCGTCAAAAGCCCCTCGGGCCGGAAGCCGGGGTCAACCTGCTGGAGCCGCCAGAAGCTTTTGAGCAGCAGCCCCGCCCCGAGCAGAAGCATCGTGGCGAGCGCGATCTCGGAGACGACCAGAAGGCCGCGCGTCCGGCCTCCGCCGCGGTCGCCCGTCGCCTTCCCGGAGTTCTCCTTGAGCGACTCGTTGAGGTCAATCCTCGAAGCCCGCAGCGCGGGGACGAGGCCGAACAATAAGCCGGCGGCCAAAGAGAGCGCCGCCGTGAAGGCGAGCACGCGCCAGTCCATCGCGATGCGCTCCGGGCGGGGCACGCCCGGCGGCCACCCGGCGGCGATGAGGTCTATCAGCCAGACCGCGAGCAGGCCCCCGGCCACGCCGCCCAGGAGGGCCAGCAGCACGCTCTCCGTCAGCAACTGCCGCAGCAGGCGGCGGCGGCCCGCGCCGAGCGCGGCGCGGATGGCGAACTCTTTAGCGCGCCCCGTCGCGCGCACTAGGAGCAGGTTCGCCACGTTCGCCAGCGCGATGAGCAGCACGAAGCCGACGGCCGCGAAGACCAGGAGCAGCCGGTCGCGCGTGTCGCCGACGAGGTGTGTGCGCAGCGGGATGAGCCGCGCGCCGTGCGTGCTGTCGTTGGCCTCGGCGATGCGCCGGGCGACGGCGTCCACCTCCGCCTCCGCGCGCGCCGGCTCGACGCCCTCTTTGAGTCGCGCCAGCACGGTCAGGAAGTGCGTCCCGCGGTCGCGCCACGCCGTGTTCGGCTCGAGCGGCAGCCAGACCTCGGTCCGCGACTGGCCGCTGAAGCTCGGCGCGTCCGGGCCCATCAAGCCGACGACGGTGTAGGCGGTGTCGTTGAGCACGATGCTCTTGCCCAGGAGTGCCGGGTCGCCGCCGAACTGGCTCTGCCAGAGGCCGTGGCCGATGACCGCCGCGGGGGCCGCGCCCGCCCGGTGGTCCGCGGCCGAGAGGGTGCGGCCCGCGAGCGGGCGCGCGCCGAGCATCTCGAAATAGTTCTCCGACACCAGCGCGCCGCGCACGCGCTCCGGCCCGCCGCGGCCGACGAAGTTGAAGCTCATGTGGAAGAGCGCCGCCGTCTGATCGAAGGATTGGCTCTCGGCGCTCCAGTCCTTGAACTCGAGGAACGAGGCCGGCGCGTCCTTCAGGTCGGGCTGGGTGTCGAAGACCACCATCAGCCGCTCGGCTTCGGGGAACGGCAGCGGCCGCAGCAAGAACGCGTCCACGAAGGTGAAGATGGCCGTCGTCGCGCCGATGCCGAGCGCCAGCGTCAAGACGGCTACAGCCGCGAACCCCGGCCTCTTCAAAAGCCCGCGCAAGCCGTAACGCATGTCGTGGAGCAATGTTCTCATCTGTCAACCTCCTTCCGACCGAAGTTTCGAGTTTCAAGTTTCGAGTTTCGAGTTCGCGGGTCGGCCTTGAGCTTTAGCGTCCGGGCTTGGGCTTGTCTCTAACTCGAAACTCGAAACTCGTAACCCGAAACTTATTCGTACCTGAGCGCCTCCATCGGGTCCACCTTCGTCGCGCGCCGGGCCGGGACGTAGCAGGCCAGGAGCGCGACGGCCGCCAGCAGCAGGGAGATGGCGGCGAAGGTCGCGGGGTCGGTCGAGGAGACCCCGAAGAGGAGGCTGGCGAGCACGCGCGTGACGGCGAAGGCGGCGGCCAGTCCGAACGCGACGCCGAGGGCCGCGAGCGCGAGGCCCTGCCGCGCGATGAGCCGCAGCACGTCCGCCGCCTGCGCGCCGAGCGCCATCCGGATTCCGATCTCGCGCGTGCGGCGGCTGACGGTGTAGGCCATCACGCTGTAGAGGCCCGTGGCCGCCAAAAGCAGCGCGAGCAGCCCGACGGCGAGCGAGAGCGTCGCCGCCATCCGCGTCCCCCACAGCGCCCAGGACATGTGCTCGCGGAAGGTCTGCACGCCGTAGACGGGCAGTCGCGGGTCGAGCGCCTGCACCTCGGCGCGCACCGCCTTGACCATCTCGCGCGGGTCGCCGCTCGTCCTCACCAGGAGCATCATGCTCGCGTCGTAGCTCTGGTTCAGGTAGAGGTACATCACGGGGCGCGGGCTCTCGCCGAGCGTGCGGTAGCGGCCGGTCTTGACGACGCCGACGACCTCGCGCGGCCGCCCGTCGCCGACGCGCAGCAGCTTGCCGACGGCCGGCTCGCCCGGCCACAGGCGCTCGGCCAGCTCCTGGTTGATGACGCAGACCCGCCGGCCCGAGGCGCGGTCGCCCTCCTCGAACTCGCGCCCCTGGAGGATCGGCACCTGGAGCGTCTCGAAGTGGCGCTCGGCGACGATGTTGTAGAGGACGCTGAGGCCCTGGCCGGGCGGGGGCGCGGGCTGCCCCTCGGCGATGACGGGGCCGGTCGAGCTGGAGCTGTCGCCGAGCGGGAGGTAGCGCGCGAACGTGGCCGACTCGACGCCGGGCAGCGCGCGGACGCGCTCGCCGAGGCGGCGGAAGAACTCCTTGCCGCGCTCCTCGTCGTAGCCGAGCAGTCCGGGGTTGAGCGACATCGAGAGGCCGCGCTCGGTATGGAAGCCCGGGTCTATGCTCTGCGCGCGCCAGAAGCTTTTGACGAGCAGCCCGCCGACGACGAGCACGACGAGCGAGAGGGCGACCTGCAGGACGACCAGGGCGTTACGCAGGCTGAGCCGGCGGCCGCCGGTCGAGAGCGCGACCGTCTCGTTCTTCAGCACGGGCACGATGTCGGGCCGCGACGCCTGCCAGGCCGGCGCGAGGCCGAAGACGACGCCGGTCAGCACCGAGACGGCGAGCGTGAAGAGGAGCGCGCGCGAGTCGGGCGTGAAGTCGAGGACGATGGTGTAAGGCAGCGCCGGGATGAGCGCCAGCATCAGGTCGGTCGCCCAGAAGGCGAGCAGCAGCCCGGCCGCGCCCGCGAACGTCGAGAGCAGCACGCTCTCGGTCAGCAACTGCCGGACGACGCGTCCGCGCGAAGCGCCGAGCGCGATGCGGATTCCGATCTCGCGCCGCCGCGCCGCGCCGCGCGCCAGCAGGAGGTTGGCGACGTTGGCGCACGCGATCAGGAGGATCAGCCCGACCGCGCCGAGCGCCACGGCCGAGCCGAGCTTGATGGTGCCGGCCGCTTCCTCGTAACGGCCCTCGATTTCGGGGCGCAGCACGACCCGTGTGGCACGCGCCCGCTGGTCGGGGTAGACCTCGGCGAGCCGGCCGGCGACCGCGGTCAGCGCGGCCTCGGCCTGCTCCGTTGTGACGCCGTCGCGCAGCCGCCCGATCATCTCGAAGCGGTGGTCGCCGCGGTCGTCAATCCAAAGGTCTTCGCGCGTCACCTGCTGCTGCATCATCGCCGGCACCCAGAAGTCCATCGCGAGGCCGAACTTCGCGCCGGTGAATTCGCGCGGCGCGACGCCGACGACCGTGAAGGGCTGGCCGTTGAGCGTGACGGCGCGGCCGACGATCCCCGGGTCGGAGCGGAAGCGGTTGCGCCAGAGCTGGTGGCTGACGACGACGACGGGGCGCGCGCCGGGCGTCTGGTTCTCGTCGGGCGTGAAGCCGCGGCCGAGCGCGGGGCGCACGCGCAGCACGTCGAAGAAGTTGCCCGAGACCAGCTCGCCCCAGACGAGGTCGTTCTGATCTTCGGCGCTCAGCGCGGCCTTCTCCAGCCGGTGGAGGGCGAGACCCTCGAAGGCCGCGCCCGACTGGTCGCGGTAGTCCGCGTAGTCCGGGTAGGAGAAGTTGTTCGAGAGGTCGCCGTGCCCGCCGCCCGGCCCCTCGGTCTCGAAGACGCGGACGAGCGCGCCGGGGTCTTCCACGGGCAGCGGCCGCAGGATGAACGCGCTCACGGCGCTGAAGATGGCGCTGTTGGCCCCGATGCCCAAAGCCAGCGTCAGCACCGCCACCGCCGTCAGCCCCGGCGTCTTCAACAGCATCCGCACGCCGTAACGGACGTCTTTCAGGAAGGAAGTCATCGGTGAAACCTCAAAAAGCAGTAGCCAGTAGCCAGTAGTCAGTAGTCAGTAGAAAGACATTCGCTAGAGAACCGTTCGCGCGTCAGCGGCCTTTAAAGAGCCTACTGGCTACTGACTACTGGCTACTGGCTACTCGTATCTCAGCGCCTCCATCGGGTCTACGCGCGCGGCGCGCAGGGCTGGCAGGAGGCAGGCGGCGAGGGCGACGGCCGAGAGGAGCAGGGCGACGCCGCCGAAGACGAAGGGGTCGCTGGCGCTGACCTCGTAGAGCAGGCTCGACATCAGGCGCGTGAGCCCGAAGGCCGCCAGCAGCCCGAGCGAGACGCCCGCGATGGCGAGCGTCATCCCGCCGCCGACGACCATCCGCAGGATGTCGCGCGCCTCGGCGCCGAGCGCCATGCGGATTCCGATCTCGTGCGTCCGCTGCGCCACGAGGAAGCTCATCACGCTGAAGACGCCGACGGCCGCGAGCACGAGCGCGAGCGCGGCGAAGGCGACCAGGAGCGTCATGCTGAAGCGCTGGCGCGCGACCGACTCGGCCACCAGCGACTCCATCGTCCGCACCCGGTAGACCGGCAGCTCGCGGTCCACCTCCTGCACGGCCGCGCGCACCGCCGCCCCGAGCCGCGCCGGGTCGCCGCGCCCCGCGCGCACGACCAACGAGAGCGAGCTGAACGGCACCTGCCTGAGCGGCACGTAGTACTCGGGGCCGGCCGCCGTGCTCAGACGGCGGTGGCGCACCGAGCCGACGACGCCGACGATCTCGCCGTTGATGTCGTTGAGGCCGATCCGCAGCCGCTTGCCCACGGGGTCTTCGCCGGGGAAGTGCTGGCGGGCCAGCTCCTCGTTGACGAGCAGGACCTTCGGCGCGTCGGCCGAGTCCTGCTCGGTGAAGTCGCGGCCTCGGAGCAACGGCACGCCCATCGCGCGCAGGTAGCCGGGCGTGACGACGCGCGCCGCCGAGGAGGGCCGCGCGCCGGGGCCGGGGTCGGGGCGGCCGACGACGGCGAACGACGTGCTCATCCCGCTCTCGCTCAAAGGCAGCGGCATGATGCCGGCCGCCGCCTCGACGCCCGGCAGCGCCGACAGACGTTCGAGCGCGCGCTCGTAGAAGCTGATGACCTGCGCGTCCTCCGGGTAGCGCGCCGCGGGCAGCGAGACCGAGGCCGTCAGAACCCCGCGCGGGTCGAGGCCGGGGTCGGTCGCGCGCAGGCGTATGAAGCTCTTAATCAGCAGGCCCGCGCCGACCAGGAGCACGAGCGAGACGGCGACCTCGGCGATGACGAGCGCCGCGCGCACCCTCCCCTTCCCGCCCTCGGTCGAGCCGCGCCCGCCCTCCTTGAGCGCCTCGTTCAGATCAACCCTCGACGCCTGGAGCGCCGGCGCGAGGCCGAAGATGAGGCCGGTCAGCACCGAGGCGACGAGCGTGAAGGCGAGCACCGAAGGGTCGAGGCCCGTCTCGGCGAAGCGCGGCACGTCCGAGGGGACGAAGGCCGAGATGAGCGCGACGCCCCACATGGCGAAGAGGAGGCCGGCGACGCCGCCCAGCGTCGAGAGCAGGAGGCTCTCGGTCAGGAGCTGCCGCACGACCCGGCCGCGCCCCGCGCCGAGCGCGACGCGGATCGCCAGCTCGCGCCCCCGCCGGGAGGCGCGCGCGAGCAGGAGGTTGGCGACGTTGGCGCAGGCGATCAGAAGCACGAAGCCGACCGCGCCCAGGAGCACGAAGAGAGTCGGGCGCAGGCTCCCGACCATCTCCTCGTGCGCGCCGGCCAGGCGGAAGCTGAGGTTGGTGTTCTCCTGCGGGTTGGCCTCGGCGATGCGCGCCGAGACGGCCCGCACCTCGGCCCCGGCCTGCTCCAGCGTCGTGCCCTCGCGCAGCCGCCCGACGACTTCGAGCCACCCGGCCCCGCGCTGCACCTCCATGTCGCCCTTCGGGTCGAGCGGCACGTAGAACTCGACCGGCTCGTTGACGAAGAGGAACTGGAAGTCCGCGGGCAGGACGCCGACGACCGTCCGCGGCTTGCCGTCGAGCGTGAGCGTCCGGCCGACGAGGCCGGGGTCGCCGCCGTAGCGGCGCTGCCACATGCCGTGGCTGACGACGACGACGGGCGCGCCGCCCGGCTGCTCGTCGCCGCGCGCGAGCGTGCGCCCGAGGGCGGCGCGCGCGCCGAGCACCTCGAAGAGGTCGCCCGAGGACTGCACGCCGACGACCTGCTCGGGCGGGCCGTCGCCCGTGAGCGCCGAGGTCGTGTCGGTGAAGGCCCCGAGCGCCTCGAAGACGCCGGCCTGCGCCCGCAGGTCTGAGAAGTTCGGGAACGAGAGGCTCATCGAGGTCACGCCCCGCCTCTCGTTGACGCCGTGCATCCTCACCAGCCGCTCCGGGTGCGCGTAAGGCAGCGGCCGCAGGAGCACCGCGTTGACCACCGAGAAGATGGCCGTGTTCGCCCCGATGCCGAGCGCCGTCACGAAGACCGCCACGAGCGTGAACCCCGGCGACTTCGCCAGCACCCGCGCCCCGTACCTGATGTCCTTCAAGAATGTGCCCATCTCTCGAACCTCAAAAAGAAGTAGTCAGTAGTCAGTAGACAGTAGACAGTAGGAAGACCTTCGGTAGCGAATCTTTAAGGTTTCAGCGTCAGCCGTCGCGGCGCGGGGCGCCTACTGGCTACTGACTACTGTCTACTGTCTACTCGTACCGGAGCGCCTCCATCGGGTCCACCCGCGTCGCGCGGCGGGCCGGCAGGTAGCAGGCGAGGAGCGCGACGGCGGCGAGGAGGAGCGTGACGGCGGCGTAGGTCGCGGGGTCGCTGGCCGAGACGCCGTAGAGCAGGCTCGAGAGCAGGCGCGTGAGCGCGAGCGCGACCGGAACGCCGAGGCCGACGCCGAGGAGCGCGAGGCCGAGCCCCTGCCGCAAGACCAGCCCGAGCACGTCGCGGCGGCGCGCGCCGAGCGCGACGCGCACCCCGATCTCGTGCGTCCGCTGCGCCACCGTGTAGCTGACCACCCCGTAGATTCCGAGCGCCGTGAGCAGCACCGCCAGCGCGGCGAAACCGATCATCAGCGTCAGGACGAAGCGGCGGCCGGCGACGCTCTCGCCCAGCAGGTGCTCGACCGTCCTCACCTTCCAGACCGGCTGCTCGGGGTCTACAGACCAGACGGCCTCCGTGACGGCGCGCGCGAGGCTCATCGGCTCGACGCCCGTCCGCGCGACGAGCGTGGCGAAGATGTGCGGGTTCTGCGCGTAAGCCGTGTAGACCTGCGGCCGCTGCGCCTCGCCGAGCGTGTACTGCTTGGCGTCGCCGACGACGCCGACGACCGTGGCCGTGATCTTCACCTCGGGGAAGTGTATCTGCTTGCCGAGGGGGTCTTCGCCGGGCCACGACTGCTCGGCCATCAGGCGGTTGACGACGACGACGGGCGGGGCCTCGGCCCCGTCGCGCTCTTCGAAGACGCGGCCCCGGAGGACGGGCAGGCCGACCGTCTCGAAGTAGCCGGGGTGGGCCGCGTTCTCCTGCGCCCGCGGCTCCTGCCCCGGCGCGGGCGCGGGCCGGCCGGGCAGGGCGTAGGCGATGGTGCTGCCGTTGCCGCTGAAGGGCAGGGCGCGGATGACGGCCGCCGACGTGACGCCCGGCACGCCCCGCACGCGCTCGACCACCTGCCGGTGGAAGGCCCACTGGTCTTCGCCCTTCGCGTACTTGTTGCGCGGCAGGCGGTACTCGAGCGTGAGGAGGTTCTCGGGGTCGAAGCCGGGGCTGACGGAGAGCACGCGGTAGAAGCTGTTGATGAGGAGGCCCGCCGCGACGAGCAGGACGAGCGCGAGCGCGACCTGCGCGACGACGAAGGCGCTGCGCGCGCGCCGGCGGCCCCCGCCCCCCGCGCGGCCCCCGCCCTCCTTGAGCGTGCTGTTCACGTCGGCCCTCGACAGCTTGAGCGCCGGGACGAGGCCGAAGCCGAGGCCGGTGGCGAGCGTCAGGGCGAGCGAGAAGCCGAGGACGCGCGCGTCGAGCGCGACGCGGCCCGCGCCGGGGAGCTGGCCCGGCGCGAGGGCGAGCAGGAAGTCAACGCCCCACAGCGCGAGGAGCAGGCCGGCCGCCCCTCCCGCGAGCGCGAGGAGCACCGTCTCGGTCAGGAACTGCCTGAGCAGTCGGCCGCGCCCGGCCCCGAGCGCCGCGCGCAGAGCCACCTCGCGCTGGCGCGCCGCGCCACGCGCCAGGAGCAGGTTGGCGATGTTGGCGCAGGCGATGAGCAGGATCAGGCCGACGGCGGCGAGCAGGACGAGCAGCGCCGGCCGCACGTCCTCGACGAGCAGCTCGTGGAAGGCGACGACCTCGACGCCGCGCCCCTCGTTCTCCTTCGGGTAGGCGGCGGCGAGGCGGGCCGCGACCGTCCGCAGCTCCTCCTCGGCGCGCGGGCGCGTCGCGCCCTCGCGGAGCTTGCCGATGACGAAGCTGTTGTGGAGCGCGCGGTCGTCCTTGTAGTTGGGCCAGGCCGTCGCCGGCAGCCAGACCTCGATCTCGTCCATCGGGAAGCGGAAGTCTTCCGGCATGATGCCGACGACCGTGTAAGGCTCGGCGTTAAGGGTCAGGGCCTTGCCGACGACCGAAGGGTCGCCGCCGAAGCGCCGCTGCCAGAGCCCGTGGGTGAGGACGGCGACGCGGCCGCGGCCCGGCTCGTCCTCCTCCGGCAGGAAGGTGCGCCCCTCGGCCGCGCGCGCGCCGAGCAGGGGGAAGAAGCTCGACGTGACGAAGCCGCCGCGGACGCGGTCGGGCTCGCCCACGCCCGTCAGGTTGACGCTCTGCGGGACGAAGGTGGTGAAGCCCTCGAAGGCCGCGGTCTGCGCCCGGTAGTCGCGGAGGTTCGCCACCGAGATGTAGTCGCGCGGGATGGACTGCGTCGTCTCGAAGACGGCGACGAGCCGCTCCGCGCCGGGGTACGGCAGCGGCCGCAGGAGCACCGCGTTGACGACCGAGAAGATCGCCGTGTTCGCACCGATGCCCAGCGCCAGCGTCAGCACCGCGCTCAGCGTGAAGCCCGGCCGCTTCAACAGCACCCGCGCCCCGAACCGCAAATCCTGTAGTAGTCTCTCCATCACACACCTCAAAAGAAGTAGACAGTAGTCAGTAGTCAGTAGGAAGACGTTCCCTATCGAGCCGTCTCGGTGTCAGCGCCGGCGGCCGTTAAAGAGCCTACTGGCTACTGACTACTGTCTACTGTCTACTCGTATCTCAGCGCCTCCATCGGGTCTACGCGTGTCGCGCGGCGCGCGGGGACGTAGCAGGCCAGGAGCGCGACGGCGACGAGGAGCGCGGCGACGAGGGCGTAGACCGAGGGGTCGGTGGCCGTCACGCCGTAGAGGAGGCTTGCGAGCAGGCGCGTGAGCGCGAGCGCGAGCAGCAGGCCGATGCCGGCGCCGGCGAGGGCGAAGCCGAGCCCCTGCCGCAGGACCATCGCCAGCACGTCGCGGCGGCGCGCGCCGAGCGCCATGCGGATTCCGATCTCGTGCGTCCGCTGCGCCACCGTGTAGTTGATGACGCCGTAGATTCCGACCGAGGCGAGCGCGAGCGCGACCGCCGCGAAGAGGGCGAGCAGCGTCATGTTCAGACGCTGCCGGCCGACCGAGGCCGCCGAAACCTCTTCCATCGTCCGCACCTTCGTCACGGGCACCTGCGGGTCTACCGACCAGATTTTCTCCTTCACCGCGTTCGTCAGCGCGGCCGCGTCCGTCCCGCTCCTGACGACCACGCCCATCCAGCGCTTCCAGGCCATCCCCGACTGCGCGTAAGGGGTGTAGACGGCCGACTCCTCCGGCTGATCCAGGCCGAAGTGGCGCACGTCGCCGACGACGCCGACGACGGTGATCCACTGAGGCTCCGTCTGGCGCGCCCAGCGGATGCGCGCGCCGACGGGGCTCGCGCCGCCGAAGTGCTCGCGCACGAACCGCTCGTTGACGACGCCGACGAGCGGGGCGCGCTCGTCGTCGTGCGGCGTCAGGCCGCGGCCTTCGATGACGGGGATGCCCATCACGCCGAAGTAGTCGCCCTCGACGCTGCGCGTGTAGAGGTCCGGCTCCTCGCCGGGCGCGAGCGGCGCGCGGCCCTCGATGACGAAGTTGTGGTGGAGCGAGCTCCCGCCGAGTGGTATCTCGCTGACCATCGCGGCCCGCGCGCCGCCGAGCGTGTTGAGGGCTTCGAGGACGCGGCGGCGGTACTCGGTCTGCGGCGGTATCTCGCGGTAGCGCGCCTCCGGCAGCTCGAGGCGCAGCGTCAGGAGGTTCGCCGTCTCGAAGCCCGGCTCGACGGCGCGCAGCCGCCAGAAGCCCTTGATGAGCAGGCCCGCGCAGACGAGCAGCACCAGCGCGACGGCCAGCTCGGCGACGACGAGCGCGCCCCGCAGGCCGCGGCGCGACCCGCCGCCCGAGAGCCTCCGGCCGCCCTCCTTGAGCGCGTCCGAGAGGTTCGCGCGCGAGGCCCCGAGCGCGGGCGCGAGGCCGAAGACGAGGCCCGTCAAGACCGCCAGGCCGAAGGTGAACAGCAGCACGGCCGCGTCTACGCGGATGCTGGAGAGGCGCGGCAGGCTCTCGGGTTCCAGCGCGAGCAGGAGGTCAACGCCCCACAGCGCCAGCACCAGCCCGCCGGCGCCGCCCAGGACGGCGAGCAGCACGCTCTCCGTGAGGAGCTGGCGCGCGATGCGCCAGCGCCCGGCCCCGAGCGCGGCCCGGACGGCGACCTCGTGCCGCCGCGTCGCCGCGCGCGCCAGGAGCAGGTTGGCGAAGTTGGCGCACGCGATCAGCAGCACCATCCCGACCGCGCCGAAGAGGACGAAGAGCGCGGGCCGCACGTCGCCGACCATCCGCTCGTGCAGAGACATCAGGACGAAGCGCCGGCCCTTGTTCTCGTCCGGGTAGGCTTCGGCCAAACGCCGCGCGATCAAGTCCAATTCGGCCTGCGCCTGCTCGGTCGTGACGCCGGCCCGCGGCCGCCAGAAGGTGCGCAGGAAGTGGACGCCGCGTACCCTCGCCGCCACGGGGTTGGCGACGCGCAGCGACGCCCAGACGTCGGGGCTCCCGTAGGGCGAGACGAACGAGGCCGGCAGCACGCCGACGACCGCGTAGGTCTGCCCGCTCAGCGTGATGGTCAGGCCCTCGTTGATGTCCCGGCCGCCGAGGTGTCGCTGCCAGAAGCCGTGGCTTAAGACGACGACGCGCGGCGCGTCGTAGGCGTCGTCCTCGGCCCGGAGCGTCCGGCCGGCGGCGGGTCGCGCGCCGAGCAAGTCGAACAGCTCGTGCGTGCAGAGCGCCGCCTCGACCTGCACCGGCTCGCCGCCGCCCGTGAAGTCGAGCGGCTGGAGGACGGCCCCGCCGACCAGCTCGAAGCTCTGCTGCGCCGCCTCGATGTCTTCGAGGTTCGGCAGCGAGATGTTCTGCCGCGCCGTCAGCAACCGCTCCGGCTCCGGGTACGGCAGCGGCCTCAGGAGCACGCCGTTCACTACCGAGAAGATCGCCGTGTTAGCGCCGATCCCCAGGGCGAGCGTCACCGCCGCGACCAGCGTGAACCCCGGCCGCCTCAGCAGCACCCGCGCCCCGTGTCTCAAGTCATGCAGTAGCGTTCTCATTGGGTCAACCTCCGGTTGACAGTAGACAGTAGAAGAACCTTCGCTATCGAGCCGTTAGGGTGTCAGCGTCAGCGCCCGCTAAAGAGCCTACTGGCTACTGACTACTGTCTACTGTCTACTCGTATCTCAGCGCCTCCATCGGGTCTACCTTGGTCGCGCGGCGCGCGGGGACGTAGCAGGCCAGCAAGGCGACGGCGACGAGCAGCGCGGGGACGAGGAGGAAGACCGAGGGGTCTGTGGCCGTCACGCCGTAGAGCAGGCTTGCGAGCAGGCGCGTGGCGGCGAGCGTGGCGACGAGGCCCGCGGCCGCGCCTGCCAGCGCCAGCGCGAGTCCCTGCCGCAGGACGAGCCGCAGCACGTCTCGCCGCTGCGCGCCGAGCGCGATGCGGACGCCGAGTTCGTGCGTCCGCTGTGCCACCGCGTAGGAGATGACGGCGTAGAGGCCGACGCACGCCAGGAGCGCGGCCGCCCCGCCGAAGGCCGCGATCAGGATCATCAGCAGGCGGCGGTCCGCCACCGACGCCGCGACCACGTCCTCCATCGTCTTCACGTCGAAGACCGGCTGCGCGCGGTCGAGCGCGCGCACCTCTTCGCGCACGGCCGCCACGAGCCCCGTCGGCTCCCGCGACGTGCGCACCGCCAGGGAGAGCGCGCCCCAGCCGGCGTCCTGCCGGTGCGGCACGTAGATTTGCGGCCCCGGCTCGGCGTCGAGCGCCTGCGGCTTCACGTCGCCGACCACGCCGACGATCTCGCGCGGGAACTTCTCGTCCATGAAGACGTGCACGCGCCGCCCGACCGGGTCTTCGCCCGCGAAGTGTTGGCGGGCCGCCGCCTCGTTGATGATGACGACCTTCGGCGCGTCCTCCGTGTCGCGCGCGTCGAAGTCGCGCCCCGCCCGCAAGGGGATGCGCATCGCGCGGAAGTAGCCGGGCGTGACGACGAAGTAGGCCGAGGTGATCCCCTCCTCCGGCGTCTGCGGCCGGCCCTCGCGGACGAAGGGGCGGCCCACGGAGTAGTTGCTCCCGCCGAGCGGCAGGGAGAGCGTCGCGCCCGCCGCCTCGACGCCGGGCAGCGCCCGCACGCGCTCGAGCAGCCGCTCGTAGAACTCCGCCTTCAGCCGCGGCTCGGGGTAGCGCGCCCCCGGCAGCCCGAGCCGCATCGTCAGCACGTTCGAGGGGTCGAAGCCGGGACTGACGGCCGCGAGCCGCATGAAGCTCCTCAGTAGGAGCCCGGCCCCGACCAGGAGCACGAGCGAGAGCCCGACCTCGGCGACGACCAGGGCCGAGCGCAGGCGGCTGCGCGCGTCGGTCGAGCCGCGCCCGCCCTCCTTGAGCGTCACGCCGAGGTCGGTCTTCGAGACTTGCAGCGCGGGCGCGAGTCCGAACAGCACGCCGGCCAGGCAGGTGACGGCGAGGGCGAAGCCGAAGACGCGCGCGTCGAGCCCCGCCTCGGCGAGCCGCGGCGTGTTGGCCGGGGCGAGCGAGACGAGCAGGTCGGTGAGCCACACGCCGAGCAGCAAGCCCGCCGCGCCGCCGGCCGCCGCCAGCATCAGGCTCTCGGTCAGCAGTTGCCTCATCACGCGGCCTCGGGAGGCGCCGACGGCGACGCGCACCGCCACCTCGCGCCGCCGCCCCGCGGCCCGCGCCAGCAGGAGGTTGGCGACGTTGGCGCACGCGATCAAAAGCACCAGCCCGACCGCGGCCATCAGCACCAGCAGCATCGTCCGCACGCCCGCGACCATGCGGTCGTGCAGGCGCTGAAGCTCGACGCCCCAGCCGGCGTTCGATTGGGGGTGCGCGGCGGCGAGCCGCCCCGTGATGGCGTCCATCTGCGCGCGCGCCTCTTCGAGCGTGACGGCCTCGCGCAGGCGGCCCGCCACCTGGTAGCTGCGGTTGAAGCGCGGCTCCTTGCCGACTTCGATTTGCAGGGCCGCCCACAGCTCCGCGTTGTTCGGGTAGCCGAAGCCCGCGGGCATGACGCCGACGACTTCGAGCTGGCGGCCGCCGACCTCTATCGGGCGGCCGAGGACTGAGGGGTCTGCGCCGAAGCGCCGCCGCCAGAGCCCGTGGCTGATGAGGACGACGGGCTGCCCGCCCGGCCGCTCGTCCTCCGGCCCGAAGGCGCGGCCCAGGGCCGGCCCCGTGCCCATCACCGCGAAGAAGTCGGAGGTGACGGCCGAGGCCGCGACGCGCTCCGGCTCTTCGCCGCCGAGGTTGGCGCTGCCGGCCGTGAACAGCGCGAGCGCCTCGAAGGCGTCGGCCTGCGCCCGCCAGTCGGCGAAGTCCGGCGCGGACATGTTGCTCTGGGTGATCCCCTTCGAGGGGTTCGTGCCGACGAACGAGATGATGCGCTCGGCCCCCGGATACGGCAGCGGCCTTAAAAGCACCGCGTTGACGACCGAGAAGATGGCCGTCGTCGCGCCCACGCCGAGCGCCAGCACCAGCGCCGCGAACGCCGTGAACCCCGGCCGCCGCCACAGCATCCGCCAGCCGTAGCGCACATCTCGAAGTAGCGTCCTCATAAGTCAACCTCCGGTTGACAGTAGCCAGTAGACAGTAGTCAGTAGCCAGTAGAAGAAACCGTCTAGCGAACCTTCCACGTGTCGGCGTCAGCGGCCGTTAAAGAGCCTACTGGCTACCGACTACTGTCTACTCGTATCTCAGCGCCTCCATCGGGTCTACCTTCGTGGCGCGGCGCGCCGGGACGTAGCAGGCGAGGAGGGCGGCCGCGGTGAGCAGGGCGGTGACGGCCGCGAAGGTCGCGGGGTCGGTGGCCGTGACTCCGTAGAGCAGGCTCGACATGACGCGCGTCAGGGCGAGCGCGCCGGCGAGGCCCAGCCCGACGCCGACCAGCGCCAGGCCCATCCCCTGCCGGATGACGAGCCAGAGCATGTCGCGCGCCTCGGCCCCGAGCGCCATCCGGATGCCCAGCTCGCGCGTGTGCTGCGAGACCGAGTAGCTCATCACGCCGTAAATCCCGACGGCCGCCAGGAGCGCCGCGACGGCCGCGAAGAGCGCGAGCAAAGACATCGAGAAGCGGCGCAGCGCGAGCGACTCCGAGATCAAGTCCTCCATCGTCCGCGCCTGGTAGACGGGCTGCTCTTTGTCTACGGCGAAGACCTCGCGGCGCACGTCCGCGGCCGCCCCGGCCGGGTCTCCTTTGGTGCGCACCACCAGCGAAATCCCCCCCGTCATGCGGTTGATGTAGTCGTCGGGGAGCTGCGCCAGCGCGAAGTAGAACTGCGCCTGGAAGGGCGCGGCCGCGTCGAGGCCGAAGTGCTTCACGTGCCCGACGACGCCGACGATCTCGGCGGCCGGGTACTCGCGGAAGAGCTTGACGCGCTTGCCCAGGGGGTCTTCGCCGGGGAAGAAGCGGCGCGCGAAGTCCTCGTCCACGAGCGCGACCATCTGTCCCTGCCGCGTGTCGCGCTCGTCCAGGTAGCGCCCCTTCAGAAGCGGGATGCCCATCGTGCGGAAGTAGCCGGGCGTGGTCACGTACTCGACGGCCGTCGGCTCCCCGCCCGGCGCGGGGCGCGGCTGCCCTTCGATCAAAAACGACGTGATGCCCGCGCCGTAGATGGGCAGGCCGTTCGAGAAGGCGGCCGACTCGACGCCGGGCAGCGCGCCGATTCTCTGTCTAACCTCTTCGAGGAAGGCCACGGCCTTCGGCCCCGGATACTTCTCGGCCGAGAGCGACAGCTGCGCCGTGAGGAGCTTCTGCGGGTCGAAGCCCGGCTCGACCTTCTGCACCTCCGCGAAGCTCTTGACCATCAGGCCCGCGCCGACCAGAAGCACCAGCGCCAGCGCGACCTCCGAGACGACGAAGGCGTTGCGCAGGCGCGAGCGCCGCCCCGTCGAGCCTCTCGTGCCCTCCCTGAGCGCGTCGTTCAGGTCGGGGTTCGAGGCTTGCAGCGCCGGCACCGAGCCGAAGATCACTCCCGTCAGGAGCGAGGCCAGCAGCGTGAAGCCGAGGACGCGCGCGTTGACGCCCGTCTCCAGGGGCCGCGGGACGGCGTCGGGGATCATGCTCGTCAGGAGGTCTGTGCCCCACAGCGCCAGCAGCAGCCCCGCCGCGCCGCCCAGGAGCGCCAGCAGCACGCTCTCGACGAGGAGCTGTCGCACGATGCGGCCTCGGGTGGCCCCGAGCGCCGCGCGCACCGCCAACTCCTTCCGCCGCCCCGACGAGCGCGCGAGCAGGAGGTTGGCGACGTTGGCGCAGGCGATCAGAAGGACAAAGGCGACCGCGCCGAGTAGGATCATCAGCGCGGGCCTGACGCCGCCGACGACGTTCTCGTAGACGGGGATGAGCGTCGCGCCGTGGCCTTGGTTCGTCGTGGGGTACTGCTCGGCGAGCCGCTCCATGATGGCGTCCATCTCGGCGCGCGCCTGCTCCAGCGTGACTCCTTCCTTCAGCCGGCCGACGGCGTAGATGCTCGGGTGGCTGCCACGCTCGCCCATCGCCTGATGCGTCCAGGAGCCGAGCGGGACGAAGACCTCCACGGGCGTGTAGAACTCGAAGCCGGCCGGCGCGACGCCGACGACCGTGTGACTCCGGCCGTTGAGGAGCAGTTGGCGGCCGACCACCTTCGGGTCGCCGCCTAAGCGCCGCTGCCAGAAGCCGTGGCTGAGCACGGCCACGGCCTCGCCGCCCGGCCGATCCTCTTCGGGCGTGAAGTCCCGGCCCGCCGCGGGCTCGACCCCGAGGGCTTCGAAGAAGTTGGCCGTCACCATCCGGCCCTGGAGCCGCTCGGCCTCGCCCGCGCCCGTCAGGTTGAAGCTCGTCAGGCGCGAGGCGGCGAGCTCTTCGAAGACGCGGTTCTGCTCGCGCCAGTCGGCGAAGTTCGGGAAGGAGACGGCCGAGTCCTGCTGCTGGAAGTTCTCCATCACGAAGACCAGCCGGTCGGGTTCCCTGTAAGGCAGCGGCCGCAGCAGCACAGAGTTGATGACCGAGAAAATCGCCGTGTTCGCGCCGATTCCCAGGGCGAGCGCGAGCACCGCCACCGCCGTAAACCCCGGACTCTTCACCAGCGTCCGCAGGGCGTGCCGCGCGTCAAGCAGAAGAGTTCTCATGGTTCAACCTCACTTCGATTGCGGATTGCGGATTGCGGAATCGTGTTGACGAGAATCGCGGTCCGCTCAGAAGGTCAATGCCGCGCAATCCGCAATCCGCATTCCGCAATCACTCGTGCCTGAGCGCCACCATCGGGTCCACCCTCGCCGCGCGCCGCGCCGGCAGGTAGCTGGCGAGGAAGGCCACGGACGAGAGCAGGAGGGCGACCGCGGCGTAGACGGTCGCGTCCGTGGCCGAGACGCCGTAGAGCAGGCTCGCCATCAGCCGCGTCAGGGCGAAGGCCCCGAAGAGCCCGACCGCGACGCCGGCGAGCGCGAGCGCCATGCCCTGCCCGACGACGAGGCGCACCACGTCCGCCGCCTGCGCGCCGAGCGCGACGCGGATTCCGATCTCGTGCGTCCGCTGCGTCACCGTGTAAGACATCACGCCGTAGAGGCCGACGGCCGCCAGCGCCAGGGCGAGTCCGGCGAAGACCGCGAGCAGCGTCATGTTGAAGCGGCGGCGCGCGACCGACTCGGCGAGCAGTTGCTCCATCGTCCGCACGTTGTAGACCGGCTGCTCGCGGTTGACCTCGCGTATCGCCCCGCGCACCGAGGCCGCGAGCGCCTCGGCGTCGCCCCCGGCGGCGCGCGCGACGACCGTCATCACGCTGACGGGCCGCTGCAGGTAGGAGACGTAAGACTCGGGCGTCGTCTCCTCTTCGAGCCCGGCGTGGCGCACGTCGCCGACGACGCCGACGACCTCACGCGTCAACGGCGGGTTGCCCGACCCGCTGTCGCCCGTCGTGATGCGCTTGCCCAGGGGGTCTTCGCCGGGGAAGTACTTGCGCGCGAGCGCCTCGTTGACGAGCATGACGGGCGGAGACTTTTCCGTGTCGCGCTCGTCGAAGGCGCGGCCGCGCAGGACCGGAATGCCCATCGCGCGGAAGTAGCCGGGCGCGGCCGTGCGGAAGTCCGAGACGGGCGCTTCGCCCGGCGCGGGGGCCGGCCGCCCCTCGATGCGGAAGCTGTAGGTGTTGAAGTTGCCGCCGAGCGGCAGCGGGTTGACGGCGCCGACGGCCTCGACGCCCGGCACCGCCGCGACGCGCGCGAGCACCTCGCTGAAGAAGGCGGCCTGCTGCGACCTTTCGGGGAAGCTCTTGCCGAGCGTGACCACGTCGGCCGTCAGGACGCCGCGCGCCTCGAAGCCCGGCTCGACGCTGAGCAGCTTGAGGAAGCTCTGTCCGAGCAGCCCCGCGCAGACCAAAAGCACGAGCGAGACGGCGACCTCGGCGACGACGAGCGCGCCGCGCAGCCTCCCCTTCGTGCCCTCGGTCGAGCCGCGCCCGCCCTCCTTCAGCGTCTCGTTCAGGTCGGCCTTCGACGCCTGCCAGGCCGGCGCGAGGCCGAAGACGACGCCGGTCAGCGCCGTGACGCCGAGCGTAAACAGCAGCACGCGCGCGTCCAACCCGACCTCGGCCGTGCGCGGGATGTCGGCCGGCGCGAGCGATACCAGCAGGTCTGTGCCCCACATCGCCAGCAGCAGGCCGAGGCCGCCGCCCAACACGGCGAGCAGAAGGCTCTCGGTCAGGAGCTGCCGCATGATGCGCCAGCGGCCCGCGCCGAGCGCGGTGCGCACCGCCAGCTCCTTCTGCCGCCCGGCGGCGCGCACGAGCAGGAGGTTGGCGACGTTGGCGCAGGCGATCAGAAGCACGAAGGCGACCGCGCCTAAAAGCACGAAGAGCGCGCGCCGCAGGTTGCCGACGAGGTTCTCGTGCATCGGCGTGAGGCCGAAGCTCTGGTTGGCGTTCGAGTCCGGGTACTGCGCGGCGAGGCGCGCGCCGATGGTCTGGACTTCGGCCCGCGCCCGCTCGACCGAGACGCCCTCGCGCAGCCGCCCGACGAGGTCGAGGTAGACCGAGTCGCGCGCCGCGAGCGTCGCCGCCGGGATCGCCGGCCCGAGCGGCATCCACGCCTCGGCCCGGCTGCCCAGCGGGAACTCGAAGCCCGGCGGCATCACGCCGACGACCGTCGCCGTGTAGCTGCCGAGCCTGATCTCGCGCCCGACCGCGGCGGGGTCGCCGCCGAAGCGCCGCTGCCAGAGCCGGTGGCCGAGGACGATGACGCGCGGGGCGCCGGGCCGGTCCTCGTCGGCCGTGAAGGCGCGGCCGAGCGCGGGGCGGACGCCGAGCACGCCGAAGAGGTCGTGCGTCGAGACGGCGCCGACGATGCGCTCCGGGTCTTCGCCCTCGATGAGGAAGAAGCTGGCCCGCGAGTAGGCTGTGACGTGCTCGAAGACCTCGCGCTGCTCGCGCAGGTCTACGAAGTTCGGGTAGGAGTGCTGCCAATAGTCCGTGCCCTCGCGCGTGTCGCGGCCGCTGACGGCCACGAGCCGCTCCGGCTCAGGGTAAGGCAGCGGCCGCAGGATGATCGCGTTGACGACCGAGAAGATGGCGCTGTTGGCCCCGATGCCCAGCGCCAGCGCCACGACCGCCACCGTCGTGAACCCCGGCGCCTTCCACAGCGTCCGCGCCCCGTACCTGATGTCGCTCAAGAATGTGCCCATGTCTCGAACCTCAGAAAGAAGTAGACAGTAGCCAGTAGTCAGTAGTCAGTAGCGCTTCCGCGCGAAGGCTGTTGACGCCGGCTCTCATACGATTCATTAGCGACTGTCTTCCTACTGGCTACTGTCTACTCGTAGCGAAGCGCCGTCATCGGGTCTACCTTCGTGGCGCGCCGGGCCGGGACGTAGCAGGCCGCGAGCGACACGAGGAGGAGAAAGACGGAGAGGCCGACGTAGGTCAGCGGGTCGGTGGCGCTCACCTCGTAGAGCAGGCTTTGGGCGAGGCGCGTCAGGGCGAAGGCCCCGGCGAGGCCCGCCGCGACGCCGACGGCGGCGAGCACGAGGCCCTGCCCGAGGACGAGCCGGAGCACGTCGCCCCGCTGCGCGCCGAGCGCGACGCGGATGCCCAACTCGTGCGTCCGCTGCGTGACCGAGTAGGAGATGACGCCGTAGATGCCCACGGTGGCGAGCGCCAGCGCGAGCGCCGCGAACACCCCGAGCAGCAGGGCGCTGAAGCGCGCGCGGCCGACCGACTCGGCGAGCCACTGCTCCATCGTCCGCACGTCGGCCACCGGCTGCTCGGGGTCGAGCGCCTGTATCTCGCGCTGCGCCACGGCCGCGAGCGACGAGGCGTCGCCCTTCGCCCTGACGACGAAGTTCATGCCGCTGTAGGCCAGCTCCGGGTGCGGCCAGTAGACGGTCGGGTTGGCCTCGGCGTCGAGGCCCTTGTGCTTCACGTCGCCGACGACGCCGATGATCTCGGTCGGCTGCGGCGTCGCGCTCATCATCACGACGATGCGCTTGCCCAGGGGGTCTTCGCCGGGGAAGTACTTGCGCGCGAGCGCCTCGTTGACGACGACGACGCGGCGCGCCTCCGCCGCCTCGCGCGCGTCGTAGGTGCGCCCGCGCACGAGCGGGATGCGCATCACCCGGAAGAAGTTCTCGTCGGTGACGCGCACGTCGGTGACGGGGCTCTGGCCGGCGGGCGGCTCGGGCTGCCCCGTGATGTTGAAGCGGGTGGCCGCGCCCGCGCCCGTCATCGGCAGGAACGAGACGGCGCCGGCCGACTCGACGCCGGGCAGCGCCGCGAGCCGCTCGACGGCCTGCCGGAAGAAGTTGACGCGCTGCTGATCGTTCGTGTACTTCGTGCCGGGCAGGACCACGCGCATCGTCAGGAGGTTCGACGGGTCGAAGCCGGGGCTGACGGCTTGGAGGCGCGCGAAGCTCTGGATCATCAGCCCGGCCCCGACCAGGAGCATCAGCGCGAGCGCGACCTCGGTGACGACGAAGGCCCCGCGCAGCCGCGCGCGCCGCCGGCCGGCCGTCCCGCTCTTGCCGCCCTCCTTGAGCGTCTCGTAGGTGTCGAGCCGCGTCGCCTCGAAGGCCGGCGCGAGGCCGAAGACCAGACCCGTCACGAGCGTGACGCCGAGGGTGAAGAGGAGCACGGGGAGGTTGAGGCGGACGCTGCCGGCGTCGAGCAGGTCGCGCGGGCTGAGCGCGGCGAGCAGGTCTGTGCCCCACCACGCCAGCAGAAGCCCCGCCGCGCCGCCGAGTGCCGCGAGCAGCAGGCTCTCCGTCACCAACTGGCGCACGACGCGCCAGCGCCCCGCGCCGAGCGCCGTGCGGATGGCGATCTCCTTCTGCCGCGCCGCGCCGCGCGCGAGCAGGAGGTTGGCGACGTTGGCGCAGGCGATCAGGAGCAGGAAGCCGGCCGCCGAGAGCAGCACCCAGAGAGCGGGCCGCAGCTCGCCCGAGAACTGCTCGCGCAAACCGACGACCTCGACGCCCCAGCCCTTGTTGAACTGCGGGTACTGCTCTTCGAGCCGCGCGGCCAGTTGGTTCAGCTCCGACTCCGCCCGCTCGCGCGTCACGCCCGGCTTGAGGCGCGCGACGGCCGACATGAAGCGCCCGCGGCGGATGCGGTGCTGCTCCGTCCAGCCGAACGGCGTCCACATCTCGGGGGGCTTGCCGGCCAGCGAGCCCTTGCGCACGAACCACTGGAAGTCGGCCGGCATCACGCCGACGACCGTCGCCGGCTCGCCGTTGAGCTTGAGCGTTTGGTTGATAACGTCGGGCCGCCCGCCGAAGCGCGTCTGCCAGAGCTGGTAGCTGATGATGACGATGCCGGGCGCGTCGGGGCGCGCGTCGTCGGCCGAGAAGTTGCGGCCCATGATCGGCTCGGCCCCGAGCACCCCGAGGAGGTTCGGCGTGACGAACTGCGCCGTCGTCTCGACGGGCTCGCCCGCGCCCGTCAGGTTGAGGCGGCTGTCGTAGAAGGCGGCCATGTCCTCGAAGACGTTCGACTGCTCCTTCCAGTCGAGGAAGTTGGCCGAGTTGATGACGTTCTGGTGCTGGTCGCGGGGCCGGTTGTGCTCCCAGACCATCACGAGGCGCGACGGGTCGCGGTACGGCAGCGGGCTGAGCATCACGGCCTGGAAGGCCGAGAAGATGGCCGTGTTCGCCGCCACCCCGAGCGCCAGCACCAGCGCCGCCACGGCCGCGAACCCGGGGTTCTTCACCAGCACGCGCGCCCCGAAGCGCAAGTCTTGCAGTAGAGTCTTCATTAGCTCACCTCAGCAAAGCAGTCCGGAGTCCGGAGTCTATAAGTCTGGAGTCAGAACCAGGAGCTTGTCTTCGACTTGAGACTTGAGACTCCAGACTCTCGACTGTCTTATTCGTATCTGAGCGCCTCCATCGGGTCGATCTTCGTCGCGCGGCGCGCGGGGACGAGGCAGGCGACGAGGGCGACGAGCGTCAGCAAAAGCGCGAGGGCGGCGAAGGTGAGCGGGTCGGTCGCGTTGACCTCGAAGAGGAGGCTGCGCATCAGCCGTGTCAGCGCCAGCGCGCCGACGAGACCCAGCCCGACGCCCGCGAGCGCCAGCGCCATGCCCTTCCCGACGACGAGCCGGAGCACGTCTTCGGCCCGCGCGCCGAGCGCCACGCGCACGCCGATCTCCGGCGTGTGCTGCACGACGAAGTAGGAGAGCACGCCGTAGATGCCGAGCGCGGCCAGAAGCAGCGCCAGCCCCGCGAAGGCCGTCAGCAGAACCATCCCGGTCCGCCGCTGCGCCGTCTCGCGGCCCAGCACCTCGTCCATCGTGCGGACGTAGGAGAGCGGCTGGAGCGGGTCAACCTCGCGCACGGCCCGGCGCACCGCGGGCACGAGGCTCGACGGCGCGCCCGACGTGCGGACGACCAGGTCGCGCGGCGCGAACGAAGGGAACGCGGCGGCCTGCCGGTGCGGGATGTACATCTCCGGCTTGACCGGCGCGTCCGCGCCCATCTGCCGCACGTCGGCGACCACGCCGACGACCGTCACCCAGGGGAACCCCGAGTCCGGCGCGCCGATCATGACGCGCCTTCCGAGCGGGCTCTCGCCCGGCCAGAAGCGCGCGGCCATCGTCTCGTTGACGACGGCGACGGGCGGCGCGCCCTCGTCGTCCCGGGCCGTGAAGGGCCGGCCCTGCCTGAGCGCGATGCCGATGGCGCGGAAGTAGTCGGGGCTGACCTGCCGGTGGTTGGCGTTCCAGGCGACGCCCGGCTGCTCCTCGCGCCCTTCGACCGTGAGGCCGTTGGCCCCGCCCTTCCACACGAGCGGGACGGCCGTCGTGTAGCCGGCGGCCTCGACGCCCGGCAGGTTCTTCACACGCGCCAGCACCTCGTCGTAGAAGGCCGAGCGCCGCGCGTGCTCGCCGTAGCGGTTCGGCGCGAGCTGCGTCCGGACGGTCAGCACGCTCTCGGGCCGCAGCTCCGAGTACTGGCCGCGCAGCCTGTACAGCGTCTGAATCAGGAGCCCCGCGCCGATCAGCAGCACGAGCGAGAGGGCGACCTGCGCGACGACGAACGCGTTGCGCAGGCGGCGCTGGCCGACGCCGAGCCCGCCGCGCCCGCCGTGCTTGAGCGCGCCGCCGAGGTCGGCCTTCGAAGCCTGGAGCGCGGGCGCGAGGCCGAAGAAGACGCCGGCCAGGAAGGAGACCGCCAGCGTAAAGATGAAGACGCCGGCGTCGAGCCGCAGCTCCGTCATCTCGCGCATCCCCGAAGGGATTAGTTGCTGTAGGAAGGCGAAGGCCCAGAGCGCCAGCAGCGAGCCGACGAGCCCGCCCGCGACGCCCAGCAGCACGCTCTCCGTCAGCAGTTGGCGCACGATGCGCCAGCGGCTCGCGCCCAGCGCACAGCGCACGGCGATCTCGCGCCCGCGGGCCGCCGCCCGCGTCAGCAGCACGCCCCCGACGTTGGCGCACGCGATTAAAAGGACGAGGCCGACGGCGACCAGCAGCATCGTCAGCGAGCGGCGCACCCTGCCGGCCAAGTATTCGTGCAAGGGGACGACCGACGCGCTCAGGCCCTCGGCCGCCTCCGGGTAGGCCGAGGCGATGCGCGCCGTGATCGCCTTGATGTCGGCGTCGGCCTGCTCGGGCGTGACGCCCGGCCGTAGACGCGCAATAACTTCGAGGTAGTGCGCCTGCCGGTCGGCGAGTTTTTCGGGGGTGAAGGCGGCCGGCGCCCAGACTCCCACGTCCGGCCAGCCGAACTGGAAGCCTTGCGGCATCACGCCGACGACGGTGTGAGGCTCGCCGTTGAGCAGGATGTCGCGGCCGATGACGGAACGTTCGCCGCCGAAGCGACGCCGCCACAGCCCGTGGCCTAAGACGACCACCTTCGGCGCGCCGGGCGCGTCCTCTTCAGGCGTGAAGGCGCGGCCCAGTTCGGGACCGACGCCGACGAGCGCGAACACATTCGCCGTCACGCCGAAGCCCGTCAGGCGCTCCGGCTCGCCGCCGTCGCCCGTCAGGTCGTAGCTCCGCAGTTCGAACGCGGCCGTGTCCTCGAAGGAGCTGTTCTGCGCCTTCCAGTCGGCGTAGTTGGCCGGCGCGACCGAGTCGCCCGTCACGCCGATTGCAAGGACTTCCTCCCACACCATGACGAGCCTGTCCGGGTCTTTGAACTTCAGCGGTCGCACCAGCACCGCGCTCACCAGGCTGAAGATCGCCGTGTTGGCCCCGATGCCCAGAGCCAGCGTCAGGACGGCCACCGCCGTGAACCCCGGCCGCTTCGACAGCACGCGCAACCCGTAACGCACGTCTTGAAGTAGCGTTCTCATTGGGTCAACCTCCGGTTGACAGTAGTCAGTAGCCAGTAGTCAGTAGTCAGTAGGAAGACAGACTCTATCGAGCCTTCTCGGTGTCAGCGCCGGCGGCCGTTAAAGAGCCTACTGGCTACTGACTACTGTCTACTGTCTACTCGTACCTCAGCGCCTCCATCGGGTCCACCTTGGTCGCGCGGCGCGCGGGGACGAGGCAGGCGACGAGGACGACGGCGAGGAGCAGGAGCGAGACGCCGGCGTAGACCGAGGGGTCTGTGGCCGAGACGCCGTAGAGCAGGCTCGACAGGAGCCGCGTGAGCGCGAGCGCGCCGAGGATGCCCGCGGCCACGCCGCCGAGCGCGAGCGCGAGGCCCTGGCGCAGCACGAGCCGCAGAAGGTCTGCGCGGCGCGCGCCGAGGGCCGCGCGGATCGCCAGCTCGTGCGTCCGCTGCGTGACGGCGTAAGAGATGACGCCGTAGATGCCGACCGACGCGAGGATGAGCGCGACGGCCGCGAAGACGCCGATCAGATAAGCCGGGTAGCGGCGCATGAAGGTCGCGGGCGCGTCCGAGATGACGCGCTCCATCGTCCGCACCCCGAAGAGCGGCGCGTCGGGGTCGAGCGCGCGCAGCTCGCCACGCAGCGCGCCGGCCATCGCCTCCGGGTCTGAGGCCGTGCGGACGACGAGCGCCGCCGACGAGTCCGGCCCTTGCAGCATCGGGAAGTAAATAACGGGCGTGGTCTGCGCGTCGAGGCTCTTGATCTTCTCGTCGCCGACGACGCCGACGATCTCGAACGGCGGCTGCCCCTGCGTGAAGCGGAAGGTGACGCGCTGCCCCGTCGGGTCTTCGCCGCCGAAGTTGCGCTCGGCGAAGGTGCGGTTGACGAGGATGACGGGCGACGTGCCGACGCGGTCGCGCTCAGTGAAGCCGCGGCCCGCCTGGACGCGCACGCCCATCACGTCGAAGTAGTTCGGGCTGACGACGCGCAGGTGCGCCTCGCTCCAGCCGCCGGCTGGCTCCTCGCGCCCGACCACCGAAGGCGTCCCCGTCCCGCCGTCGCCCGAGAGCGGCAGGTTGCTCACGGCCGCCGCGCCCTCGACGCCGGGGAGGTTCCCGGCCCGGCGCAGAAGCTCCTCGAAGAAGGCGGCGCGCTGCGAGCCGTCCGTGTCGCCTGCGAACCGCTGCGGCGTCAGGTTGACGCGCATCGTCAGAAGGTTCTCGACGCGGAAGCCGGGGTCTACGCTGAGCATCCGCAGCAGGCTCTTGACGAGCAGGCCCGCGCCGACCAGAAGCACGAGCGCGACGGCCACCTCCGAGACGACGAGCGCCGCGCGCAGGCGGCCCGAACGCTTCGTGCCCGAAGCGCGCCTGCCCTCCTTCATCGCCTCCTGGAGGTCTGCGCGCGAGGCGTCGAGCGCCGGCATCAGGCCGAAGAGGACGCCGGTCGCGAGCGACAGCGCGGCCGTGAAGAGGAGCAGGCCGGGGTCGAGCGAGAGGCCCCTGAGGTACGGCATCTGCAGGAGTTGTGCCTCGGGGATGGCCGCGACGAGGAGGTCAACGCCCCACAGCGCGACGACGAGGCCGAGCGCGCCGCCTACGCCCGCGAGCAGCACGCTCTCGGTCAGGAGCTGTCGCACCAGCCGCCAGCGGCTCGCGCCGAGGGCCGTTCGGATGGCGACCTCCTTGCGGCGGGCCGCGCCGCGCGCCAGCAAAAGGTTGGCGACGTTGGCGCACGCGATCAGGAGCACCAGGCTGACCGCCGCGAGCATCGCCAGCAGCACGGGCCTCACCTGCCCGACCACCTCCTCGTGCAGAGGCACCGCGACGAGCGCCGTGCCCTTGTGCGCGCCGGGGTCGGCGGCGGCGATGACGCGCCCGACGGCGTCGAGCCGCGCGCGGGCCGCCTCCATCGTCACGCCCGGCCTGAGGCGCGCGACGACGTTCAACCAGTGCATGTAGCGCGGTGTGGCGAAGTTCGGCGTCGGCCGCAGGCCAGTCCAGAGGTCTGTGCTGCCGACGCGCGCGAACTGAAAGTCTGCCGGCAGCACGCCGACGACCGTGTAGCTCTCGCCGTTGAGCGTGACCTCGCGGCCGACGACCTTCGGGTCACCGCCGAAGCGGCGCTGCCAGAGCCCGTGGCCCAGGACGGCGACGGCCGCGGCCCCCGGCTCGTCCTCGCCCTCGCGGAAGGCGCGGCCGTGGGCGGGGCGGACGCCGAGCAGGTCGAAGAAGTTCGCGGTGACGGCCGCGCCCATCACCCGCTCCGGCCCGCCCTCGCCCGTCAGCGTGTAGCCGCGGTTGACGTAGCCGGCGACGCCCTCGAAGACCTCTGTGGTCTGCGCGCGCCAGTCGAGGAAGTCCGGGTAGGAGGCCTCGCGGCGGTCGAAGTCGCGGTTCTGCTTCGCCTCCCACAAGTGGACGAGCCTTTCCGGGTCGCGGTACGGCAGAGACCGCAGCAGCGCCGCGTCCACCACCGTAAAGATCGCGGTGTTCGCCCCGATGCCCAGAGCGAGCGTCACCACCGCGACCAGCGTGAACCCCGGCTGCTTCAACATCACCCGCACCGCGTACTTCAAGTCGTGCCAGAGAGTCTTCATAGCAAACCTCAAGTAGACAGTAGACAGTAGGAAGACATTCGCTTACGAATCGTCCGGGCGTCAGCGTCAGCAGTCTTGGCGCGGAGCGCTACTGTCTACTGTCTACTCGTGCCTGAGTGCCACCGCCGGGTCTACCTTCGCGGCGCGGCGCGCCGGCAGGTATCCCGCGGCCAGCGCGATGGCGCCGAGCAGCAGCGGCACCCCGGCGAACGTCAGCGGGTCGGTCGCGCCGACGCCGTACAGGAAGCCCGCGACGACGCGCGTGGCGGCCAGCGAGAGCAGCAGCCCGGCCGCCACCCCGAGTCCGACGACGAGCATCCCCTCGCCCATCACGAGCCGCAGCACGTCCCGGCGCTGGGCGCCGAGCGCGACTCGCACCCCGATCTCGCGCGTGCGCTGCGCCACCGCGTAGGAGACGACGCCGTAGATGCCGATGGCCGCCAGCGCCAGCGCCAGCAGCCCGAAGCCGCCGAGCGTCCACGCGGCCGCGCGCGACGGCAGGAGCGAGAGGGCGAGCTGCTCGCCGAGCGTCCGCACGTCGGCGACCGGGAGGTTCGCGTCGAGCGCCCGAACCTGCTCGCGCACCGCCCCGGCCAGCGCCTGCGGCTCGCCCTCAGTCCTCACCACCAGCGTCATCCTCGGCTCGTAAGACTGGAGGACGGGGAGGTACAGGTAGGGGCGCGCCGCGTCGCCGAGCGAGCGGTACTTGACGTCGCGCGCCACGCCGACCACCTCCAGGAAAGGCCCGCGCGTGCCCTCGAAGCTGAGCCGCTTGCCCAGCGCGTCCTGGCCCGGCCACAGCGCGTCGGCCAGCGCCTCGCTGACGACCGCCACCCCCGGCGCGCCGGCGCGGTCAGCCTCGGCGAACTCGCGGCCTCGGAGCAGCGGCGTGCCCATCGTCCGCAGATACCCCGGCCCGACGACGTTGAAGCCGACCGTCGTGCCTTCCTCGCCGGGCCGCAGCTCCCTGCCCTCGGCGAAGACCTGGCCCTGCGCGTAGGAGAAGCCGAGCGGCGGGAACCTCACGAGGCTCGCCGACTCGACGCCCGCGAGCGCCCCGACGCGCGCCAGCAGCTCGCGGTAGAAGCCGCGCCCCTCCCCCTCCTCGTAGCGCAGCAGCCCCAGGTTGACCGGGACGGTCAGCGCGCGCTCGACGCGGAAACCGGGGTCAATCGAGTGCGCGCTCTGGAGGCTGCGGATGAAGAGGCCCGCGCCGACGAGCAGCACCGCGGAGAGCGCCACCTGCGCCGCGACGAACGCCGCGCGCAGGCGCGAGCGGCGCGCGCCCGCGTGGCCGAGCGCGTCCTCGCTCTTGAGCGCCGTGACGATGTCGAGCCGCGACGCCTGCAGCGCCGGCGCGAGCCCGAAGACCACGCCCGTCGCGACCGAAGCGGCGGAGGTGAAGGCGAGCACGCGGTAATCTATCCCGAGGTCGAGCGCGGCCAGCGGCGTCCCCTGCGCGTAGGCGACCATCAGGTCGTTCCCCCACAGCGCGAGGAGCAGCCCCAGCGCGCCGCCCAGCACCCCGAGCAGCACGCTCTCCGTCAGCCACTGCCGGACGAGGCGCAGGCGGCCCGCCCCGAGCGCCTGCCGGATGGCCGTCTCGCGGCGCCGGACGGCCGCGCGCGCCACGAGCAGGCCCCCGAGGTTCGCGCACGCGATCAGGAGCACCAGCCCGACCACGGCCATCATCATCCCGGCCACCGGCAGCGCCTGCTCGCGGTCGCCGGGGTCCATCCCGCCGCTCATCCGCAGCAGCTCGACGCGGCGCAGCGCCTCGGCGTCGGCCCGGCCGTAGTGGGCCTCGGCCACGGCGCGCGCGATGTTCGTCAACTCCGCCCCGGCCTGCTCGCGCGAGACCCCCTCACGGAGGCGCGCGAAGACCCTCAGCCAGTGGCTGTTCCTCTCGCCGAAGAGGTCCTCGCGCCCGGCGGACGCCTTCGCGGCCGGCGGGTAGAGCACCGGGTGCATCGAGAGCGGCACCCACAGCTCGCGGTCGAGCCCGACCTCCGTGCCGATGAACTTCTCGGGCGCGACGCCCACGACGGTGAAGCCGAGCCCGTTGAGATTAATCTGCCGCCCGACGACCGAAGGGTCTGAGCCGAAGCGTGTGCGCCAGAGCTGGTGGGCGAGGACGACGACGGGCGCGGGCGTCCGATCCTCCTCGGGGGCGAAGGTCCGGCCCCGCGCCGCCGCGACGCCGAGCACGTCGAAGTAGTTGGCGGAGACGAACTCGCCCGTGACTAGTTCGGACTCGCCGCCGCTGTTGAGGCTGAACTCGCTCGTGCCCGTGACGGCCGTCATCCCCTCGAGGCTCCGGGCGCGCTCGCGGTAGTCGAGGAAGTCGGGGTACGAGGAGGGCGCGCGCAGCCACACGATGCGCCCCTGCCCGCGCACGACGGGGACGGGCCTGAGGAGGACGGCGTTGACGAGGCTGAAGATGGCCGTGTTGACGCCGATGCCCAAGGCGAGCGACACCAGTGCCACGAGCGTGAAGCCCGGCGTCTTCCGCAGCATCCGAAGCCCGTAGCGCAGGTCTTGCAACAGCGTTCGCATGGGTCAACCTCCGGTTGACAGTAGCCGGTAGTCAGTAGTCAGTAGACAGTAGAAAAACGGTCTCTATCGAACGGTTCGCGTGTCAGCGTCAGCATTCCTAATGCGGAGCCTACTGGCTACTGACTACTGTCTACTGACTACTCGTGCCTTAACGCCTCCATCGGGTCTACCCTCGTCGCGCGCCGGGCCGGAACGTAGCAGGCGAGGAAGGCGACGGCCGCGACGAGGAGCGAGACGGCGGCGTAGACCGAGGGGTCTGTGGCCGAGACGCCGTAGAGCAGGCCGGACATGACGCGCGTGAGCGCGAGCGAGGCCGCGAGGCCGACGGCCGCCCCGACCAAAGTCATCTTCATCCCCTGGCGGATGACGAGGCGCAGCACGTCCGCGCGCCGAGCGCCGAGCGCGATGCGCAGGCCCAGCTCGTGCGTCCGCTGCGCCACCCCGTAGGAGACCACGCCGTAGATGCCGAGCGCCGCGAGCACGGCCGCGACCAGCGCGAAGGCCGCGAGCAGAAGCACCGAGAAGCGGCGCGAGGCGACCGACTCGGCCAGCCACGCCTCCATCGTCTTGACGTTGCCGACCGGCTGGTCCCGGTCCACGGCCCGCACGCGCTCGCGCACCGGGCCGACGAGCGCCACGGGGTCGCCCGCCGTGCGCACCGCCAGGGTCATCTCCCGCGAGGGCGACTGCGCGTGCGGGAAGAACATCTCGGGGCGCGTCTCCACGTCGAGCCCGCGGTGGCGCACGTCGCCGACGACGCCGACGACGGTCACCCAGGGGCTCCTGTCGCCCGTGCGGATGCGCCGGCCTATCGGGTCTTCGCCCGCGAAGAAGGCGCGCGCCATCGCCTCGTTGATGACGACGACGGGCGGGGCCTCGGCCGAGTCGGAAGGCGCGAAGGCCCGCCCGCCCTTGAGCGGGATGCGGAGCGCCCCGAAGTAGTCGGCGCCGACGTTGCGCCGCCCGGCGCGCAGCGCCTGCCCCGACGGGAGCGGCGGCCGGCCCTCGATCTGGACGAAGTTTGAAGTGTCGTTACCGCCGAGCGGCAGGACGTTGACCGCGCCCGCCTTCTCGACGCCCGGCAGCGCCGCGACCTCCGCGAGGAGTTGTTCGTAGAAGGCCGCGATCTGCTGCCGCTCCGGGTACTTGGCCGGCGGGAGCGATACGTCCAGCGTCAGGACGCCGCGCGGGTCGAGGCCGGGGTCTACTTCGAGCAGCCGCGCGAAGCTCTTGACCAGGAGCCCCGCCCCGACGAGGAGCACGAGCGTCAGCGCGACCTCCGAGGCGACGAGCGTCGAGCGCAGGCGGCTGCGGCGCCGCCCGCCCGAAGACGAGCGCCCGCCCTCCTTGAGCGTCTCGACGAAGTCGGTCTTCGAGGCCTGGAGCGCCGGCGCGAGGCCGAAGACGACGCCGGTCGCGAGCGAGAGCGCGACGGTGAAGGCAAGCACCCCGGCGTCGAGCGAGACCTCGCCGACGCGCCGGACGCCCGCCGGGTCGAGGCTGATTAGAAGGTCTACGCCCCACACGGCCAGGAGCAGCCCCGCCGCGCCGCCCGCCGCCGAGAGCAGCACGCTCTCCGCCAGCAACTGCCTCACGATGCGCCAGCGCGAGGCCCCGAGCGCCGCGCGCACGGCCACCTCCTTGCGCCGCGCCTCGGCCCGCGCCAGCAGGAGGTTCGCCAGGTTCGCGCACGCGATGAGGAGCACGAGGCCGACCGCGCCGAGCAGGACGAGCAGGGCCGGGCGCACGTCGCCGACGAGCTGCTCGTGCAGCGGCACGATGACGATCTGGTGCCCGACGTTGGTCGCGGCGAAGGTCTGTTCCAGCCGGGCGGCGATGCCGGCCAGCTCGGCCTCGGCGCGCTCGCGGGTGACGCCGTCTTTGAGCCGCCCGAAGACTTGCAGGAAGTGGCTCCCGGCCCGCGCGCGGTCTTCGGCCGTGAAGGCGATGGGGCGCGCGAGCCGCGCGTCGCCGGGCAGGCGGAAGCCGCGCGGCATCACGCCGACGACCGTGCAGGCGACGGCGTCGAGGCTGACCGTCTGGTTGACGACCGAGGGGTCGGAGCCGAAGCTGTTCTGCCAGAGGTCGTGCGAGAGCACGACGACGTTGTTCTTGCCGGGCTGATCCTCCTCGGCGAGGAAGGCGCGGCCCAGCTCGGGCGCGACGCCCAGCAGCGGGAAGTAGCCGGCCGTGACGAGGACGGCCGAGACGCGCTCCGGCTCGCCGCGCCCCGTTAGGTTGAAGCTCGCGAAGTCAACGGCGGCGAGTTGCTGGAACGACTGACTCTCTTCGGCCCAGGCGAGGAACTCGTTGGGCGACGACTCGACGCGCGCCATGTTCTGCCGCGGGCGCGACTCCCAGAGCTGTACCAACTGCTCCGGCTCCGGGTACGGCAGCGGCCTCAGGAGCACGGCGTTGACCACCGAGAAGATCGCCGTGTTCGCACCGATCCCCAGCGCCAGCGCGCCGACCGCCACGAGCGTGAAACCCCGACTCTTCGACAGCCTCCGCAGGCCGTAACGCAGGTCTTGCAAAAGTGTTCGCATGGGTCAACCTCCGGTTGACAGTAGTCAGTAGCCAGTAGTCAGTAGCCAGTAGAAGAAACCGTCCTATCGCGTCGTCCAGGTAGTCAGCGTCAGCGCCCGCCACAGAGCCTACTGGCTACTGACTACTCGTGTCTTAGTGCCACCATCGGGTCGACCCTAGTCGCGCGCCGGGCCGGGACGTAGCAGGCGAGGAGCGCCGTCAGGCCGAGCACGAGCGCGACGCTGCCGAAGACGGCCGGGTCGTTGGGCGAGACGCCGTAGAGGATGCTCGCCATGACGCGCGTCACGAGGCGCGCGAGGGCGAGGCCCGCGACGAGGCCGACGCCCGTCAGCACGACGCCCTGCCACAGCACGAGGCGCATCACGTCGCCGCGCTGCGCGCCGAGCGCCATCCGGATGCCGATCTCATGCGTGCGCTGCGTCACCGAGAAGCTCATCACCGCGTAGAGGCCGACGGCCGCCAGCACCAGCGCGCCGAAGGCGAAGAAGCCGAGCATCGAGACCATCAGCCGGTGCGCCGAGAGCGTCTCGTCCACGATGTCGCGCAGCGTCCGCACGTTGTAGACCGGGAGGTCTCGGTCGAGCGCGCGCACCTCGCCGCGGACGGCCGCCGCGAGCGCCGTCGCGTCGCCCGACTCGGCGCGCACGACGAGGCTCATCGCCCACCAGGGGTCTTGCCGCATCGGCCGGTAGAAGCCCAGCTCCGGCTCCTCCTCGAAGTCCTCGTCCTTCGTGTCGGCCGCCACCCCGACGATCTCCCAGGGGCCTTCGTCCTCGTTGACGACGAGCCCCTGGCCGACCGCGCCTTCGGGGAAGTAGGTGCGCGCGAGGCTCTCGGTGACGACGCAGACGCGCGGCGCGCGCTCGTCGTCGCGCTCGTTGAAGCCGCGGCCGGCCAGGAGCGGCGTGCCGGCGGCCTCGAAGTAGCCGGGCGTGACGACGCGCCACTCGGCGTAAGGCTCCCGCCCCTTGTCGAAGGCGGGCCGCCCGGCGATGTTAAAGTTGCTGCTCGACGTGCCGCTGCGGCTCATCGGAAGGAAGTTGACGACGCCGGCCTCCGAGACGCCGGGCAGCGCCCGCACGCGCGCGACCAGCTGCTCGTAGAACTCGGCGCGCTGGCTCTTCTCCGGGTAGGCGGCCCGCGGCAGGGACATCTCCATCGTGAGCACGCCGTCGGGCCGCAGTCCGAGGTCGGCCGTGAGCATCCCGGCGAAGCTGCGGATGGTGAGGCCGGCGCAGGCGAGCAGGACGAGCGAGAGCGCGACCTCGAAGACGACCAGCAGGCTGCGCGCGCGGTTGCGGCGGAAGCCTCCGCCCGCGCCCGACTTGCCGCCCTCCTTGAGCGACTCGTTGAGGTTGACGCGCGTCGCCTGCAACGCCGGCAGCGTGCCGAAGACGACGCCGGCCACGACCGACGCGGCGAGTGTGAAGCCGAGCACCGCCGTGTCAATCCGGAGGTTCTTCCAGCCGGGGATGAACTGCGTGAAGGTCGGCGGCAGGCCGTGCGAGATGAAGTCTATGCCCCAGACCGAGAGGAGCAGGCCGAGCGCGCCGCCCAAGAGGGCGAGCAGCAGACTCTCCGTTAGGAGCTGCCGGACGAGGCGCGCGCGCGAGGCCCCGACCGCCGCGCGCACGGCCAGCTCGCGCTGGCGCGCGGCCCCGCGCACGAGCAAAAGGTTGGCGACGTTGGCGCACGCCAGGAGCAGCACGAACGAGACGACGAAGAGCATGATCGTCAGGTGCATGCGCGAGCCGCGCGTGAACGAGGCGGTCAAGGTCTCGACGAAGGCCGTGCGCCCGGCGTTCGAGTCCGGGTACAAGGCGCGCAGCCGCTCGGCGACGGCCGACACCTCGGCGTGCGCCTGCTCGGGGGTCGCGCCGGGCTTCAGGAGTCCGGCGACTTGCAGGTAGTGGCTGAAGCGGTTCTGCCGCTCCTTCGCGTCGAAGGCTACGGGCACCCACAGCTCGCTCGAAGCCCAGGGGAAGTCGAAGTCGCGCGGGAGGACGCCGACGACCGTGTAGCTTTTGCCGTCGAGCCGGACGGTCTTGCCGACGATGTCGGGGTCTGAGCCGAAGCGGCGCTGCCAGAGGGTGTGCTTGACGAGCGCGACCTGCTCGCGGCCGGCCTCGCCCTCCTCGGGCGTGAAGGTGCGTCCGCGCTCGGCCGCGACGCCGAGCACCGAGAAGAGGTTCGGCGTGACGCGCACGCCGGCGAGCCGCTCGGGCTGGTCGCCCTCGGTGAGGTTGAAGAACTGCGGGTGGTAGGCGGCGAGCTGCTCGAAGGCCGTGGTCTGCGCTCCCCACTCGGCGTAGTTGGCCGGCGAGACCGACCCGCGCTGGAACGAGCCGTCCACGCCCCGCTCCCAGACCATCACCACGCGGTCGGTGTTCGGGTACGAGAAGGGCCGCAGCAGCAGCGCGTTGACGGCGCTGAAGATCGTCGTGTTCGCGCCCACGCCCAAAGCCAGCGCCAGCACCGCCACGGCCGTGAACCCAGGATTCGTCCGCAGCACCCGCGCCGCGAACCGGAGGTCTTGCCAGAGCGTCAACATCAATCCACCCCTTCGGGGAAGTCTTAAGTCTGGAGTCTGGAGTCGGAACCAAGAGCTTGTCCTTGACTTCAGACTTTAGACTCCGGACTGTTTTTTATCCGTACCTGAGCGCGTCGAGCGGGTCGACCTTGGTCGCGCGGCGCGCGGGGACGTAGCAGGCGGCGAGCGCGACCGCGGCGACCAGGAGCGGGACGGCGGCGAAGACGAACGTGTCGGTGGCCGTCACGCCGAAGAGCTGCGAGGACAGGTAGCGCGCGGCCGCCAGCGCGCCCAGCGTGCCCGCGGCGATGCCCGCCAGCGCGTACGCCATGCCGTGGCGGATCATCAGGCGGCGCACGTCGGCGGCCTGCGCGCCGAGCGCCATCCGCACCCCGATCTCGTGCGTCCGCTCCGTCACGGCGTAGGAGATGACGCTGTAGATGCCGACCACGGCGAGCGTGAGGCCGACGGCGCTGAAGGCCCCGACGAGCAGCGCGTAGAAGCGCGGCTGCGCGACCGACTCGGAGACGAGGCGCGAGAGCGGCTTCACGTCCACCACCGGCTGCTCCCTGTCCACCGCCATGATCTCTTTGCGCACCGGCTCGGCCAGCGCCGCGGGGTCGCCGGCCGTGCGGACGACGAAGGTGCCCCACGACCAACTGTTCTGCTGGTGCGGCAGGTAGAGTTCGGGCTTCGGCTCGCTGTTGAGGCCGTCGTGGCGCACGTCGCCGACGACGCCGACGATCTCCCACTCGGGCGGCTCGTCGCCGTTCTGGTTCGCGCCGATGCCCGTCACGCGCTGGCCGAGCGGCTCCTGGTCGGGCCAGTACTCGCGCGCCATCTGCTCGTTGATGATGGCCGCGCCGACGCCGCCGCCCTTCCGATCCTGCTCGCCGAAGTGGCGGCCACGGCGCAGCGGGATGCCCATCACGCGGAAGTAGTCGGGCGTGACGCTGCGCACGGCCGCGCCGGGCTCCTGCCCCGGCTGCGGCTCGGGGCGGCCGACGACGCGGAAGTCGCCGAAGACCTCGCTGTGGCTGAACGGCATCGGGCCGACGAAGGCCGCGCGCTCCACCCCCGGCACCGCCCGCGCGCGCTCCAGCGCCTGCTGCACGAAGGCCACGCGCGGGGCCGACTCCTTGTACTTGGCGGCGGGCAGGTTGACCCTGAGCGTGAGGACGTTCTCCGGGTCGAAGCCGGGGTCAACTTCGGTGAGGCGCAGGAAGCTCTTCAGGAGCAGCCCGGCCGAGACGAGCAGCACGAGGGCCAGGGCCGTCTGCGAGACGATGAGCAGCCCGCGCAGGCGTTGGCTTCCGCGCCCGGCCGTCGTCCCCCGCCCGCCCGCCTTGAGCGCCTCGTTCAGCTCCGGGCGCGAAGCCTTCAGCGCGGGTGCCAGCCCGAAGACGAAGCCCGTCAGCAGAGAGAGCAGCAGCGAGAAGCCGAAGACGCGCGCGTCGGCGCGAATCTCGCCGAGGCGCGGCAGGTCTGCCGGGCCGAGCGCGACCAGAGCGTCTATGCTCCAGAGGGCGAGGAGCAGGCCGGCCGCCCCCGCGAGCACCGAGAGCAGGACGCTCTCGGTCAAAAGCTGCCGCACGACGCGCCAGCGCCCGGCCCCGAGCGCCGCGCGGATCGCCATCTCCTTGCGCCTCGCGGCCGCGCGCCCGAGCAGCAGGTTGGCGACGTTCGAGCAGGCGATGAGGAGCACGAGGCCGACCGCGGCGAGCAGGACCCAGAGGGCGGGGCGCACCTTCCCGACCTGCTGCTCGTGGAGGTTGACGAGGTAGGCCGTCGTGTCCGCGTTGGTGTCCGGGTACTGGAGGGCGAGGGCGCGCGCGACCGCTTCGAGGTCGGCCTGCGCCTGCTCGCTGGTCACGCCCGGCTTGAGGCGACCGATGACGTTCGTGACGCGCGCGCCGCGCGAGTCGAGGTTCGCGCCTTCGTGCCCGACCGTCGTGTAGACCTCGGCCTCGTAGTCGAGCGGCGGGCGGAAGCCGCGCGGGAGGACGCCGACGACCGTGTGCGGCTGCGAGTTGAGCATCAACTGCCGGCCCAGAGCGCCGCGGTCGCCGCCGAGGCTGCGCTGCCAGAACTCGTGGCTGATGACGACGACGCGCTCGCCGCCGGGCGCGTCCTCCTCGGGGAGGAAGGCGCGGCCCGCGGCCGGGCTGACCCTCAGCACGGGGAAGAAGCCGGAGGAGACGCGCAGGCCCTGGACGCGCCGCGGCTCGCCGACGCCGGTGAGCGTGTAGCCGCCGCCCCTGAAGCTCGCCATCTCCTCGAAGGAGCGCGTCTGCGCGCGCCAGTCGGCGAAGTCCTTGAAGGAGGAGAAGCCCTCCTCCCTCTCCCCGGCCGTGGTGAGCCAGACCGAGACGAGCCGCTCCGGCTCCGCGTAGGGCTGCGGCCTCAGGAGCACGCCGTTCACCACCGAGAAGATCGCCGTGTTCGCGCCGACGCCCAGCGCCAGCGCCAGCGCCGCGACGGCGGTGAACCCCGGATTCGTCCGCAGCACACGGGCCGCGAAGCGGAGGTCTTGCCAGAGGGTCAACATCGCCGAACCTCCGAAAGGAAGTAGACAGTAGCCAGTAGCCAGTAGCCAGTAGTAAGACAGTCTCTATCGTATCGTTCCGGCGTCAGCGTCAGCAGCCGTTAAGGAATCTACTGACTACTGTCTACTGTCTACTGTCTACTCGTGTCTTAACGCCACCACCGGGTCTACCTTCGTGGCGCGGCGCGCGGGGACGTAGCAGGCGAGGAGCGCGACGAAGCCGAGCAGCGCGACGACGAGGGCGAAGACGGCCGGGTCGGTGGCCGAGACGCCGTAGAGCAAACTCTCCATGAAGCGCGTCAGCGCGAGCGCCGCCAGAAGCCCGACGGCGACGCCCGCCGCGACGAGCAGCATGCCCCGCCCGCCGACGAGCCGCAGCACGTCGGCGGCCTGCGCGCCGAGCGCCATCCGGATGCCGATCTCGCGCGTCCGCCGCGCCGCCGCGTAGGAGACCACGCCGTAGACGCCGACGGCCGCGAGCAGCAGCGCCAGGAGCCCGAACGCGCCCAGGAGCGTCGCCGCCACGCGGGCCGGGAAGAGCGACAGGGCGAGGTGCTCCTCGATGGTCTTCACGTCGTAGAGCGGCAGGTTCGGGTCGAGGTCGCGCACCGCCCGGCGGACGGCCGCGGCCAGTGCCGCCGGGTCGCCCTCGGCGCGCACCACCATCGTCACCGTCGAGCTGTAGCTCTGCGCGAGCGGGAAGTAGACGAACGGCTGCGGGGCCTCGCCCATCGTCCAGTACTTGCCGTCGCGCGCCACGCCGACGATCTGTGAGAACGGGCCTTCGGGGCCGCCGAAGGTGAGCCGGCGCCCGACCGCCGCGGCCGCCGGGTCGGGGCCGGGGAAGAAGCGGCGCGCCAGCGCCTCGTTGACGACGACGACGCGCGGCGCCTCGGCGTCGTCGGTCGGCGCGAAGTCGCGCCCGGCCAGGAGGGGGATGCCCATCGTCGGGAAGTAGTCCGGCCCGACCGAGGCGACCATCGCCTGCGGGACGTTGGCGCCGCGCGCCGCGGCCTGCCCCTCGGCCTGGACGTTGGTGCTCGAATAGTTGAGGCTCAGCGGGAAGAGGTCTGTGAGCGAGGCCGAGCGCACGCCGGGCAGCGCCTCGACGCGCTCGACGACCTGCCGGTGGAACTGCTCGCCGCGCGGCTGCTCGTAGCCCTGGCGGGCGAGGTCGTAGTTGAGGACGAGGCCGTTCTCGACCTCGAAGCCGGGGCTCGCGGTCTGCAACTGCTGGAGCGCGCGGACGACGAGGCCCGCCGCGACGAGGAGCACGAGGCTGAGCGCGACCTGCGCGACGACCAGGCCGCTCCTGAGACGCGAGCGGCCGCGGCCGGCCTGCGCGCCGAGGTCTTTGAGCGCGGGGATGAGTTCGGGGCGCGTCGCCTGGAGCGCGGGCGCGAGGCCGAAGACGAGGCTCGTCAGGAGCGAGGCCCCGAGCGCGAAGAGCATCACGCGCCAGTCCACCGCGAGGTCTATCCAGACGGGGATGTCAATCGGCGGCTTGAAGGCGGCGACGAGGTCTAAAATCCAGACGGCGAGGAGGAGCCCGACGGCCCCGCCGGCGAGCGCCAGCACCGCGCTCTCGGTGAGCAACTGGCGGACGAGCCTGAAGCGGCCCGCGCCCATCGCGAGGCAGATGGCGATCTCCCGGCGCCGCCCCTGGGCGCGCGCGAGCAAGAGGTTCGCGAGGTTGACGCACGCCAGCAGCAGCACCAGCCCGACGACACCCATCAGCACGGCGGCGAAGCTGAGGACCGCGCCGCGCAGTTGCGGGACGATGAAGCCCGGCGGCATGAGCGTGATCTTCTGGCCCTCGTCGGTCTCCGGGTGCTCGCGCCCGAGTTGCGCGGCCAGGAGGTTGAGCGCGGCCTCGGCCTGCTCGGGGCTCACGCCGTCGCGGAGCCGGCCCGTGGCGAAGATGTTCTGCGTCGTGCGCCGTTCGAGCCAGGCGTTGCCCGGCTCGACCCACTCCTGCATCATCATCGGGACCCAGATTTCGGGCGTGTAGACGACCTCCGTCCCCTTGAAGCCCTCCGGGGCGACGCCGACGACGCGGAACGCGCGGCCGTTCAGAGTGATCTCGCGGCCGACGACGTCCGGGTCGGAGCCGAAGCGGTGGCGCCAGCAGGCGTGGCTGATGACGGCCACGGGGTGCGTGAGCGGCGCCGCGTCCTCCTCGGGCGTGAAGGTGCGGCCGCGCTCGGCCGCGACGCCGAGCACGTCGAAGTAGTTGCCGGTGACGAGGTAGCCCCAGAGGCGCTGGTTGTCGCCGCCGCGGCTCAGGCTCATCGGCGCCAGCCGGGTGGCGAAGAGGCCGGAGAGGACTTCGCCGCTGCGGTCGCGGTAGTCGCGGTAGGCCGGGTAGGAGAAGGCGAGCATCGAGCCGCCCGCGCCCGAGACGGCGAGCGAGTAGAGGCGTTCGGGCCGGTGCGCGGGCAGCGGGCGCAGGAGCGCCGTGTTGACGAGGCTGAAGATGGCCGTGTTGGCCCCGACCCCGAGCGCCAGAGACGCGACGGCCGTCAGCAGAAACCCCGGACTCTTCAGCAGCCGGCGGAGGGCGAACCGGATGTCCTTCAACAGAGTGCCCATCGCTCACCTCCACTCAAGTTTCGAGTTGCGGGTTTCGGGTTTCGAGTTCGGCCGGCGAAAGTTGAGCCATTCAGCCGACGCCGAACAAACTCGAAACTCGAAACCCGCAACCCGAAACTTACTCGTATCTGAGTGCCACCATCGGGTCCACTTTCATCGCGCGGCGCGCGGGGAGGTAGCTGGCGAGGAGCGCCGTCAGCCCGAGCAGGAGCGCGATGCCGGCGAAGACGAGCGGGTCGGTGGCCGAGACGCCGTAGAGCAGGCTCGCCATCAGCCGCGTCAGGGCGAAGGCCCCGCCTAACCCGACGACGATGCCGACGGCGACGAGCAGCATCCCCTGCCCGACGACCATCCGCAGGATGTCGCGCGCCTGCGCGCCCAGCGCCATCCGCAGCCCGATCTCGTGCGTGCGCTGCGTCACGGTGTAGCTCATCACGCCGTAGAGGCCGACGACCGCCAGGACGAGCGCGAGGCCGGCGAAGACGCCGAAGAGGAACATCGCGAAGCGGCGCTGCGCCAGCGAGTCGGCCACGAGCCGCTCCATCGTCATCACGCGGTAGACCGGCATGTCGGGGTCTACGGAGCGGATCGCGTCGCGCACCGAGGCGGCCAGCGCCTCGGGGTCGCCCGCGCCGCGCACGGCGAGGTAGAGGTTCGGCGAGGTCGGGCGCTGGTCGTAAGGGACGTAGTACTGGACGCGCGACTCGCCCTCCAGCCCCCTGTGCTTGACGTGGCCGACGATGCCGACGACCTCGCGCCAGATCGGCTGCTGCGGCGTGCCCTCGAAGACGATGCGCTTGCCGACGGGGTCTTCGTCGGGCCAGTACTTGCGCGCCATCGTCTCGTCAATGATGGCGACCTGCGCGCCCTCGGCGCGGTCGTGCGCGTTGAAGTAGCGGCCGCGGACGAGCGGGATCCGCATCGTCTCGAAGTAGTCGGCCGAGACCATCCAGCGGTCGCCGTGCGGCGAGTTCTCGCCCTGCGGCACCTGCCGGCCCTCGATGCGGAAGCTGCCGCTCGAATTGTTCCCGCTCATCGGGAGGATGGTGGTCGTGCCGGCCGAGAGCACGCCCGGCAAAGCCCGCACGCGCTCCAGCATGTCGCGCGTGAACTGGGCGCGCTTCGGAAGCTCGCCGTACTTCGCGGCCGGCAGCGACATCTGCATCGAGAGGACGCCCTCCGGCTCGAAGCCGGGGTCAACCTGCTGGAGGCGGAAGAAGCTCCGGATGAGCAGGCCCGCCCCGATGAGGAGCACGACGGCGAACGTCACTTCGAGGACGACGAGCGCGTCGCGCACGCCGCGCCGGGCGGCCGAGCGGCCCGAGCGGCCGCCCTCCTTGAGCGTGTCCTGCAACTCGATCTTCGAGGTCTGGAAGGCCGGCGCGAGGCCGAAGATGATGCCGGTCAGGAGCGAGACGCCGAGCGTGAAGAACAGCACGTTGGTGTCGAGGCCGATCTCGTGCGCGCGCGGAATCTTGTCCTCGTTCAGGCGCACCAGGAGGTCTACGCCCCACATCGCGATCAGAAGGCCGAGGCCGCCGCCGACGAGCGCGAGCAGCACGCTCTCGGTCAAGAGCTGCCGGATGACGCGCAGCCGCGAGGCCCCGAGCGCGGTGCGGACGGCGATCTCCTTCTGCCGGGAGGCGGCGCGCGCGAGCATCAGGTTGGCGACGTTGGCGCAGGCGATCAGGAGCACGAAGGCGACCGCGCCGAGCAGCACCAGGAGGGCCGGGCGGATCTCGCCGACGACCAGCTCGCCCGCCGGCGTCAGCAGCAGCGTCCAGTTGCTCGCGTCCATGCCGGGCATGTACTGCCGGCGGAGGTTCTCGGCGATGGTGTCGAGCTCGGCCTGCGCCTGCCCCGGCGTGACGCCCGGCCGCAGCCGCGCGAGGACTTGCAGGAACTCGTTCGTCAGGTTGTTGGGGTTCTGCTGCTCGGGCGTGAAGGCGATGGGCGACCACAGCTCGACGGCCGGCCCCAGCTCGCGCCCGAACTGGAACGAGGGCGGCATCACGCCGACGACCGTGTACGCCTCGCCGTTTAAAGAGACGGTCTTGCCGACGATGGCCGGGTAGGAGCCGAAGCGCCGCTCCCAGAGGCCGTGGCTGAGGACGACGACGCGGTTAGAGCCGACCTGCCCCTCCTCCTCCGTGAAGGTGCGCCCCTGCGCGGCCGCGGCCCCGAGGGTCGGGAAGAGGCTGGGCGTCACGGCCATGCCCTGCAAACGCTCCGGCTCGCCCTCGCCCGTCAGGTTGACGGCCCAGCCCGAGATGGCCGCCACCTCGGAGAAGGACTTCGCGTTGTCGCGGTAGTGCAGGTAGCCGGGGACGGAGACCGAAGCCTTGAGGTTCGTCTTCACGTAGTTGTGGTTGATGAAGACGAGCTGCTCCGGGTCCTTGTAGGCCAGCGGCCTGAGCAGAATCGCGTTGACGACCGAGAAGATCGCCGTGTTCGCCCCCACGCCCAGAGCCAGCGCCACCACCGCCACGGCCGTGAACCCCGGGTTCTTCAGAAGCATCCGCGCCGCGTACCGCACGTCCTGCCAGAGTGTCTGCATCACGCCTCCTCCTTCGGAGGGGTTCCAAGTTCCAAGTTTCAAGTTGAAGACGAAGCCGGTTTTTAACTTGGAACTTGGAACTTGAAACTTGAAACTTTTAGAGTTTGAACCCGCTCTCTTCGAGCTCGGCCTCGGCCTTCGGCTCGTGGGTCTCCTCGACGACCTGGCCGTCGAAGAGGTGGAAGGTGTGGTCGGCGTACTTGGCGTAGCGCGGGTCGTGCGTGACCATGCAGATGGTCGCGCCGCCCGCGTGCAGCTCGCGCAGGAGGTTCATCACGGCCTCGCTGTTCGTCGAGTCGAGGTTGCCCGTCGGCTCGTCGGCGAGCAGTATCGAGGGGTTGCCGGCGACGGCGCGGGCGACGGCGACTCTCTGCTGCTGACCGCCCGAGAGCTGCGAGGGGTAGTGCTTCATGCGGTGGCTCATGCCGACCTTCAGGAGCGCCTCCTCGACCCGCTGGCGGCGCTCCGAGGAGGACATGTCGCGGTAGGTCAGCGGCAGCTCGACGTTCTCGTAGACCGTGAGGTCGCCGATCAGGTTGAACGCCTGGAAGATGAAGCCGATCTCGCGGTTGCGGATGCGGGCGCGCTCGGAGAGCGAGAGGTTGGCGACGGGCGTGCCGTTCAGCACGTACTCGCCCTCGGTCGGCGTGTCGAGCAGCCCGAGTATCGAGAGCAGCGTGGACTTGCCGCAGCCCGAGGGGCCGGCGATGGCGACGTACTCGCCCTTCTTGATGTCGAGGTGGATGCCCGACAGCGCGTGCGTCTCGACCTCGTCCGTGTAGAACACCTTCTTCACGCCGTCCAGCTTGACCAGCGGCTCGCTTGATGCGCTCATCTCAAGTTTCCTTTCAGGAAAGATAGTCCGGAGTCTGGAGTCTGGAGTCTAAAGTCGGTCTGGCTGGGGGTGCTTCGTTCCTGACTCCAGGCTCCAGACTTTAGACTTGAGACTGTTAATCGAGTCGTAAGCGGTCTACGCCGTCCCACTGCGAGGTGTCGGAGAGGATGATCGTGTCGCCCTCGCGCAGACCTTCGAGGATTTCGACGGTGTTGACCGAGGTGCGGCCCAGGCGGACGGGGACGCGCACGGCCTCGTTCCCGCCGGGCTCGATGCGGAAGAGCGTGATGGTCGCCTGCGCCGCTCCGGTCGCCGGGCGGCTCACGTAGAGGACGTTCTCCAGGCGTTCGAGCTCGACCGTCCCGTCCACGCTCAGGTCGGGGCGCGCGCCGGCGGGCAGCCCGCCTTCGAGGCGGACGTCCACCGGCACCGTCCCGTTCTGCACGGCCGGGTCTATGCGCACCACCCGGCCCGGCACGACGCCCGCGCCGCGCGTGTCAATCGCCGCCACCTGCCCGAGCTGGATGTCCTTGGCCTGCGTCTCGGGAATCTGGAGGACGGCCTTGAGGCTCGAGGGGTCTGCGACGCGGGCGATGTTCGTCCCCGGCGTGATCTGCTGCCCGACCTCGACCGTCACCTGCTGGAGGACGCCGTTGGTGCCGGCGCGCACCAGGAGCGAGTTGACCTGCTCCTGGTTGAGCCGGAGCTGCGCCCGAAGCTGCGAGATGCGCGCCTGCTGCGCGGCCACCTGCGCCTCGACCGACTCGCGGTTCGACTTGACGCGCTTGCCCTCGATCTCCAGGCGGTTCTTCAACTGCTCGACGCGGACGCGCGAGATGCGCAGGGTGATGGCCGGGACGAGGCCCTCCTTGGCGAGTTCCTCGTCGGTGTCGAGCTGAATCTTGGCCTGGCTGTACTCGGCCTGAATCTGCGCGGTCGCCGCCTGCTGCGCCATCCGCTCGCTCTCCAGGCGCGCCCGCAGGTTGTTGAGGTCGGCCTCGGCCGACTTGATCTGGAACTCCACATCAACCGTGGACTGCTTGAGCGTCGGGTTCGAGAGCTCGACGAGCACGGTGCCGGCCCCGACCTGCTCGCCCGGCTGCGCGAAGATGCGCTCGACGCGGCCCTCCACGGGGGCGGCCACCTGCCGAATCTCTTCGGGCACGAGCGTGCCGATGCCGCGCACCTGCCGCAGCATCTGGCCGCGCTTGACGGTGTCGGTCCAGACCGTCCCGCGCGCCACCGAGGGCGCGGCCGGCTTGAGGCGCGACAGCCCGTAGGTGATGAGGACGGCGGCGAGCACGGCCGCCGTCGCGTAGACGGCCATCTTCAGGCGGCGGCGATTTTTACGAGGGCGCTTGATGTCCATAAATCAGAAACTTCCCGCGGTCACGCCCCGGCCGTAACAACCCCCGTACCACGAACGCACACCCGCCCCGGAAGCCTTATTCCTGGCGATTCCGGCCGGTTTCGCGCGACTCCCGCCCGGCCCGGTGTCCGTTTCCGAAAACCCTTTTCCCAAAATCGGGAAACGCGCTGCCCGGCCGAAAAGTTTGTCCGCGGGGCGCGGGCGGCGTTAGCATTGGGGGCCGTGGGAAGGAAAAAGCACGAAGCCGACCCTTTGATGGACGACGAGCGCCTGCTCGCCGACGTGCGGTCGCCCGACGGCGAGGTGCGCGGCGAGGCCGTCCGCTCGCTCTGCCCCTGCCACGCCGGCTGGGAGGCGTTCGAGCGCCACGTCGCCGTCGTGCTCCGCGCGACCAGGGATCGCGACCGCGCCGTGCGCGCGCACGCCCTGCACGTCTTCGAGGACGCGGCCCGGATGCAGCTTCGCGGAGAACTCGACTACCGCCTCCACGAGGTTGCGGAGATGGTTCGCCGGAAGCGGGCGTCGCGGTTCCGGCCCGAAGAGGAGGCGGCGGAGGCCCGGCGCCTGGGCAAGGTCAGGAGGCTGGCGGAGCGTTATCGGAGGTGGAGGAACTCAGGATGAACCAACGCGCCCCCAGGGAGAGGCGTGCCGGGCCGCTGGCGCGCCTGTGCGTGTCGCTCTTGCTGGCGCTCTGCGCCGCGCCGTCCGCGCTCGCGCAGGAGGGGCGGCTGGTGCGCGAGAGCGTCCACAGCCGCGCGCTCGAGAAGACCGTGACGGGCGAGTCGCCCGACCGCAGCGTGATCGTCTACCTCCCGCCGAGTTACGACACGTCGCCGGCGAAGAGATACCCGGTCGTCTACCTGCTGCACGGCATTACGGACAGGAACGAGGTCTGGGCGCGGGAGTGGACGAAGCGCAACGACTCCTGGGGCACCATCCAGGGCGTGATGAACGGCGGCATCGCCGAGGGGCTGTTCGGCGAGATGATCGTCGTCATGCCCGACCAGTTGACCAAGTGGGGCGGGAGCTTCTACACCAACTCGACCGTCACGGGTAACTGGGAGGACTTCACGGTCAGAGAGTTGGTGAGCCACATAGACGGCAAGTACCGGACGCTCGCCGCGGCCGCGAGCCGCGGACTGGCCGGCCACTCGATGGGCGGGTACGGGGCCATCAAGCTCGGGATGAAGCACCCGGAAGTCTACAGCGTCGTCTACGCCATGAACCCGGCGGTGCTCGGGTGGGCGCGCGACCTCACGATCGAGAATCCGGCCTTCGCCTCGGTGCTGGAGATGAAGACGCCCGAGGACGCCGTGAAGGGCGGCATATACGCGCTCGGGGCCGTCGTCGTCGGGGTTGGGCGAGAACGCCTGCCCGACGACGACGGCCCCGAGCGCGTATATGCCGCCCTTCACGGCGTCCTCGGGCGTCTTCATCT